>CAMXWF010000004.1 GCA_947252645.1 uncultured Bacteroidia bacterium
CCGGCCGGCGTAACGGTCACCTGCAGCGTGGCCTCCTTGGGCTGCGGCGCCGGGGCCTGCAACACCTCAAATCGCTGCTGGGCAGAAACTTGCTCCTGCCAATTTTGGGCATTGTTCTTGCTAACATCCACATCGCCTAGTACGCCTAAAAACACCTTGGCATCATAGCCACCCTCGAGATCGTAGGTCGTCGTGTAGGTCACCTCCTTGTGCTGACCTTTTGTCAGTTCCACTGGCAGCTGGTGTATGAGAGCCTGCTCTGCGTTGTTAGCCTTCACCTCAAGGGCAATCCAGCCCTGAAAATCGTTCTCGGGCGATTGGTCAAGGGAAAAGACGTACTGCACCGACTCCCCAGGGCTGTAAATAGCTTTAAGCGGCTTAAGGCTAAGCGAGGGGGCCACCAGCGGGGCCGAGGGGGCATTGTCCAGCGCAATGGCCTGGATTGCCACAGCCCCATACTCGGGCTTAGCAGGGACGGAGATATTCCACGGAGCAGCCACCGCTTTGAGATACTTAGCTTTCGCCGAGAGGTTCACTTGGAATGGGGATTGCCAGGCGTAGGAGTAGTCGAAACTCTCGCCAGGCTCCAGCACCACATCCTGGAAGATCAGCTTTTTCTTCTCGGATTCAGCCACCGTGGGCATGTTGTTTGCGCTAAACACGAAGCAAATCGGGCCCACGTAGGTGCGTTCGCTCCGATTGGTGAATGTAATTATCACCATGTCGGGGCCTTTGGCGTGGAAGGAAGTCTTGGTCACCGTGGCCTCGATAGTGCTTTCCCAAGAGTCATCGTAGCTAGTCTGGAGCTCACCGCGGGCCTTCTCGACGACAATATAGCGGGCAGAAGAGCAGGACATGCGCAGCGACTGCCACTCCGAGCTTCCCTCAAACTGGTAGAGGGGATAGAGCAGGTAGGTGCCGTCGGGGCGCGCGGAGAAATCGTAGGTGCAAACGGACTTGGGGTCATTCCTGCTATTGTCCCAGCCCCCAAGGACCTCAGGGAAAGAGAGCAGATCGCCCTCCAGCACATCCACCGGGGCATTCTGCTTCTTCTCAACGATCCTAAAGCCGAGACGGGCCCTCTTCTTACCCACGCAGACATTGAAGGCCTGCACGCTGATGCGGGCCACCAGGCCGCTCACGGACTCCACGTTGAGCACGTCGCCCATAAGCTCGGGCGCATACTCCAGCGCGTAGTCTGGCGTGTTGGGCACCGCGCCCACCAAGATGGTTTGCTCATTCCTATAGCCCCCCTGGCCGGCGCCCGCGCCGGTTCCTTGGTCCACTGGCTCCATATCCGAGAGCAGGTAGTAGCCATTGGATATGCCGCTCCACCCCCAGTTGAAGTGGTAGTAGCCATTCCCATCGTAGCCGTCGCACACGAAGGCGTGTCCACCACCGTTGCGGGGCTTTTGCCCGCAGTAGAGGATGGGCTGCCGGGCCTCGAGCTCCCGCTGCAGCAGGGCCGTCCACTCCGGCAAAGAGTAGAAAGCCCTGTACTTGACGAGCATCTGGGGGCTATAGTCCATATAGGTAGCCAGCGCGTGCTTGGCATCCTCAGGCCACGAGGAGCTCTCGTTCTCGCCATAGAGCATGTGGCAGCCGATGCCCACTTGGTACATCAGCTGGGCCACCGCCTCCTGCTGCTTTCTACTTTCCGCCCCGCGGTAGGTAGGAAGCATGTTGACCCAGTCAAAGGGCTCCACGCCTAGCTCGTTGCTGTACTTCTTGCCTGCCACCACATAGTTCACCATGGCCCTTCGGGCTCGGCTAGGATAGCGATATTGGTACATGATTTGCGCAGTAGCCGTAGCCACGCACCCGGTGGGGTAGGCAACCCCGCTGATATACAGGAAGCCGTTGTAGGGATGCCTCTGGTCCCATTTTGTCTCGCCTAGCAGGGGCTCAGTGCGTGGGTAGGAGCGCCCCGAACGGGTAGAGGAATAGGAGGTGGTAGGTCGACCTTGACCTCTGCGGGCTCGGTCGATTTGTAGGCTATAGTCCTGAAGCCACTCCTGAAGCTGCACAGGTATCGCTGCGGCGCTGAAGTTGCTCTCCCCCGAGTAGCCCAGCACCTCGGGCCACAAGTCATCGCCGGTCACGACCACGTAGCCCGACTGGTTCTCCGGGGTAAACACATAGTAGGTCGGCTCGCCGCCACGCGTCGCATGGCCCTCCAAGACCAGCCGCATGGTAGGCTGGGGGCCACGCGTTCGCACAAGCGTGGCCAACTTGGCGGCCGCAATGCGCTGCGCACGTTCGCGACCTATGGGCGTAGCCTGCAACTGGCCCACCAGCAGTAAACAGACTAGAATGACGGATAGGTATAGCCTCCCCATGGTATGCCTATATGGATTCGCACACCGCAAGTTACGCATTCTGTGAGTAGGAAAGTGCTAGGATGCCTTCGCTTCCGTACCATCTCCGTACCAACTCCGCTCAAGCACGCCCTCCAAGCGGAGAAAGTACGGAGCTGATGGGCTGTTGATCAGGAGATTGCCACTACGAAGCTAACAAAGGAAATTGGGCATTTTTGTCCAAGATGCGAGCCATGCGCGAACGTCTTAACGTATTTACGCACAATAGTCCATATATCGTAATCGATTGGTGACTAGTAAATCGATGAATTATTCTGCCTTCATCATGCTATTGGCCTCGCAACAGGCACTTGGTTGGTTGCCTAGGCCCTACTTCTGGGCATACGACCGCGCGGGGCGAAAAGTTACATGCGCCCTCGCGCCCTAGCGGGTTCGGCGGGGATATTGCGCCATCTGCACGAGGAAGCCCACGCCATAGGCGATTACCTGTATGGCACTGGCCACCACGCTGAGCAGCGCAACCCGCAGGGCATGTGTGCAGCGCAGCGCATCGCAGAAGAGGGCCAAAGCATAGAGCGCCGCGGCCCCCAAGAGCCACTGGCCGAGAGGCGTCCAACTCAAGGCCAAGGCCCCCACCAGCAGCACTACCGCCGCGCTAGGCAAGAGGTGTACGAGGCGCAGGGAGTCCCGATGCGACAAGGCCAGGCCCCACCGCGCGGCGCCAGAATGGTAGACCTGCCAGAAGAATTGGCGAAAAGAAGTCCGCCGCTTATGGTAGACGAAGGCCTCGCGGCAAAGCGCAAGCTGGTAGCCGGCCTCCCTGAGCCGTAGGCTAAGATCCACGTCCTCGCCGTAACGTAGGTGGGCGTGGAAGCCGTGGACGGTCTGGAAGGCTTGACGGGCTACAGTCATGTTGAAGGTGCGGGGGGTGAACTTTTCGGCCTGCTCGGCTTTGCCCCGGATGCCGCCCGTGGTGAGGAGGGAGGTCATGGAGTAGCTGATGGCCTTCTGGATGGGGGTAAAGCTGGGGTGCGCCCTGTCGGGGCCACCGTAGCAGGCCACGTTGGGGTGCGCGCGGGCGAAATGGTAGCTAAGGGCCAGGTAGTCGGCGGGAAGCAGACAATCGGAGTCCACAAACACCAAGTATTCGGCGGTACATTCGGGGCTGTAGGCGGCGGCGTTGCGGGCTGCTGCAGGCCCCGCATTGGGCTGGGCGCGGTAGACCAGGGGCACATCGGATGCCCACGCGAGGCACACGTCGCGGGAGGGAATAGTGGAGCCATCTTCTAGGACGAGAACCTGGAAGTCGCGAAAGGTCTGCTGGGCCAGCGTCGCGAGCAGCTCCTGGAGCTCGTGGGGGCGGTTGTAGACGGGGACGATGACATCAAAGAACGGCATGGGGCAGCCTTGCGAGTAAGTCGGTGAAAATCTGCTGTGCGCCATCGGGGTGATACCAGGCGATGCTGTGGTCGCGCTTCCACCAGGTGAGCTGTTTCTTGGCGTATTGGCGGGTATGGAGGCGGATGCTATTGAGGGCAGTGTCGAGGGTTGTATGGCCGAGGAGGTGTTCGAAGAGCTCAGGGTAGCCCACGGCCTTGAGGGCCTGCAGATGGCGGTAGGGCAAGAGGGCCCTGGCCTCTTGAGGTAGACCCGAGTCCATCATTTTCTGGGTCCTTCGGGCAATACGTTGCTCTAGCTGCGCTAGGGGGAGCTGGAGGCCCACCTTGATGACATCAAAGGGCCTGGGCGGGGCCGGCTGGGCCTTAAATTGGCTGAACGGGATGCCGGTTTGGATCGAGACTTCTAATGCTCGCACAAGGCGGGCGCCATTCCGGAGGTCAAGGGTGGCGTAGGAGTAGGGGTCGAGGAGCTTTAGTCGTTGCGCCAGATACCCGGGGCCCTTTTGCTCGAGCTGCTCCGTCAGCTCGGCTCTGAGGGCGGGATTGGGTTCTGGGAAGGCACTGATGCCATTGCAGACGCTGTCGATGTAGAGCATGGAGCCGCCGCAGAGGATGGCCACAGGCAGGCGGGCGAAGAGGTCGTTGAGTACCTGCAAGGCCTCCTGTTCGAACTGTCCACAGGAGTAGCGTTGCTGTATGGAGTGCTGGCCCACCAGATAGTGTTTGGCCAGGGCCTGCTCTGCGCGTGAGGGGGCAGCGCTCCCGATGGGAAGTTCTCGGTAGACCTGGCGGGAGTCGGCGTTGACGATCTCCGTGGAGAGGAGCTGGGCGAGCTGGATGGCCAAGGCCGTTTTACCGCTGGCCGTAGGGCCCAGCACGACGATCAGGGTAGGTTTCCTAGTGCGCATGCACCACTAGAGGTCGCAGCCCCCGCAGTCAGGGTCGAGGGCGATGGTGTTGAGGAGATCGGCGATGTCGGCATTGCTCTGGGAGAGCGGGTCGTCCTGCGCGCACTGCGCGCAAAGCGAACCCCCGAGGTCGTGGGGCATGGGTATGTCCACGTCGGGGTCGATAAAGCGCACGACTTCGAGGTGGAGTTCACGGTTGCGTAGCGGGTCGTAGAGCAAGACGAATCGCGTGTGTTCCACGGGGGCATAGTCTTGGAGCGAGGCCTTGGACATCAGGACTGTGGGCTGGAGCGCGGGCTCATCCTGCTCGATGGGGGCAAACTCCGTATGGCGCGCCCAATGGGCGTCGGAGAGGAAAATGGGGGTCACGGCGGCTTGATCGAGCTGGAGGACTCGAAGGAGGAAATCGTTGAACTCCTGGAAGTTCATCCGAGCATCCACGATGACGTCGTGGGAGAATGCGGAGTCGTGGGGATCCGAGATGTTGATCTGGCACTGCATGCGAAACCCGAGTTGTGAAGTTGGCAAAGCTAGTGACTTTCCCGCAATTTGCTGTGAAGAGTGGCACCGCCCCCTCGATGGCCACGTCAAGAAACCGCGAAGGCAAGGCATGCAGCTCGACATATGCGTCCAAAGCCCATCGCAGGATTATGCGTTGGGCCCACTGGGCGCACAAAGCCACCTAGGGTGTGGCACGGCGGATGGCTAGGGGCTGGGCACGATGGGGATACTTGATAGGGCTCGGTTCGTGTGGAATGCCTAACTTAGCGGTCGAGTTCGCGTGGGCCTGAAGGGCTCGGCAAGGGTTCCAAAACAAGGGGCGTAATATGCTAGATGTAACAGGCTATAGTCCGAGACTGGTGTGGGAGATTTTCCAGGAGCTTTCCGCGGTGCCTCGGCCCTCGGGGCATGAGGAGAAGATGGTGGAGTACCTCCTGCAGTTTGGTCGGACGCACGGCATAGCCACGGAGCTCAACGGGGCGGGCAACGTGCTCATGCGGGCGCCGGCGTCAAGCGGGTATGAGCATCTGGTGCCGGTAGTTCTCCAGGGGCACATCGACATGGTGTGCGAGAAGGTGGCGGACTCCGCGCACGACTTCATGAAGGATCCGATAGTGCTGGAAGCCACTGATGGATGGGTGCACGCGCAGGGCACCACCCTAGGAGCCGATGATGGAATCGGGGTGGCGGCAGCCTTGGCTGTGCTAGTAGATCCTGCGGTAGCCCATGGCCCCTTGGAATGTCTCTTCACGGTAGACGAAGAGGTGACCATGTCGGGGGCCGAGGGGGTAGCGGCCGATGCCCTCCGCGGGCGCATTCTGCTCAACTTGGATTCGGAGGATGAGGGCCAGCTTTTCATTGGCTGCGCAGGCGGGGTAGACACATCGGCTACGCTTGAATACGAGGCCGAGGAGGTCGGGGAGGCCATGCGATGGTGGCGCATAGGGGTGAGCGGGCTGCGCGGCGGCCACTCTGGTGACGACATCGACAAGCCCAGGGCCAACGCCATCAAGCTGCTCGCGCGCCTGCTCTACGAGCTGAACGATAGCACCAAGGAGGGGGTTCGGCTAGCTGCATTCCAAGGGGGTAACCTGCTCAACACCATTCCGCGGGAGGCCGAGGCCGTAGTGGCCTGCCGCGCAGACAAAGCCGGGGAGACGCGCAATCATCTCCTGGGGCTAATTGCGGCCATGAAGAGCGAAGTCACCCGCTACGAGCCTGGGCTCAGCATTGCGCTCGATGAGGTGGCGCCGGAGGCCGAGGTGTTCGGGGTGGATAGCGGTTTGAAGCTGGTGTACCTTCTCAACGCCCTACCGCACGGGGTATACGCCATGAGCCAGGAGGTGCCCGGGCTCGTAGAGACCTCGACAAACTTAGCCCGTGTACGCACCATGCCTGGGCATCGGGTGCTGATTGAGACTAGCCAACGGAGTGCCACGGAGTGGGGCAAGGCGACCATAGCTGAGATGGTGGGCGCCACCTTCGCCCTGGCGACTTGTAACCATACTCAGAGCAATGACTACCCAGGCTGGGCGCCCAATAGCCAGTCACCGATCCTAGGCATAGTGCGGGAGGCCTACGTAGGGCTTTTTGGCCGCGAGCCTGAGGTGCGCGCGATCCACGCGGGGCTGGAGTGCGGATTTTTTGCCAAAAAGATTCCCGGGGTCGACATGGTTTCCTTCGGGCCCACGATAGTGGGTGCGCACACCCCGCAGGAGCGGCTAGAGGTGGAGTCTGTGCAGAAGTTTTGGGATTTGCTCCTCCGGGTGCTAAAGAGTCTCCCGAGCGACAATGGGGCATAATAGTAACATTCATGTGGTAGTATCTGTTATACGCAGTAGCGTAGGCAGAGCAAAGGAGGGACGATGAGGTACGATTTGGTGGTGATAGGTAGTGGCCCCGGGGGCTATGTGGCGGCCCTGCGTGGGGCGCAGCTAGGGATGAAGGTGGCCATTGTGGAGCGGGAGAACCTTGGGGGCGTATGCCTGAACTGGGGTTGCATTCCCACGAAGGCACTACTGCAGAGCGCGCACGTGTTTCGCACGGCACAGGATGCGGCCGCATACGGCGTGCAGTCGGGCCAGGTGATGGTGGATGTGCCGCGGGTGGTGGCTCGCAGCCGCGAGGTTGCGGCCACTATGAGTAAAGGCGTGAGCTACCTGCTCAACAAGGCGGGGGTGACCGTGGTGGCTGGTGAGGGTAGCCTGCGGGATGCGCACACGGTGCTGGTGAAGGATGCCGAGGGTGTGCTCTCGTCGCTGGAGGCCAAATCGATCATCATAGCCACTGGGGCTCGGGTTCGGGAGCTACCCTTCCTGCCCATCGATGGTAAAAAAGTCATAGGCTACCGTCAAGCCCTGCTGCTCGAAGAGCTGCCCAAGAGCATGGCCGTGATAGGCTCTGGGGCCATAGGCTCAGAGCTGGGGGAATACTTCCACTGCCTTGGGGTGGAGCTTACGATCATCGAGGCACTGCCCAATCTGCTGCCGCTGGAGGATGAGGAGGTAAGCAAGGCGGTGGCTCGGGCCTTCCGCAAGCAGAAGATCAAGACCCTCGTGGGGGCTTCCGTGAAGCGGGTAGACACCACGGGCGAGGGATGCGTGGTGGAGGTGGAGAGCAAGAAGGGCCCAGAGCAGCTGCATGTGGACATGGTGCTCTCGGCCGTGGGGATAGCCCCCAACGTGGAGGGCTTGGGGCTGGAAGCCCTGGGGATAGCGCTTGAGCGCGGGCGCATCAAGGTAGATGCCCACTACGCTACCAACGTGGCTGGGGTATACGCCATAGGCGATGTGATCCCCACCGTGGCGCTGGCGCACGTGGCGAGCGCTGAAGCCATCCACTGCGTGGAGCATATAGCAGGTCGAGCCGTGGAGCCTCTCGATTACGGCATCATCCCCGGCTGCTACTACATCACGCCGGAGGTGGCCTCGGCGGGCCTGCGGGAGCACCAAGCCCAGGAGCAGGGGATGGAGTACATCGTGGGGAAATTTCCCTTCACGGCCTCTGGCAAGGCAACGGCCATGGGCGCGCGCGATGGTTTTGTCAAGCTACTCTTCCGGAAAGACAACCATCAGCTCATCGGGGCGCACGTGGTGGGCGCCCAGGCCACAGAGCAGATTTCTGAGCTGGCGCTGGCCCTCAAGCATAAGCTCACGGCCGAGGATATCCACGCGACGGTGCATCCGCACCCCACCCTCTCGGAGGCCGCCATGGAGGCTGCAGCCGCAGCCCTTGGCTGCAGCGTGAACATGTAGATTTCCAAGGACATTTACTTGGAGAATAGGAGGTAGGAGCGTAACTATGTTGAGAAGAGGTGTTTTATTCTCGGTGCTATTCATGCTCACGTTGGGCGTGGTGTCGGGCTACGCGGAGGGGCGGAAGCGCCTGCGCTACCCGGCCAAGATGCAAGTGCAGGTGAGCGTTTTCACCGCGATCCGGGCCGACATCCCGGTGGAGATCATCGTCAACAAGGCGGATTCGTGCAGCGCGCTCATCGAGACGCGCTACGAGAACCTGGAGAAGGAGCTGGCCGTGCGGGTGGCGGGCGATACTTTGGTAGTGAGCGCGAGCAATATGCTGCGCGATGAGCTCTTGGCCATGCGCAAGCGGCCGGTAGTGACGGTTACGGTGGGCATGAGGAAGCTGAACGGCCTGAAGCTGGAGGGCGAGGCCAAGCTGACCCTGAAAGATGTCATGGAGGCCGATACGCTCAAGATCGGGGTGTACGGCAAGGCACAGCTGGAGGGGAAGGGCCTTTTGGCATCGGGGCCATTGACCCTTGAGCATTCGAGTGAGAATTCGCTAAAGCTCAAGGATATAAAGGCTAGCGCAATGGATCTGGTAGTTGCGGGTAGCGGCAAGGTGTCGCTGGGGGAGCTGGTGGCCCCTGGGCATCTGAAAATAAGCTACAAGGGGGTAGGTTCCTGCTCGACCGGGGGCTTGGACACGGATGAGCTGACCATAGACCATACGGGCACCTCTACGTTGAGTACTGGGGATCTACAGGCCAAGAAGAGTGCCCGTATTGGGGTCATCAACGCGGGGAAGCTCTCGGCTCGAGCCCTGGTGGGTGGTCAGGTATTGCTGGAGCTGGCCGGCAACGGGGACATGTCGTTCAAGTCGATTAAGGCCGATAAGGTGGAGGCGAGGTCGAATGGGAAGGGGGATGTGGAGGTGTCGGGCTCTGGGGAGTGCCGCAGCTTCACGCTCAACAGCACCTTCACGGGCAATTTCAGCGCGCTAGGCCTGGAGTGCAGGGATGCGCAGCTTCAGCTGGGCAATTCCTGCGAGGTGCGGATAGGGGCCAAGGAGAATTTGACTATCCAGGCCTCCTCGTACAAGGTGACGGTGCGCTACCGTGGCTTGCCGCGCATAGCCATAGCGCCGGGGTCAAACGTGGACTTGCGCACCGACCAGTAGGGCCTCAGCCCCCTAGGGCAACATCAAGGCCAGGCCAACCTTCCTAAGGGGTGGGATGGTTTTGGCAGGAGGAATAGGGAAACAAGAAGGGCAAAACGCACGATGAAGGAAGAGCTATCGGCACGCTACGAACCGCAGGCCATAGAGGGCAAGTGGTACGCCTATTGGATGGAGCATGGCTATTTTCACTCGGAGCCCGATGATCGTCGCCCGTACACCATAGTGATTCCGCCGCCCAACGTGACGGGCGTACTCCACATGGGGCACATGCTCAACAATACGCTGCAAGACGTACTGATACGTCGGGCGCGCATGCTGGGCTACAATGCCTGCTGGGTGCCGGGGACTGATCACGCATCGATAGCCACGGAGGCCAAGGTGGTGGCCAAGCTCAAGGCCGAGGGGATAGCGAAGAGTAGCCTGACGCGGGAGCAGTTTCTTGAGCATGCGTGGGCTTGGCGGAATAAGCATGGCGATATCATCCTAGAGCAACTCAAGCATCTGGGGGCCTCGTGCGACTGGGCGAGGACGGCCTTCACGATGGATACCATCCGCACGGAGAGCGTGATCAAGGTGTTTGTGGATCTGTATCGCAAGGGGCTGATCTACAAGGGGGTTCGGATGGTCAATTGGGACCCCGTGGCCAAGACTGCCGTGAGCGATGAGGAGGTGATCCATCGGGATGAGCCAGGCACGCTTTACTACCTACGCTATAAGCTAGCCGAGGGCCCAGGGGAGCTTCTGGTGGCCACCACGCGGCCAGAGACCATCATGGGCGATGTGGCCGTGTGCGTGAATCCGGAGGATCCGCGCTACACTGGGCTTGTGGGAAAGCAGGTGGTGGTGCCCTTGGTGGGCCGTAGTGTGCCAGTGATAGCCGATGCGTACGTAGACCCGGCGTTTGGCACTGGGGCCCTGAAGATCACCCCGGCGCACGATATCAATGATTTTGCGATCGGCGAGCGCTTCCATTTGCGGGTGATCGATGTGTTTAACGCCGATGGCACGATCTCAGCGGCTGCAGGCCTCTACGTGGGGCTCGATCGCTTTGAGGCCAGGGCGCGGGTGGTGGAGGACTTGGCGGCTGGGGGCCTATTGGAACACCAGGAGGATTACACCCACAGCGTGGGCCACAGCGAGCGGACGGACAGCGTGATAGAGCCGCGGCTCTCCAAGCAGTGGTTCGTGAAGATGGAGCGACTGGCCAAGCCGGCCCTAGAGGCCGTACTCCAGGGTGAGATTAGCCTCATACCGTCGAAGTTTGTCAACACGTACCGTCACTGGATGGAGAATGTGCACGACTGGTGCATTTCCCGGCAGCTCTGGTGGGGCCATCGCATCCCGGCCTACTACTACGGGGAGGGGAGCTACGTAGTGGCCGAGACGGCGGAGGAGGCCCTGGAGCTGGCCCGCAGGGAGAGCGGCAACGCACACCTACAGGCTGCCGACCTCAAGCAGGATGAGGATGTGCTGGACACCTGGTTTAGCTCGTGGCTTTGGCCCATCACGGTGTTCGATGGGATACGCCACCCCGACAACGCTGAGATCAACTACTACTACCCGACGCAGGACTTGGTGACAGCCCCGGAGATCCTCTTCTTCTGGGTGGCTCGGATGGTGATGTCAGGCTATGAGTACCGCGGTAAGCGTCCGTTCCAGCATGTCTACCTGACGGGCATAGTGCGCGACCAGCAGCACCGGAAGATGAGTAAGCAGCTGGGCAATAGTCCCGATCCTATCAAGCTCATGGAGCGCTACGGGGCCGATGGGGTGCGGGTAGGCATGCTGCTTTGCACGAGCGCCGGAAACGATCTGCTATTCGATGAGTCGCTCATAGAGCAGGGGCGCAATTTCTGCAATAAGGTGTGGAATGCCTTCCGCCTAGTGCAGGGGTGGCAGCCCGATCCGCACCAGGCGCAGTCGCAAGCAGCGCAGGCCGCCTTGAGGTGGTTTGGGCAGCGTTTGAACCAGAGCCTTGTGCTCATTGAGACCGCCTTCAGCGAATACAGGATTTCCGAGGCCCTGCTGGAAGCCTACCGGCTTTTCCGTGATGATTTTGCCTCTTGGCTGCTCGAATCGCTTAAGCCCACGGAGGGCAGAGGTCTTGATGCGGCCTCGCTGCACGCGGTGCGGAGCTACTTTGAGCAGCTTTTGGCCATACTACACCCCTACATGCCCTTCCTAACGGAGGAGCTATGGCATGCCTTCGACAGTAGCCGGGCGGGGCAAACGCTCATGCTGCAGCCTATGCCTCGGGGTGAGGCAGGGGCACGGGATAGGCTACCGGCCTATGCCCTCTACCAGCAGGTAGTGACCAACGTGCGCAACGTGCGACACGCGCACGGGCTGCCCACGCGGGCGCCCATGGCACTCTACTACCGCGGTGAGAATCCATTCACCGAGGAGGAGACGGCCTTGGTCAAGCAGGTGGCTGGGCTGGAGCAGGTGGAGGCCTGCGAGGCGTCGCCACAAGGGGCGGTCTCCTTCCTGGTTGACAAGCTAGAGTGCTTCGTTCCCCTAGCGACCAAGGTAGATCTTGGCGCTGCGCGGGAGAAGCTCGAGGGGGAGCTCCGCTATATGCAAGGTTTTCTGTCGACAGTGGAGAAGAAGCTGGGCAACGCGCAGTTCGTGGCGCACGCCCCGGCGGCAGTAGTGCAGCTTGAGCGCAAGAAGCAAGCGGATGCCGAAGCCAAGATAGCGGCCCTACGGGCGCAGCTAGAGGCCTTGGCGTAAGTAGAACAACCTTAAGGAGGGGGCATGGTGTCTAGGCTCGGAAGGATGGTATCCATGGTGCTGTTGGCCCTGGTGTTGGCGTTGGGGAGCGTGAGGGCGCAGCTGAGTAGTTCAATTTTTACGCGGCTCTCGGCAGCGGATTACGGTACGGGACAGATCACGCTACGTGGGCCCAATGGGCTTCAAGAGGCGATATTGCAGGCTGCGCAGCAACACAGGAAGAAGCCGAGTATTCCTGGCTACCGGATACGCCTCTACCGCGGGCTAGGTAGGAATGCCCGCAGCGACAGCGAGCGGATACAGGCCCAGGTGAAGGCCTTACCGCTGGAGCTGAGGGTCTACATGGCCTACGATGCCCCCTACTACACGGTGGCCGTGGGCGATTGCCGTACGCGGCTAGAGGCCCTACACCTGCAGCAACTCCTTCTGCCGCAATTTCCCCAAGCCTTTGCGATAGCGGATCAGGTGGCGATGCCCCCGCTCTGCAACGACCGCCGCCCCATGGCCCCTCAAGCAGCGGGAGAGTAATGGAAAAGCAGACGCGATTGGCCGAGCTGGCCTACCACATACGTTGCGACGTGGTGCGCATGCTGACGCACGCAGGTAGCGGGCACCTGGGGGGCTCGCTGAGCTGCGCGGACATCCTCGCGGCGCTCTACGGGGATGTGCTGCGCTACGATGTGCAGCAGCCCCATTGGGAAGCGCGGGATCGGTTCATACTCTCCATAGGCCACGTGGCCCCGGCCTACTACGCCACGCTGGCGCGTGTGGGTTTTTTCCCTGTAGAGCAGCTTGCGACCCTTCGTCAGTACGGCAGTCGACTGCAGGGCCATCCCTCCGTGCGCCATGGACTCCCTGGGGTGGATGTGGCCACGGGCTCGCTAGGGCAAGGTCTTGGAGTAGGCGTGGGCGCGGCGCTTGCGGCCCGACTGACGCACCGCGACTACCACACCTACGTACTACTAGGGGACGGGGAGCTCCAGGAGGGCTCCGTGTGGGAGGCCGCGATGTCGGCCTCATTCTATAAGCTCACCCGCTTGACCGCCCTGGTGGACAGGAATCGGGTACAGATCGATGGGGCCAATGCCGAGGTGATGGCCTTGGAGCCGCTGGAGGCGAAATGGCGGGCATTTGGCTGGCAGGTGCTCACGCTCGATGGGCACGACCTATCGGCGCTCGCAGAGGGCTTCCGTCTCAGGCAGCGGCTAGAGGGACCCTGCGTGCTGATCTGCAACACGGAGATGGGGCACGGCATTGCGCGCATTGCTGGCGATTACAGCTGGCACGGCAAGGTGCCGACAGACGAGCAAATGCCTGAATTCCTCGAGGAGCTGGCGCGCAGCTACCGGGAGGGGCAAGAAAAGGTGGGGGGGTGCTAGCCATGTTTGAGGTACCGAGGGTGTTGAACCGGGAGTCGACCCGACAGGGGTTTGCACGGGGCTTGGTAGAGGCGGCCCATCGAGATGAGCGAATAGTTGTGCTGGGGCTGGATGTTTCAGCCTCGCTCTTTCTGCAGGAGTTTAAGGGGGCGTTTCCCGAGCGTTTCATCTCGCTAGGCATAGCCGAGCAGAATGGTGCATCGGTGGCGGCAGGTTTGGCCCTGAATGGCCTCAAGCCGGTGTTTGCCACCTACGCGACGTTTGCCACGACGCGGGCTCTGGATCAGCTCCGGGTGAGCGTGTGCTATAACGGGGCGCCGGTGCTCATTGCGGGGGCGCACGCGGGGCTTTCTGTTGGGCCAGATGGGGCGACCCACCAGGCGCTGGAGGATATTGCGACGATGCGTGTGCTTCCGGGGATGCGGGTGTGCATCCCCTGCGATTCGAACCAGGCCGAGTCTACAGCGCGGACGCTGCTTCTCAGCGAGAGCCATTCGCCTGTGTACGTGCGGCTAGGTCGCGCTGCGACGGAGAATTTCACGGATCCTGCCCGAGCTTTTGAGCTGGGAAAATGGGAGTGCTACGGGTCGACGAGCGCACCGGAGCTGGTGGTGTTTGCGTGCGGAGGCCTACTCTACCCTGCCCTGGAGGCCGTTAGTCAGCTCGAACGCGAGGGTTTGTCGGTGAGCGCGGTCAATGTGAGTTCCGCCAAGCCACTGGACGAGGCGGTGCTTGCGAGCAGCATGCGGCATGCCAAGGCCTTTGTGGTGGTAGAGGAGCACCAGCGTCTTGGTGGCATAGGGAGCGCCATTGCGGAGTTTGCATCGGCCCATGGGGGCAAACACATACGGTTCATAGCCGTGGACGATAGGTTTGGGGAGTCTGGAACCCCGGGGGTACTGTTGGAAGCTTTCCATCTGACGGCATCCGACATAGCGGAGGCGGTCAGGGCGTTGTTGGCTGCGTAGGCAGGCCGTTGGTGGCTACTTCCATGCGCCGGCAAAAAGAGAACAGGGAACTACTAACTAGGTAAGATGAGCGACTCGATTAAACACGAATGCGGGCTAGCCCTGCTGCGTCTGAAGAAGCCCCTAGAGTACTACGAGGAGCGGTACGGGAGCTGGCGTTGGGGCCTGCAGGCGATGTACCTGCTGATGGAAAAGCAGCATAATCGGGGTCAGGACGGCGCGGGGCTAGCAAGCGTGAAGCTGAACCTGCCGCCGGGCTTTCGCTACATGGATAGGGCGCGGAGTAATTCATCGACGCCGATCAAGGATGTTTTTGAGGAGGTGAACGCCCCGCTTCGTACGCTAGACGGGGCTGAGCTGTCCGATGTTCCGTGGGTAAAGGCCCATGTGCCCTTTGCAGCCGAGGTCTACCTGGGCCATCTACGCTACGGCACCTACGGGAATGGCTCGATAGACCAAGTGCACCCGCAGATACGGGCAAACAATTGGAAGGCTAGGACGCTGGCCATAGCTGGGAACTTCAACCTCACCAATACGCAGCAGCTGTTTGAGCTACTCATCCAGCTGGGCCAACATCCCAAGGATCGCTCTGACAGCGTGACGGTGCTAGAGAAGCTCGGGCATTTTCTCGATAGGGCCAACGAGACCCTCTTCCGGGAATATAAGGATGCGGGACTAGCGAACATTGAGATATCGCAGCAGATAGCCGAGCACCTCGATGTAATTGCGCTGTTGGCAGAGGCCACGAAGGATTTCGATGGTGGCTATGTGCTGGGCGGCCTCATGGGGCATGGCGATGCGTTCGTATGCCGAGATCCGTGGGGGATACGCCCGGCCTTCTACTACGATTCGGAGGAGATCACGGTGGTGACCTCAGAGCGTCCGCCCATCCAGACGGTGTTCAATGTGCCCTATGAGCAGGTGCACGAGCTGGCGCCAGGGGCGGCGATAGTCATCAAGCGTGACGGCGCAGTGATAGTGGATCAAGTGCGCCCGGCGGCCCGGCGGGCCTCCTGTAGCTTTGAGCGGATCTACTTTTCGCGGGGCACCGACCGGCAGATCTACCGTGAGCGCCACATGCTGGGGCGTAGGCTGGTGCCCAGCATTCTCAGGGCTATAGACGAGGACCTGGACAACACCGTGTTCTCCTTCATTCCCAACACGGCGGAAACTGCCTTCTACGGGATGGTAGACGGGATAGAGGATTGGCTTACAGAGCGCAAGATTGGGGCGATCTTGGCGCAACGTCCGGCAGCCCCAGAGGCCGTGCGGGCGATATTGGGGCATAAGGTGCGGATTGAGAAGGTGGCGGTGAAAGACGTGAAGCTGCGCACGTTCATTGCCCAGGATGGGCAGCGGAAGGACATGGTGCCGCACGTCTACGACATCACCTACGGGACAGTGCGCCCGCAACAGGACAACCTGGTAATAATCGATGACTCGATAGTGCGCGGCACCACGCTGCGCGAGAGCATCCTGCGGATTCTGGACAGGCTGGAGCCCAAGTGCATCGTGGTGGTTTCCAGCGCGCCCCAGATCCGCTACCCGGACTGCTACGGCATCGACATGGCGCGCCTAGAGGATCTTTGCGCCTTCCAGGCGGCCATCCAGCTACTCAAGGAGCGCGGCCAGGGCCACATCATCCAGGAGACCTACATGGCGTGTAAGCAGCAGAATGCCCGCAGCGAGGTGCAGGTGGAGAATGCCATGAAGGCCATCTACGCGCCCTTCACGGCCGAGGAGATATCGCAGAAGCTGGCTGTGCTACTCAAGCATCCGGACATCCGGGCGGAGGTCAAAATCATCTTCCAATCGATAAGCGACCTCCACGTGGCCTGCCCGCATGACTTGGGCGACTGGTACTTCACGGGCAACTACCCTACCCCGGGGGGAAATAGAGTGGCCAATAGGGCCTTTATCAACTACATAGAGGGGCGGAAAGAGCGCGCCTACTAAGCGCATTGTACAAGGGCCAAGGCGCAGGGTGGCAAGTCACGGGTGGACACAAGGGGGTGCGTTCGTGGCTTACCCGGTAGTGGCTGGTGCTGGCGTGCGGTGGGTGCGGAGTGTCCCTTTCTGCCCACCAGCGTATCGGCTAGCTTGCGCCCAGGGGGTGCCCTACCATAGAGGCAGGCCTATGTCAGCTCGTGATCCCCTATTTCCCGGGGTGGTCATTTGCTGGCTCGGTGCCTCATGCCGGGCGGCGGCAGGAGTAATGCCGGGGATGTACTAGGCATATGCCACACTCGATAATCATTGCGTTACTAGTAAGCAGGAGATCTCCAAGCTAGAGTATGCTGTTCAATTCGCTAGAGTTTCTCATCTTCCTGCCCATTGTTTTCGTGCTGTATTGGTTTGTGTGCCGTGGGCGGAAGGCGCAGAACTGGCTACTGCTAGTAGCCAGCTATGTATTTTACGGCTGGTGGGATTGGCGTTTTCTGGTACTCATAGGGTTCACCTCCCTGGCCAGCTATGGGAGTGGCTTGCTGATAGCTGGCAGTGCATCACCTAGAGCCCGCACATGGTATGCCTCGGCCAACGTGGCGGTGAACCTCGGGCTACTGTTCATATTTAAGTATTTCAATTTTTTCATCGAGAGCGCGGTGTCGCTACTCCTGGCCCTCGGGCTGCAGCCCCATATATTCTCTCTGCGTATTATTCTCCCGGTGGGGATAAGCTTCTACACGTTCCAAGCCCTGAGCTACACGCTCGATGTCTACAAGCGGAAGCTGGAGGCCACACGGGACGTTGTTTCCTTCATGGCGTACATCAGTTTTTTCCCCCAGCTGGTGGCTGGGCCCATAGAGCGGGCGCTCAATCTACTGCCGCAATTCACCACGCCCCGTCACTTCTGCTATCCTGACGCGGTGGATGGCCTACGCCAGATGCTGTGGGGCTTTTTCTGCAAGGTGGTGATAGCCGACCGCTGCGCGCCGCTGGTAGACAAGGTGTGGGCCAACTACGCCTACATGGATGCGCCTTCCCTGATCCTCGGTGCTGTGCTTTTTTCGGTGCAGATCTACTGCGATTTCGCGGGCTATTCGCACATAGCCATTGGAACGGCGAGGCTTTTTGGCTTTCAGCTGATGCAGAATTTTAACTACCCGTACCTCTCCCGCAATATCGGGGAGTTCTGGCGTCGCTGGCACATCTCGCTGACCACTTGGTTCCGGGATTACCTCTATATCCCCCTAGGGGGCAGTAGGCGGGGGACTCGGATCACTATTAGGAACACCTTCATCATCTTCCTGACGAGCGGTTTCTGGCACGGGGCCAACTGGACGTTCATCGCGTGGGGGCTGTTCCACGCCTTACTCTTCCTGCCCCTGTTGCTAGCCAAGCGTAACAGAAAATATACCGACACCGTGGGGGGGAATCGTGGCTGGCCCAGCCTGGTAGAGCTAGGGCAAATGCTGCTGACCTTTGTGCTGGCAAGCATAGGATGGATTATTTTCCGTGCGCCCACTATCGGCGATGCCCTCGGCTACATGGTGCACATGCTCCGCCCCAGCGAGCAGGCCTCGTGGATGGGGCTGTCAAGCTCCGATCCTCTGATCCTTGCCTTGATTGCGGGAATGGCCATTGTTTCTTGGTTCCAGCGCGCCAAGCTCCACCCACTCCAATTGCCCCATAGGGGCCTATTTCGCTACACTGCCGCCCGCTTTGGGCTCTACTACCTCCTCGTCTACTTCATCCTAGCTCTTTCGGCCTCAAATACCAACTTCATCTATTTCCAATTCTAGTCCCATGCGACATTTCCTACGGCGTCTAGTGCTCTTCCTGCTGCCTCTGCTGCTCATGGCCGTAGCCGCTGAGGTGTTGGCCAGAAGGGTTCCCAATACGAAGAAATTTAAGCGGGCACTGGTGCTAGAAAAGGGACACAGGACCAAGATGGCCATCCTAGGCAACAGCGTGGCGGAGGATGGGTTAGCCCCTAATCTACTTGGCGACTCCACCTACAACTACGCCCTATCGGGCCAGCCTCTACGCTTCACCCTACGCTTCTACCAAAAGTATCTAGACACCCTTCGGCAACTTAGGCATGTGATATTGGGAGAGAATTACAACATTCTATTCTACGATGCGTATCGCAGCCCCTTTGCTGATCACACCGAGCTGTACCGGCAAGAGCAGCTGAGTGGCTACCGTATCTACATGGGCCTCTATGACGATCGCAACCCTCTTCACTATAGCGAGCTACTCAGCTGCCCTAGTCGGGTGCACGCCAAGCTGGTGCGCTGCCTACTCGGGCAACCAACGCTCCAGAGCGACTCGCTCGGTCGCTACACGGGCTCCCCGTATGCCTCTAGCCACCATTCGGCCGAAGAGCTCCTGGCCGACGCGCAGAACTTCATAGCGCAAAATAGGATAACCGACACGGCCCTCCTATTGGAGATATTCCAGGAAAACCTGGGATTCTTAGACACGCTGGCCATGTCGACCGCGGCCAAGGGGATCAGGCTCGACCTGCTGCTCCTGCCCGTGGGGCCAAACTGCCTACCGCTCTACGACACCCTCATCTTAGCGCGCACCTTCAGGGCCTTTGAGGCCTGCGCTAAGAAGTACCCGAACGTGCATTTCCACAATTACCTGCGCGATCTGACCCTCCCGCCCCAGTACTTTGCCGATGCTAACCACCTGAATTGCGACTCTGGGGCCACTGCCTTCAGCAGGATCGTGCGGCGCGATTTAGGCTTAGAGTAATCCGATGCCTCACGCCCCGCAGGCAGGTGGGCCCTGTCTGTCTGCGGGTGGGAGTAGAAAAAAGGGGCTCGGGCGCATGCCCGAGCCCCTGAGGCGTAGTCTCTAGCACCCAATGGGGCTAGTAGCCGGGGTTCTGCTGAACACCGTCGATGATGACATCGTTGTTGGGAATAGGCCACACGAAGCGGTAATCGCCTGCGGGACGCTCAAATCTATCACGATAGCCCGCGCTGATAACGTTAGAGGTGGTTTTTTCGCGCACTACCGGCATATTCCACCTTCGTAGATCCCATAGCCTGGTGCCCTCGAACACCATTTCCCGTAGCCGCTCATCTTGGATGTCCTTCAAGGTGACGGCAGTAAGTTCATCCAAACCTCGGGCGGTGCGTAGATCATTGAGGTAAGCGAGGGCATCAGCGGTTTGGCCATTCTGGAAGAATGCCTCGACCGCAATGAGGTACATTTCTGCAAGCCTAAGCGGCTTAGGACGATTGTAAGCTTCTTGCGTATTGGCGTTTTGGTTGAGGTTACCAGCTCCAGGAAACTTGCCGCAAATCCAGACATTGGGCATCGTTTTGCCTCCCTGAAGCCTCACGGGGACCTGGCGGAAGAAAACCTTGAAGCGAATATCCTTGGTTTGGTCGTAGAGCTTCAGCAACTCCTCTGTAGGGATAAAGTCTGGCGTATAGGAATCTGTTGATGCATCATAGCTTCCAGCTATACTTCCCATACTGTTGGGCTTTTCGTCGTCTTTATTGGCTGCCAGCATCATGAGGAACTCTGCGTTGCGCTCATCCTCGTGCCACATGTACTGGAAGTTCTCAGCGTCTCTCTCTAGGGCATAGCCCGCATTGCTAGCCATGACAGCCAGGGCAGCCTTGGAGGCCTCCGGGTAGTTTCCCATAGTTAGGCATACACGGGCCCTGAGGGCAGTAATGGCATCTGGGGTTATCCAAGAGGCACTGACATCGTCTGTGCTTATCTTATATTTCGAAGCCTCCATTTCCTTCTGCGCCAGGTCGAGCTCACTGAGGATAAAGTCAAAGACTTGCTTCTGGGTGGCCCTGGGCGTTTTCGCCAGGATATCGAATTTTTGAACCAGCGGCACGCAAAGCTCCTCGGGGTGGTAGGTGTTGGAGTAGCGCAACGCGAGCTCATGGTAGTAAAAGGCTCGCAGGAAATGTGCATCTGCCAAGTATTCGTGCAGAGACTGCTTTTGGTACTTGAGTTCATCAGGTTTCTCGAGGGGATCAAGGGTTATTTCAGCGCAGTGCTCGATGTAGTAGTTGATGTCGACCAGCGCGCCATAGTAGCCACTGTAGATGCCGCTCATGGATCCGGCATCACTGCGGAAGGTCCAATCGGCCACCTCCCCCCGCCTGTTGCCAAAATCGACCGCAGGGCGCAAGAGATCGCTCTGGATATCTGCGGTGGTGTAATAGGAGCCGCAGAGGCGATAGCGGAACGAATTTAGGAAGCCATTGCTGAAGCGACTCGCATCCTTGAAAGAGCGCAGGGCGTTGTTGGCATTGAGTTTATTGGTGGGGAAGAGGTCTTTCTGGCATCCCACCAAGGCGAGCCCCGCAGCTAGTAGCGCGAACAGGGCTATGCAAACACGATGTATTCTATTCATTTTATTTCCCTAGATTAGAACTGGATCTCGACCCCCACGGAGTACTGCTTGGTGTTGGTATAAGGGGCGATCTGGAGATTGCCTGGCAGCTCAGGATCGGCTCCCTTAAACTTTGTAAGCGTGAAGAGGTTGCGGAAAGAGGCATAGACCTTGAAAACCCGGATGGCCTTGGTGTACTTGAGCCATTTGGCGGGGACGTCGTAGCCGAAGGTGAAGTTGCGCATGCGCAGGAAGGAAGCGTCCTTAATCAGGCGGGAGTCGAAATCTATTAACAACTTGTTGTGCATACCTGGATACTTGGCCCTATCGCCGGGTTTCTTCCAGATGTTGCCCGGGAGATCTCGTGAGATGTTTTGGCCATCGAACTTTCTGGGATTATTGAAGAAAAACTCGTCATTAGAGATCATCCACTTGCCCACCTGGAAGACGAAATCGGCATTCATGTAGAAGCCCCAGAGTCTGGTAGAGAGGCCAAAGCCACCCTGGAAGGGGGCGTATTGCGATTTTCCGGTAAGCTGATCGAGGCCACTGGTAAGCTCCTCAGTAACCTTCGTGGGGTCTTTCTGGGGCACCGTGGGATCATCGCCCGGGAGATACCATTGTGGATTTCCATTATCTGGGTTGACCTGGTAAAAGAGCGGGTAGAAGAGCTGTACGGGCTTGCCTACCACGTAGGCCACCCCCGTGTTAGGTATAATCCAATACTTCTTGCCCTGGAAGAGCTCGAGGACTTTTTGGCTGTTGTAGTTCATGGTGGCATAGAGGGAGACGAAGTTGTCCTCATAGCGCCATGGGGTAACGTTGAGCTTCAAGTCGAAGCCCTGGTTGGCAAGCTTGCCCACATTGCCCTTGTACCAGCTGTAGCCGGTAGAGTAGGCCGTGGGGATATCCATGAGCATCGAGGAGGTCAAGCGGTAGTAGTACTGGAAGTCCACCTGGATCATGTCGAGGAAGCCAGCGTCGAAGCCCACGGTGGCCAGCAGCTGGTTCTCCCACGAGAGCGCGGGGTTGCCTGGGTTGCTCACAACGAAGGTTTGCCACCCGCGATATTTTGTGCCAGTGCCCACGGTGGCCAAGTGGGTATAATTCCCGATGTCGGCATTCCCGCTAGTGCCCACACTGACCTTCACGTTGAGCCTATCGAGCCACCGAACCGCATTGAGGAAATTCTCTCGTTTGGCATTCCACATGGCCCCGGCAGACCAGAAGAGCCCGTTGCGGTGTTTCTTCCCGAATCGAGAGGAGGCATCGTTGCGCAGGGTGAGATCGATGAAGTAGCGCTCGGCGTAGTTGTACTCCAGGCGCCCGAAGAAGGCATTGAACCAGTACTCGCTCTGGCTATTCTCGGCCCAATTCCGCTTGGGGTCTCCATTCTGCATAAGCATCAGGCGCGAATCGGGGATGTCGTAGGCCTCGGCCCCGTAGCTGTCGTAGTAGCTGTAGGTGTACTCATGCCCGAGCAGGGGAATGAAGTGGTGATCGTTGAAGATGGTGAATTTGTACTCAAGGGTATTGGTGATTGTGGGCTTGGCGAGGCGATAGGTATACTTATCCATAAAACCGCCGCGGTTTTTCACCACGTTCCAATAGTAATCGGGCGACTGCGCTTCTTCCCACATGGCGTAGTAGGCTTCGAGTCCAGCTTGCACCTTGTAGGTGAGGCCCTTGATGGGCTCTAGCTGGAGGTAAGTGCTGGCCATGACGCTCGAGGTGCGGGTGCCCATCTTCCAGAACTCCGCGATATGCTCGTTGGATACTTCGCCCCTATCGGGCATGTAGACCCCCACCTTCCCCGTAGAATCGTAGGGGGTGAGCCAAGGCAGATAGATCTGGGGGAAGTTGTCGAAATTCACCTTCCCATCGTCAAGGCCCGACCATGGGTACTCGTTGACCACATCGTGGTAAAAGGCGCTGTTCAAGCCCACGCGCAGGTAGGGCAGGATTTTGGAGTCCACATTGCCGCGGACATTGTACTTCTGGTACTTAGAATTCATCCGCAGACCATTCTGGTAGAGGTAGCCCGCGCTGAGGTAGTAGGTGGTTTTTCCCCTTGGGCTAGCAAAGGAGATGTCGCCCTGATGCATGGGGGCGTTTTTGCGGTAGTAGTAGTCGACCCACTTGTAGTTCCTGTTGTCGTTGCGGGCATGCATGGAGTCGATCTGCGCCGGGGTATAGTGATAGAAGACATCGTTGAACTCGGAGTAGAAATCGATCAGCTCCTTGGATGTCAGCACGTTATCGAAGTAGCGCCGGTCGACCAGATTGCTCCAGCCGTAGGAGAAGCGGGCCGTGACGGTGCCATTCTCCTGCTTGTTCCCTTTCTTGGTGGTGATGTAGATGACACCATTAGCCGCGCGTGAGCCATAGATGGAGGTGGCGGAGGCATCTTTTAGCACATCCACCTGCGCGTAGTCGTTGGGGTTGAGCCCTTGGATTGTTCCCGTGCTCACGGGGACCCCGTCGAGCACGTAGAGCGGCTCAGAGCCTGCGCCTAGGGAGCCCATACCGTGTAGCATGACTTGCGAGCCGGCGCTTGGCTCCCCGCTTGTCCCCAAGATCGAGAGCCCTGCCACTTGGCCAGCCAAGGCATCGAACACGTTGGCCGAGGGACGAGCCTCGAGCTTCTGGCCGCCCACCGTGGCCACAGCGCCCACCGTGGAGCTGATCTTGCGAGCCGACCCATAGCCTACCACCACCACCTGGTCGATCTCCTCATTGGCCATTTTCAGCACCACACTGATCTCCTGCTGCCCACTGACCGCAATCTCTTGGGTCTGGTAGCCCGTATAGAAGAATATCAACGTTGCATCGCCCGAGGGCACACGCAACGTGTATTTCCCCGCGTTGTCCGTTACGGTACCAGTGGTAGTGCCCTTCAACTGGACATTCACCAGGGGTAGCGGTGCGCCCGTGGCCCCGTCGGTTACCACCCCGCGGACGACAAGCTCTTGCGCATAGCCAACGCCAACGGCCAAGAGCATGGAAAGAATGAAGACCAATCTTCTCATAGCATCATCGATTAACTAGTATTACATTTTGCAAATATAAAGAAACAAACGCAAAGGGGCAGCACTGGCAATGATTCCAGTGCTGCCCCTTTGCGTAAGGAGGGCTAGGTGAAAAGGCCGAATAGGAGGATAACGAGGATGAACAGCGGGCAGCAATAGCGCAGCAACACCCTCAAAGCGGGGTAATACCCCACGCGGAGGGTGCCCTCGTTGCTCACCTCGGGCCGCAGTATATGCTTCCCAGGCCCCCAGGCCACAAAGACGACCGTAAGCAGCGCACCGACAGGGAGCATGATGTTGGAGGTGAGGAAGTCCACCGAATCGAAAAGATTCATCCCGGCAATGCTCAGGGCCGATAGGGCCTCACCGCCCCCCATGGAGAGGGTGACGCCCGTACCGATCAATAGCACTGCGAGTAGCGAGACCACCGTGGCCCACATGCGGCTCATGCGCGCATGCTCCTTGAAGAAGGAGGTGCAGACCTCGAAGAGGGAGATGGAGGAGGTGAGAGCCGCAATGAGCACGAGCGTGAAGAAGATGAACGAGAATAGCCCGCCGAAGAGCATCTTCGCGAAGATATTGGGCAGCGTGACAAAGATGAGCTTTGGCCCCGCGGTGGGCTCTACGCCGAAGGAGAAGACCGCCGGCAAAATCATCACGCCGCACAAGATGGCCATGACGGTATCCGCAATGCAGACCTGGGCCGTGATGGACATCAAGTTGACCTCCTTCTTCACGTAGCTCCCATAGGTGATCAGGGCTCCCATGCCCAGCGAGAGCGAGAAGAAGGCCTGCCCTAGGGCCGCGAGGAAGGTCTCCCCGTTTACCTTCGAGAAGTCGGGCTTGAAGAGGAAGCGCAGCCCCTCGCCGGCATTGGGCAAGGTAACCGAGCGGACGCACATGGCAGCAACCAGCAGGAACAGCAACGGCATCAGCACCTTCGAAGCTCGCTCAATGCCCTTGGAGACTCCAAAGAGTACCACCCCGGCCGTCAAGAGCATGAAGGCACACTGCCAGAGAACCGGGCGTACGGGGTCGGCCACGAAGTCTGCAAAGAACGTCTCCCCATTACCCAAGGCCCCGGCGTTGATCCCGAAGGAGTCGACCATGTACTCTATCGTCCAGCCGCCCACGGTGGAGTAGAAGGTAAGGATGAGAAATGGGGTCAGCACGGCAAGAAGCCCCACCAGCGACCATTTGGAGCCCGGCGCAATGCGATGAAAGGACCGCATGGGGCTACCCTGCCCCCTACGCCCAATGGCCAACTCGGCCAGCATCACTGGCACCCCAAGCATCAGCACGCACAGGATGTAGATAAGGATAAACGCCGCACCGCCGTGCCCCCCTGTGATATAGGGGAATTTCCAGATGTTACCCAGGCCCACAGCCGACCCAGCCGCCGCCACCAGCACCCCAAAGGATGTGGCAAACGTGTCTCGCGGGACTGTACCTTGCTTCCGTAGATCTGCTCCCATAATAGCCTCCTGTATTGATTAATATAGCTTGTCCTCGCGAGAGCTCGGGTGGCTCGCGTACCGCTTGAACATGTTTGCTACCGCTAAGTTACAGTTTTCCTAGAAACCACACACGGCCCCATGGCTACCAGATGACGTTAGGCGAAGGAATCCAGTGGGAAACAGAGCAGGGATTAAACGCACAATCCGCCCGTGTGCATGTGGGTAAGCCGGCACTAGGTCTAAACCTCGCATTGGCCATTAGCGTTACGTATGGAGCGCGCTGCACGGTCGCCCACATTTCTGCTCGTTTTGCAATCCACATAGTGCTCCAAGGCGCTATGCCGTCACGGGCGCACAGGCCTGCCCCCATGGCCTCCCTGGTGCCTGCTTTAGGCTGAACGCCATAGCTTCCAGGAAAACCTGCCCACGGGTGCTGACTGCCCCTGCAGGACGAACCGCAGTAGCCTTAGACAGGGCCTACACGCTGGGAGGAGAGAGTCGAAGGACGCTGCCTCTCAGGCACTTCTCCGCTCCATGTTCGTACCAGCTTCGCTAAAAAGGCGTAAATGAGCGGCGATGCTACGGCGATGCTACGGCGATGCTACGGAGCTGGATTTTTCTTTTGGGGAGTTTTACGAGCTCGTCAGATTTGAATGCAGCACTTTCGGCTACAACGCAGGGGAACAGGTGGGCTGACAAGGGCTTTTTGCGCAGCCCGAGGGCTCCATGGTTCAAGGGCTTACTGGGGGGGGGGTGGCATTTGAGGGGTCTACAGTGTAACGGCCCCACAAGGTCAACAGGCAGCCCAGGGGTACATTCATCTCCGCCGGCCAAGCTGCCCCGGTGCCCACAGGGGCATACACGGGACGCCAGAACATACCGCACGCCTACCCTCATCGTGCTGGGTCGGTTGCGTTGGGCGACTAGCAGCACTGAGGCCTCTTGGCCTCCGCGCATTGGGCACTTTGGACTTTGCGCAACTGGACGTTGGCAACGCGAACCTATGGCTTGGGAGGCTAGCAAGGGCAGGTATCGCCCAGTGCAAGCCATACGCGCCCCTGACGCTGGAATCGGCATCGCACGCCCAAGGCTAGGCGGCCGCTTTCACTCCCAAGCGATCACCGAGGTCAACGGCTGCCCCTGGCTCGCCGATGAGCAGGGTATATGGAGCAAGGCGCAGAGCGTAGGGGCAATGTCGCACTGGCTACACGGGCCCTCGATGACTCGGCGACGCATCCGCCACCCATAGAACACCAGCGGCACGCCCTGGCGCTGCGTATATTGGCTACTGAGGGCCTGCGCGCTGCAGGGCGAATCGCACACCCATCCTGGGGCCAGCTCCACGATCAATTGGCCCGAATGCTTGCCATGGAGGCCATTGGCCGCAAGCACGACCTCACGCAAGCCCCCGCTGGCCAAGCGAAGGTCGTGCGGGGTAAATACCTGCTTCACCCCAGCCATCCCCTCCAGCAGCCGGGCAGACTGCGCCAACACCGTCGACAAATCGAGGCCCAAGCTCTCTATCTTCAGCTCATCGAGGTAAAACTGCTGCCCATGGTAGCCCACGCAGAGCCCCTGCGCCTGGTAGCGCGCAGTCAGGTAGGCATTGAGCAGATAGTGGGCCTTAGCTGGAGAAAACACCCCCCCAGGCAATTGCCAATGGGCCAAGTATTTAGGGGAGTCGTCCACGGCATAGGCGGAGGTAAGCACCACGAGGTATTGCCCAGGCCCTACCTCGCGGTCGAGGTAGTCGAGCAAGTGCGCCACTTGGCTATCAAACTGCATGAGCGCATCCTCCGCCTGGGGCGCCTCTGGCCCATAGAGTGCATTGATCCCTGCTAGGGCCGAGAAGTAGATCATCAGCAAATCGGGCACCTCGTCCCGACCAAGCTCGCCCGTGGACACTAAGGCCGTAGCGAATTCCTGCAGGAGCTGATTACCCTTGGGGATAAATTTCAAAACCTCAGTCGGAGGCCCTGACACCCGCGGCAAGGGGTAGCACCCCGTGGACTGCAAGCTGCTCAACGTCTGCTGCATACACGTAGCCCATTCGCTCTGGTGCGTGCGCAAAAGCGCATTGAGCCGTAATTGCCCCACAGTTTGCTGCGGCGCCCAGCCCGATGCAATGACCGAAGCCGCCACCCAACGCGCGTTGAAATCGCGCAGCAAATCGCGCTGATTGTGGGCGTAACGGCGTGAGGAGACCATGCGTGCGCT
Organism: uncultured Bacteroidia bacterium; assembly: GCA_947252645.1. Classification (GTDB taxonomy): domain Bacteria; phylum Bacteroidota; class Bacteroidia; order Bacteroidales; family CAJPTX01; genus Bacteroides_D. The sequence goes on from CAMXWF010000004.1 coordinate 27,646, forward strand.
CTTAGCATCAAACCAAAACGCCCCATCGCACGTATGGCCCCCGAGGATAATGGACGCATCGGCATCCAACGATAGGGCATAGATCTTCGCGTCCACGTAGGCCATGCGCCAGGCATCGGCCAACGTAGGCACAGCAAGGCGATCGGGACCTGCCTCGGCGTAGCTGACGTACGCACCTCCGGCCCCCACCACCGGCGTGCCAGCTACATATTCCCGCCGATTGGTGAGGCGTGAATACCAATACGACCCCACAAGGCCGTGAACGCGCGGCGGCGCGCCAGTGCTGATATTGGCCACCCCCGAAGGCATATCGCCCAGGAGCTGCGGCTGCTGGCAGGCGTAGGAGTAGCTACCATCATTGATTAGGCGCACCAAGCCATCCGGGCGTAGGTGCTCCCAGTACTGCGCTATCATGTCGGCCCGAAGGTTGCCAGCTATCAGCTCTACCACCAGCCGCGGCGGCCGATCCATCCTGGCATTGGGCAATGCGTCTGCGCGTCCCGGCGGTGTTCCAAGCCCCGCAGACTCGCTGTGGCCAGCTAGCACCCGGGGAGCTGCTAGCAAAGCCAACACGCCCAAGGCCAAAATGCCCCCCATAGAAAGCACCAACTGGGTAAAGGCGCGGGGGCGCATGCCCCCAATTGAAGAGGTGGGCTTGTCGACATACGTCTTCATACTATGCCAATATTGTTGTTCGAGAGGCCTCGGCGTGTAGCGCGGCAAACGTACCCACCAGCTCTGCGTACGCACCGCGGGCAGGCAAAAGGGGCAGGATGGCCACGCAAAGCCCACAATGGCACTCCAACCAATCCACCAACCGACACCCACTACACGCACAGCACCTTGCCCCCACCGGGGCGCCAGCACCCAAAGGCGCCACGCGTGGGGCATGGCCCCAGGCGGCGATTGCGGATCGACTGGCTAGCTCGCCCACTCCTTAAGGTTGGCGATCTCCGTAGGCCAGAGGTCAGGCTCGGGCGTCTCTAGGATCAGCGGTATGCCATCGAAACGAGGGTCGCGGGCTATCCACATAAAGGTCTGACTCCCAATGGTCCCCTGCCCTATCGGGGCATGCCGATCCACGCGCGACCCTAAGGGCTTCATGGCGTCGTTGAGGTGCATACCCTTGAGGTACTTCAACCCAACCAGCTGGTCAAACTCGCGGAACGTCTTGTCGAATCCCGCTGGGGTAGCAATGTCATAGCCGGCCGCATAGGCGTGGCAGGTGTCTATGCACACCCCCACCCTGGATTTATCCTCCACTTGCTCAATAATCTGCGCAATCTGCTCAAAGCTGTACCCCAGATTGGTGCCCTGGCCTGCCGTGTTCTCAATGACGGCCGCGACGCCCCTGGTAGCCGCCAGAGCCTTGTTGATACCCTCGGCAATTAGGGCCAAGCATCCATCTACCGTGATGGCCTTAAGGTGGCTTCCCGGGTGGAAATTGAGGCGGTCGAGCCCCAGCTGTTCGCAGCGGGCCAGCTCGTCGATGAAAGCATCGAGCGAGCGCATGCGCTTGCCAGGGTCGGGGTTGCCGATGTTGATCAAGTAGCTGTCGTGTGGCAAAATCTGGCTAGGCGTATACCCCCACTGCGCGCAGTTTGCCGTAAAGGCCTCCACCTCGGCTGCAGCCAACGGTGGGGCTTCCCACTGGCGCTGGTTCTTCGTGAATAGGGCAAATGCTGTGGCTTCTATTTCATGGGCGTTGCGCGGGGCATTGGCTGCTCCCCCTGCCGCGCTCACATGGGCACCGAAATACTTCATGCCAGATGCTACTTTTGAGGTACAGGCTCCAGGGCCTGGCGTTGCGCCCGGTAGAGATCCATGGTCGCCTCGTCGGTCAGACCAAATTTTGGGCTAAACTCCAAAATAAAAACATGGTCATTCTCATAGGCGCTCTGCCCGTAGCGATGGACAAAGTGCCAACGATTTTGAAGCTGCTCCGCGTGGTGCCCTGCTAGGCAATAGCGGAAGTCGAGACCATAGCGATAGATGGCCCGCAGGAAATAGTTGAACACATCGTAGGCTTGGAAAGCGAACTGCGTGGGCTCGGTGTAGAAAAACCGGCGGTAGTTTTGCACAAAATAGCACACATTGCGGTCATTATAGTCCACGTAAAAGGGCGCAAAGAGCTTGACTCCCAGGGCTATCAGGTAGCTGTAGTCCAGCGTTGGCATCTTCATCCACTTCTGCATGCCATAAATCGTCATGGCGTTGTAGCCCAAGATGCGCAGGCGATTGAGCTGGCCCAGCACCGTGCTGACAAACGGCTGGTTGTGCGAGGCCACAACGACAGTCACCGAGTCGTCACTCTGGAAAATGTCACTTAGCGTGCTGCCAACCTTGTCTGCCCCCTCGTTAGGCTGAAACATCACCGTACGGAAGTCTACCTGCTGGCCCGAGGACTCCGTGGCCAGTCGCTGCTCTATGAGTCGCTGTAGCTCGTTGCCCATATCCACGTCGCGCACATTCTGCTCGCGCACCAGCAAAAGCTTCCCATGCCGTGGCCACCGAATGCTATTCGCATACGTATGCAGCTGCGAAGAGAAGGAAGGATGGGCCTGGAAGAGAAATGGATTGCTGGCCAATGCCCTATCGGCCTCAGCCAACGGGGAAACCATGTTGATACGATGTTGCGCGGCGTAGGCAGCAATTGGGGCTATCTCCTTGGGGTACACGGGGCCAACGATGAGATCCATGTCACGCAAGTCATCGCCAGAAGCCAAGCGGATAGCCTCTAGTGGGTCGCTCTTGGTGTCAAACACTGTCAGCTCCACGGAATAGCCCGCAAGCTTGAAGCTCTCCAAGGCCAGCAGGGTGCCCCGGTAGAAGTCCAGATAGAGGGATGAAAATTGATTCCCCGGGTGCTGCAACGTATCGCCCACGAGCTCCAGATCTGGCTGATGTTCAGAAGACGATGACGACCTACTCAGCGGGATGATCAGCGCGCAGCGCAAAACTTGAGTCTTTGGAAAGGGCTGTGCACCGTCACACTCCGGGCTGTAGCTGGGCTCCTGGTAGTCATTGTCCAGCAGAGGCTGGATCGTAGATTCCACGGGAGTCCCTGCCTCGACCGTGTCCATTGCGCCGGGGCGCAATACCGCGGTGGGGATGCAGAGCACGCCCCCCGGCACCAGCGGCATGGTGCGGTATTCCTGGTTGCTGCGGTAGATGTCCTCTACCGTCATACCGTATTGTCGCGCGATGGAGTAGAGAGTCTCTCCAGGCTGAAGCGTATGGGGGCGACAACCAGGAATGCAGAGGCGTTGTCCCACGGCCAATGGGGCCTCCGTAGCGAGGGCATTACGCGCCATGAGCTGTTCAAGCCCTATCCCATAGCGCCTGGCAATGCCGTAATAGCTCTCGCCTTCTTGGACAACATGCACAAAGCAATCATCGCGCTGCATCTGCGCGGCAGTGGCCTTCGAGGGAATACGCAGCACGGCGTGTTCCTTCAGCTGGTCGGAGGAAAGACGATTATAGTCCCGCAGCACTTGGACGTCTACTCCGTAGCGACGCGCAAGCCCGTAGAGCGTCTCCCCTGCTTGCACTATGTGGAGTGAAAAAGCCCCCTGGGCCACATCATGGATCGCACGGTACTTCTCCTCGGGGATTGGGATTCGCAGGGAAGCTCCTGCCGCAATTTGATCCAGTAGGTCGGGGTTCGCATTGACTATATCGCCCACAGTCACCCCGTACTTGCGACTTATGGAGTAGAGCGTCTCGCCGGGATTGACCTGATGTACCCAATAGAGCACGCTATCCACGCGCACAGCTGGCATGCCGTCCACGCTATCGGGAAACTGACCTTGCGCTGGGCTCCCCAAAGGCGCCAACAGCAGTACCAACAGGCAGAAAAACAGGCAGGGAGAAGCTAGGCTACGCATGGCTTGAACTAAACTAACCCTGGGGTAAACCACTAGAAAGTGGCGAGGCAATTTAAGCAAATCTCTGGGACAGCACGCCCGGGCAGGTAGCCCGCACGGCAACAAACCCCCCTACGCAGCAATTCAATCTGCTGCGAGGCACAAACGTGGGCTACCAGCATGGGCAGGCCTCCTCGACCCCGCGTTGCCAGTAGCCCACAGACCACCACACTCAAAAACAACTAGCCATCCTAGCCAGCACGGAGCACCTACCAGATAGCAGGACGCTGCTCTGGTGCACGGTAGAAGGGGCTCTCCTTGGTCACATTATAGGTTTCATAGAACTCTGGGATGTTATACACAGCGCCATTGACGCGGTACTCGCCCGGGGAGTGGACATCCTCCTTGAGGCGACGCTGGAGATCCTCCTGCGTGCACACATTACGCCACACGCGGGCGTAGGAAAGGAAGAAGCGCTCCATAGGCCTGAAGCCATCCACGGCCTCCGCCTCCTGCCCCTGGGCGGCCTTCTCGGCTGTAGCGAGCTTATAGGCCTGCAGCGCAATGGTCAGCCCACCGTAATCGGCCAAGTTCTCCCCTAGGGTGAGCTTACCATCTATGTGGTAGCCAGGAGTCGGCTCAAAGGTATTGTAGTGATCGACCAACAAAGCCGTCTGCGCGTTGAAGCGCTCCGCATCGTCCTTGGTCCACCATTCCGCCAGGTTGCCCTCCTTATTGAAAAGACGCCCCTGGTCATCGAAGCCGTGCGTGATCTCATGGCCGATAACCACCCCAATGGCCCCGTAGTTGACCGCATCGTCGACCTCGGGGTCAAAGAAGGGCGGCTGCAATATGCCTGCTGGGAACACTATCTCATTCATCGTGGGATTGTAGTAGGCATTGACGGTCTGGGGGTACATAAGCCACTCCGTACGATCCACGGGCTTGCCCAGCTTGGCCATCTGTTCGTTGAAGTGGAACATCATGCCATTCCGGATATTCTGCACATAGCTATCGCGCGAGACCACCAAATCAGAGTAATCCTTCCACTTGTCTGGGTAGCCTATCTTGACGGTGATGGCTGCGAGCTTCTCCAATGCCTTCTTCTTGGTCGAGTCGCTCATCCAGCTAAGGCCCTGGATGCGCTGGGCATAGGCCGTACGCAGGTGATCCACTAAATCCAACATCTTGGCCTTGGCCTCGGGGGAGAACTTATCTGCCACGTAGCGCTTACCCACGGCCTCCCCCAGGTAGGCCTGCACCGTCGAGGCCACGCGACGCCAACGGGGCTTCTGGGCCTTTTGGCCCGAGAGCACACGACCGTAGAACTCAAACTGGATGCTATCTATGGCATCGGAAAGACTCGAAGCGTAGTCGGTGAAAAAACGCACGGTGAGGTAGTCCTTCCAAACGTTGATCGGGACATCCACCAAGGCCTTATCAACGCACTTGAAGTAGGCAGGATTATCCACGATGATGGTCGCCGGCGCATTCACGCCAAGATTCTGGAAATAGAGCGCCCAGTTGATGTTGGGTGTCAGCTTCTCCAGCTCCTCCAGGGTGAGCTTGTTGTAGAGCAGGTTCGGGTCGCGCATCTGCACCCGCGTATACATCCCTTCAGCGAGGTGCTTCTCCAGGTTGTAGACATCCTGCGCAACCGCCTGGGCCTGGGTGGCATCCTTACCCAGCGTGAGCAGCAGCGACTCAAGCATCTTGACGTAGCTCTGTTGGATGGTCCTAGCCCGCGCCGTGGTGTCGGTATAGTAGTCGCGGTCGGGCATTCCCAGCCCCGACTGGTAGAGCGAAAGGGTCATCTCTTCCGCCTTCTTGTTGTCCTGCTCCACGCTCAGGTAGAAAGGCGATGAGCCTCCCAAAGGCCGCTCGCGAGCCACCTCGCTGATCACCTGCGCTGGGGTGGTGATCTGAGCTATCATGGCAAAGTCATTGTCTAGCGGATGATACCCCTGCGCATTGCGCCGCGCAGAGTCCATACCCGACGCATAGAAGTCTCCAATCTTGAGCCACTCTGCATTCGTTGTGTCGCCCTTGCGCTCCATGGCCTGGGTGAGCAACCCATGCACGTAGTCCTCGGCCTGCTCATGGAGCTGGTCAAATACCCCGTAGCGCGCCCGCTCGGCTGGTAGCGCAGTCTTAGACACCCAGCCTCCGTTGGCATACTGGTAATAGTTCATTCCAGGATCCTGCGTCAAATCCATGTCCGCACGCTGAAGTTGCGACCCCGTAGGCTTCTCCCCTTTACATGCTCCAAGCATCAGCAAAACTCCTAATAGCATTAACCACGTTACGCTACGTCTCATAGCTCTCTTCTGTTGGCTTAGTTGGTTCTAGGACTCCTCCACGCACTCGTTGCACAGCCAGGAGGTGGGCTGGTAATCTTTCAAGGCCGATGGGCTAATGCCCATAATGGTCGCCATGTGCGACTGAGACTCCCCGTAGGCATACCGTACGAAAATCCGCACGCTCGGAGCGAAACGAGGCTCCCGCTGCGCATCCAGCAGGAGAAGGTAACCCATGGCCACCAGCCCACCCAGCTCAACCAAGCGCCGCGCGTGGAAGTCATGGTAGCCCTCATCGCCCGTATCCTGCACGTGAGCCACCGCCTCCTTATAGCTCTGCAACATCTCGCGCAGAAGGGTCAGCTCCTGGGGCAAACTCGTCTGACCGCACTGACCATCCAGCTCCTCCAAACGCAACGCCAGCGACCCAGAAGTCACCCCTCGTATCGCGGCCACCACCTGCAGCTGCGATGTCCCCTCGTATATGGGCAGAATGCGCGCATCGCGGTATAGACGCTCAATGGGAAAATCCTTCATGAACCCCGTGCCACCATGAATCTGCAGCGCATCGTAGCAAACCCGATTGGCCATCTCGCTGGCAAACAGCTTGGTGAGCGGTGTAAACAAATCGGCCAATCGCTGGTAGTACTTCAGCTCTTGGCGATCCTGCGCCTCCAGCTTCTTCTCCCGCTGTAGACGCATCAGCGCCTTCGACATATCCACATAGCGCGCCGTCTCATAGAGTAGGCTCCGGCATGCATCCACCTTGGCCCGCATAAGTGCCAAGAGCTCACGGACAGGCTGAAACTCACTGATTCGCCTGCCAAACTGCTCCCGTTCGTGCGCATAGCGCACTGCAGCCCGATAGGCCTCCTCCATCACCCCCACGCTCTGCGCTCCCACTCCCAAACGCGCCCCATTCATGAGCGACATCACGTACTTAATCAGCCCCATCTTCCGCTCGCCCACCAGCTCCGCCGGCGCATCCTGAAACACCAGCTCGCAGGTGGGTGAGCCCACTATCCCCATCTTATGCTCTATCCGGCGCACCTTCACCGCCATGCTCTCCTTGCGGTATAGGAAAAGCGACAGCCCGCGCGCATCCTTTGTGCCGGCCTCCGAGCGGGCTAGCACCAGCGAGATATCGGCATCTCCATTGGTGATAAAACGCTTGACCCCATTGAGGCGCCACGTATTGCTCTCCTCATCAAAACGCGCCTGAAGACTTACCGACTGCAGATCGCTGCCAGCATCCGGCTCCGTGAGGCTCATCGCAAACGTCTTGCCCATCGCTGCCAAGGGCAGGTAACGGCGCTTCTGCTCCTCCGAACCAAATTCATAGATGGTCTCCGCGCAATCCTGCAAGCCCCAAATGTTCGCAAAGCTCGCATCCGCTCGGCTCACCAGCTCCGCCGACATCACGTAGGGCACTATGGGAAAGTTCAAGCCTCCATATTCGCGCGGCAGCGGCAAACCATACACGCCAGCCTGCGTCAGCTGGTCGTGGTTCGCCTGCGTGCCCGGATGGTAGTGCACCCTACCCTCTACCACGCACGGCCCCTCAGCGTCCACCTGCGCAGCATTAGCAGCCAACGTCTCGGCCGCCACCTCCCCGATGATCGAAAGCACCTGACTGTAATTCTCCAGCGCATCCGCCACGTCATGCGGCGCGTAGGGGCTCTCATGCTCCTTCTGAAATCCTTCCTCCTTCAGCGTGACAATACGCTCCATGAGTGGATGCCCCAGCTGAAAGGCCAACGCCTCATTGTCTTGAAAGTAATTCGACATCTCCTCCTCCTCTCCTGCTGATTGGCTCCTAGCGCGAGTGTCGCTTGTAGGATTCTATGATATGGGCTATCGTCTCGTGCACATCGCCGATGATGGAATAATCTGCGATCTGATGGATGGGCGCCTCGGGGTCCTGGTTGATGGCTATAATCACCGACGATTCATTCATACCGGCCGTATGCTGCACCTGGCCCGATATCCCGCAAGCTATGTATAGCTTGGGGCGCACCGTCACGCCCGTCTGGCCAACCTGGCGATCGTGCTCCGCAAAGCCTGCATCTACCGCCGCACGCGATGCTCCTACCTCGCCCCCCAGCAAATGCGCCAGCTCGTAGAGCTGCTCAAAGCCCTCACGAGAACCCATGCCATAGCCACCAGATACAATGATCGGCGCACCCTTTATGTTGATGCTACGCGCCTCATGCTCCTCGGATATGAGCTTCACTATCAAATCCTCGGGCTGAATCAGACCACTCACGGGCCAATCGACCACCTCAATGGGCACAGGCCCAGCCAATGGCTCCGCCCGCATCACCCCCTCGCGCACCGTTGCCATCTGCGGCCTATGCTCTGGATTGACTATCGTCGCAATGATATTGCCCCCAAAGGCTGGGCGAATCTGGTAGAGCAGGTTGTGGTACTCCTTCTTGGTGGCCGCATCGCGATGATCGCCTATGGCCAAGCTCGTGCAGTCGGCTGTCAACCCACTCTGGAGCGCCGAAGAGACCCGGGGTGCCAAATCGCGGCCCTGGATAGTCGCACCAAAAAGCACTATCTGCGGCCTTGTCTTCAGGAAAAGATCGCAAAGCACCTTGCTGTAGGGAATAGAAAAATAGTGGCCGAGCACCTGGTTGTCCGCCACGTAGAGACGCTGTACCCCATAGCGCGCGGCCAACTCCTCCGCCCAACCAAGCCTATGCCCCACTACCACGGCCTCAAGCTCGCACCCAAGCTCCTGGCTCAGGGCGCGACCCTTCGTGAGCAACTCCAAGCTCACCGCCGCCAGCGTTTGCCCTTCTACCTCACAGTATACTATGACGTTGTTCACCTTGACTGCGCCTTTACGTTTAACCTATCGTATGCTGCGCCAACAGCTCCACCACCAGACCGTCTATGGCCTCACGACTACCCTCTATTCGCCTCGACTCCTTCACCTGAAACACCACGTTCTCCACACTCTTGACCTTCGTGGGCGAACCCGCCAAGCCCAAGCTCCCAGGATCTGCCGCCAGGCGAGCGGCCGTCCACTCCTCTAGTGCCGGATGCACATAGCCATCCTCCGGCACTTTCTCTATCGGCGCCGCCGCACGCTTCCACTGCATCACCAGCTTGGCATTGCGCGGACGGCATTCCGGCGCCGAGCTGGTCACCGTCAACAGCACGGGCAGCGGGCTCTCAAGCACCTCCACCCCATGCGACACGCGCCGCCGAGCGCAGATTACCTTCCCATCAAACGACTCCACCGCCTCCACAAAGGTGATCTGTGGCCAACCAAGCTTCTCGGCCACCTGAGGCCCCACCTGCGCCGTATCTCCATCTATCGCCTGACGACCCGAAAACACCAAATCGGGCTTGAGCTCCCGCAAAGCGCACATAAGCGCGTATGAGGTAGCCAACGTGTCCGCCCCAGCAAAAGCCCTATCGGTCAGCAACACGCCAGCATCTGCCCCGCGATACAAACCCTCTCGCAACACATCCGCCGCTCGACCAGGGCCCATCGTCAGCACGGTAACACGCGTGCCTGGATACGCATCCTTGATGCGCAATGCCTGCTCCAAGGCATAGAGATCCTCCGGGTTGAAAATGGCCGGCAGAGCCGCCCGATTGACCGTGCCATCGGCACGCATGGCATCCTTCCCCACATTCCGGGTGTCTGGCACCTGCTTCGCAAGCACCACAACGCTTAGCTGCTCCATATGCTAGCTCCTAGTCCTATAACTCTGGCGCACCTCGCGAAGGTAGACTTTTCTGCACACTTGCCTACGTATCCCAAGCCCTAAAAGACCAAAACGCACCCGCTTGGCGCCAATTAGCCCACTATGATCCTGTAGCACCAGTAGAGGGCACACAGAAATAGAACCAAGAAGATGGTAAAAAAGATGGCATTCATCTCTAGCTGCTGCGTCCGAATGGCAATCCGCTGCTTGGCCTGAATGCGCAGCACCAGGCTAGCTAGCTGCAGCTCCACCCCCTCGCCGCGCACCACCACCGCCTTGGCCCCCCGGTTGACCGCCGCGGAGGTAAGCTCCAGCTCCTCCTCCTCGGCCAGCATCACCACCGATACCGACGGGTAGGCATTCTGCAGTGTCTCGGCCACCTCTAGCCCGTTGAGCGCATTGTCAAACACCGACGCTAGATGGAAACCCACCACCGCAATGTAGATCTCATTGGTCGAAAGATCATCGTGCTCCAGGTAGCCAAATAGATCCTCCCCGCTGGTAAACTCCTGAAGCTGCACATGCACCTGCGTGCGCAGCCGATTCCCCAATAGATGCATGTAGCCCGGCTCGCTATCCACCAGGAACACACTCGTCACCACGTCATGCATCCTCTCGCCCCCCTTGTCTACTCGCGCTTGGCCTGCCCGCGAGGATGAAAGTGCGCTACCGCCTGGCGCATATCGTCTTGGGTAAGATGCGTATAGAGCTCCGTCGTAACAATCGAGGCGTGGCCCAGCATCGCCTGCACCACCCGCAAATCCGCCCCGCCGCGCACAAGGCTCGTTGCAAAGCTATGGCGAAGGGTATGCGGCGTGACCTTCTTCTGGATTCCTGCCGCCTCCGCGGCGCGACGCACAATCAAAAACACCATCACGCGCCTAATCCCTAAACCAGTGCGGCTGATGAAAAGCGTATCCCCAGCCTCCGGCAGTAGCCGACCTGCTGCCCGAATCGGCAAGTAGTTGTCAATCGCATGGAGTGCCTGCTCACCTATGGGCACCAAGCGCTCCTTGTTCCCCTTGCCTATTACCCGAATAACACCATCACCACGCTCTATTTGCGACAGCCGCAGGGCGCATAACTCGCTCACCCGAAGCCCACAGCTATAGAGCGTCTCGATGATGGCCAAATTGCGTGGGCCCTGGGGCTGGCTCAAGTCGATGCTCTGCTCCATGGCATCCACCTCCTGCTCCTCCAGAAAATCGGGCAGGTAGCTCCCCTGCTTAGGCGAATCCAACAGCTCCGTGGGATCCCGCTCCATCGCCTGCTCTAGAGCCATGTAGCGGAAAAAACTCCGCCAACCAGAAAGCACCCGCGCCTGGGAGCGCACGCCAAGCAAATCGTCGCGCCCCAACTCGGTAAGCAACGACTCAAGGTGACTCTGCGTCACCTCGCCTGGCCCCACCGGCTCCTCATTGAGAAGGTAATCGCGCAGCAGAGCCACATCGTGGCTGTAGGCCTCCACCGTATTCTCCGACATCCCACGAGCCGCCCGCAAGTAGGCCACATAGCTCCTGAGCGTACGTGCCCACCGGCCCGCTAGCTCCTCCTGATTCCCAAACCCCGCCTTTGGCACCTGGGACACCATTTCGACCACTGCCCCCATCTAACGCACCCTCCTGCGTCTCACACCTGCCCCGTAGTAGCGTGCCCGTAGGTAGGGCACAAGACTCCCCAAGGCCACTAGCAGCACGAACGGCAATATAATATTGACCACCTGCCAAAGCACCGGATTGGCACGGAAACGGACTGGGTCAAGTCGACACGCGGTCACGCGACGCCCACGCAGCGAAAGCAACCCCTCGCGGCCATCGAGCAAGTAGACTACATGCTGCAGCAACTCCGCATTCCCAAACGTGCGGCGCATGTACCGGTCGTAGCCTACAGGTAAGGGCTGCAAACGCCCCCCTTCGCGCTGAAGGCCATTACGACCTAAAGTGCCATCTGCAAATAGCGCAAGCCGCGCCGGAACACCATGCGACTTAAACTCAAAACGCTGCCCTGGCGCAATCTCCGACAACGGACGATGCGCAAACGCCGAGGAAAACTGCCCGCTCACCATCACCCCTACTGCCTGCCGCCCTCCATCAAACTCCTCGGGACGAAAACCCGACTCAAGCTCCTGGAGCGACACCAAGCAGGGCACCTGCCGCCTCCGCGACCGTGCACTCGTCGTCAGAAGCTCCTGCTTCACCAAACCATCATCACCACCCACCACGTCCACACGCCCAGGGTATTGACTATAGACCAGCTCCACGTGGCGCGAAGCCAAGCTGCCCGGCGAAGGCGTCAGAAGCGGACAATAGGGCCAAGGCATCGGCGTAAAGCGCGATGGCTGGCCTGCCAGCGCAGTGTTGACCGGGATCATGGCGCACTGCAGATCCTGCAGCAGCACCGGCGCTAAACGAAGACCATAGCGGAAAAGCTGATCATCCAGGTTCACACTACGCGCCATGGCAAACGTGTTTGCCCCCTGCTCCAAACTGTCTGTCAACACCTGCACGGGGCTTATCAGCAGGAGCAGACGGCCTCCCTGCATGAGGTACTGATCAAGCACCAGCTTCTCTCGCTCTGTGAAAGGCTCCTTCGGATCGGCCACCACTACCACCGCGCAGCTATCTAGCGACCCCACGCTGTCGCTAAGCGCCAGGCGAACCACCTGGTAATCGGCCGAAAGCTCGCGCGCCAGCGACACGCTCTCCACGGCCTCCAGCGTCCCATGCCCCTCCAAAAAGGCCAGCCGACGATGCTGGGGGTGGACTACACGCTCCAGCGCCGTAGTTAGACGGTACTCCAGCTCTTGGATGGCCACGGCCAAGCTCGCTTCCGTGCCAAAGGTGGCCTGCGGTGCCAACACGTTGATGGTGGTCTGCCGTCCACGATAACCCACCGTAAGCGTCGGGAACACCAAGGCCTCGGAGCTGCCACCATCCGATGTACGTTGACGCACAGTCAGCGGACGAGCCCCCTGCGCCAGTAGCTGCTCGCGCAGCGCAGACCGCGCCGCAGCATCCGACTCCCCGTTGGGATCCTCAAAACGGTAGTGCACCCGATGTCCACTGGCCACGCTGTACTCCTCCAGCATGTCCTCCACACGCAAACGAAGACGGAAAAACTCCAACGGAAGTCGACCCGCTAGGTAGCACTTGACGTACACCGGATCACCAAGGTTACTAAGCTGCTCCCGCGTATAGGTGGTCAACGTGTAGCGACCATCACCCGTGAGATCCAAACGGAAGTAAAAACTACCCGAAAGCACATTGGCCACCACCACTATCGCCACCACCCACAGCGGCGCACGACCTCGTATAAATGCCCGTAGCTTAGCCAACCAACCCGTACCCATCACCCACGCCTCCGCTTGAGCGACACGCTGGCCAACGTAAGCACCAGCGCAATAAGACTGAAAAAATACACCACATCGCGCGAATCTACCACGCCCCTACTTATCGCCCGATAGTGCTCCGCCACACCCAACCAGGCCACTCCATACTCCACCAACGAAAAAATATCCAAGTGCGCCAGCGTGTCAAAACCCACGTAGAATAGCAACGAAAAAAGCATTGTCAACAGGAAAGATACCAACGCATTGGAGGTGAGCGCGCTTACCCATATGCCAAAAGCCGCATACACGCCACCCAAGAACACCAGGCCAAGGTATGAGCCCCACGTCGCCCCCTGATCCAACGGCGCCCCGCTATCGGCCAGCAGCATAACGCTGACGTAGTAAACCAGCGTTGGCAGCAATAGGATAAGCACCAGGCTCCACGCAGCTAAAAACTTCGATAGCACGATCGTCCACTCCGACACAGGCCGCGTAAGCAATAAATCCAACGTCCCATCCCGACGCTCATCCGACAGCATCCGCATCGTAACGGCCGGCACCAAAAAAAGAAACACCCACGGCGCCAGGGTAAATAGCGTCGACAGGCTCGCCTCCCCGTTGAGCAGCACATTCCACCGCGTCGGTAAAACCCACATGAGCAGCCCAACCAGCACAAAAAACACCCCTCCGGCTATGTAACCCGTGAGGGTACTGAAAAAACCAAGAAGCTCCTTACGATAAAGAGGCCACATAATTCCGAACGCTCGGCACGCTAACAAACTCAAACACACAACACTCCCATGCGAGCCACAGCACTGCGCAAGTTAAGACTTTCTACCATCTTCATCTGAACCACCACCCTTCTACCTCCAGGTCCGCCCAAAGACCATCTTTGCGGCCATTATTGGGGATCTCTAGGTATACGAGGGCAAACTTTACTGCTCCATTCCTCACGCTGTTGAGTTCCTTAATCTGACTATCCCCTTTAGAGCTTCAATGGCTCTATAGAGTCCAGACATATCGTTCTTGGTGCTAAGGTAGACACTACCTTGAGCGTTGTAAAAGCTATACTCCTTAAGCACCTGGCCTATCTCGTAATAGGCGTTGTTATAAGGCTCTCCATAGTACCGCTTGAGGTCTACAATGACCATATCAAAGGCTATTGCAAACATAGGCTTTCACTAACAAAATGTAAAATACTTCTCCTCCCCAAAGAAGATGCGTCCAGCTTTGTCCTTAATGGCGATAACTAACCCCCTGAAGGGGTTATGCTCAATATCAACAACAACCCCCTCTACCCAATCGGGCTCATTGGTCAACTTAGGGGATACTCTCATTGTATCGCCTTCTCTTACGATTCGCTTACTCGTGTCTTTCATAATCTATCTCGTTGTATTACGCGCATTGCAAAAATACAACATTCCCATTCTCAGGTGCAAAGGAAGGCAATCCAAGCTCAAGAAGAGACAAACGAAGGCACTACAACCTAAGCTCTCGTGCCTCCAGCCATATAGGAGTAAAAGCGAAGTTCTAGCTTACAGCGAGGGCTGTATCGATGGCTGTGGAGAGAGAACCTAACGAACTCGACAACCACATAACTACCAACAACATAACAACTCACCGTGCCCTCTCAAAACCCCGACATAGGTCTCTGCACCACAACCCGCAGCGGCACCTCTACACCTCCCGTGCTACGAAGCAGCAAAAAGTAAAGCCCACAAGGCAAGCCATGCATATCGAGCATCTGTTGCCCCTGCAAGTAACCAAAGTGCCCAACTCGTACCACCCTACCCTGAGCATCCAGTAGACGATAGCTCTCCACCTGCTCCACCCCCTCCAGCGTAAGCGCACCCGTGGTGGGGTTCGGGTAGCACTTCACACCTGTCCGGAAGCCATCTTCCACCGGGAGCACCGACAGCTGACCTGTGCGCACTACTAGCTGGAGCGGACGTGTAACCGCCACCCGGTATCGGTAGGTGCTCTCCCTGTGCTGGGGATCCGTAGGGGCGTACACCGTCGTATCGTTGCACAGCAACTCCCTGAGGTAAAAACCCTCCTTGGCCTTAACCGTCAGATCCAGCAAAGCACCCGCCAGCACAGGCTTACCCATCTTGATGCGCTGCGCCATCGCAGCATCGGCCACCGTGTAGGTGGCATGCATGCCCGCATCCACCCGCACGCTGTAGCGCGGCGGAACTGGCGTGAAGCGAACCCACACCTGCACTACAGTGACCTGCGGATCTAGAGGCACAACGTAATTGCACATGCCTGTAAGGGCCAAATCAGGCTCACGTTCACCGCCTATCGTAGCCTCCTGCACTTCGTAGCCCAGCGCACTCTGCGCCACTATCTGCACACGACGACCACGGGGCACCGGCGCATAGCCACCATAGGGCACCAACGTCTCGCCCTCAAACACCACCGAAACCTCGCCCGCCAACGGGTCATCCACCATCACCCACAGGTAACAGTACTCCTCTGGCCGCACCTGCAAATCCCGATTCGCCAGAACCTTCACGTCCACCGCGCACCCCTTGCGTGGCGTTGCGCCCGGCAAAGTGAAAAAATAGTGCTCGCGCGTGGTGCTCACAAGCATATCGTTGGCCGTCAGGCCCACAGCATGCCAACCAGCACGCAATCCATCAAGCTTCACCCCTACCCGCGTACCCGGCTGCATACCCTCCTTTGTAGCCCACAACTCTGCGCCCCTGGACTGCTCCACCATTCCCGTCACCGGCGTTCCATCCTCTTGGAGGAGTGCCGCCGTAGCTACCTGCCCAGGGGTCCCAGGCCTCAGCTCACCCTGCACCGTCTCCTGCAATGACACCGTATACTGCGTGCAACTCCCCACCTGGCAATCTATAGAGGCAATATCGCCCTCCACCACAATACTGTAGCCCCCATTGTCCACCACGGCATCCTCCGGCTGGCTTGACCCCTGCACACGGTAGATCACCTTGCGCACCTCTCCCACCAAAGCCTTGACCGAAACGTAGAGCCTAGCCCCGTAGTTCACCATACCCCCAGGCATGACCTCGGCCCCTCCACTCGACCCCAGCCGCACCGTCAACTCACGGTTACTGTTCTTCGCCACGTACTCCACCCTATATTGACGGAGCGCAAGCTCTATGGACAGCGTAGCCTCGCCCGTGAGCTTAAAGCGGCAGTTACCATCAGGATCCGGCGGGAGTACTATCGTAGCGCCACCCATGGTAAGCTTGACCACCACACTATGCTTCTGCGGGTTGGCCGATTCCGCAATAATCGTAATCTCCGCCCCCTCGCGTACCTGCGTCCCACCGGCCTCCACAATACCCCCAGGCGTAGTTTTCACCGCGCCGTACTCCACGCGCACCGTGGCCTCGGATGCACCCGGCGCGCTATACACTACCCTGTACCGGGTCGGCGGCGCCGATAGCTGAACCTCTATAGACACAATGCTCTTCTTGAGCCCAGCCAAAGTATAGCTACCCGGAATCGTCCCAGATGGAGGCGTCAAATGGCTCGCCTCAATCGACTCCTTCGTGCCATCCGCATAGCTTAGTAGCAAGCCCAAAATCTCCCGCTCGGCCTCACCTTGGAATGTTACCTTGAGCGGAGAACCGCAGGCCAACGTGCCGCCCGAAGTGAGGGCAACACCACCCGACTCCACCGCTCGCACATGGTCATCGGTCCACGTGACCGTTAGCTGCTTGGTCTTCGTAACTACTCCTATTGTCACGGCAGCCTTAACCTCATACCAGTAGCCCTCCACGCCATCGACCGTCGTCTTACTATTAAGCGTTGCTGTCGCCCCACCAGTAATGGCAAAATGCTCGAACTCCTGGCATTCATCGGCTATCTTAGGCTCTAGCTGTAGCTGCGTACCGCACGCCACATGCCCCCCAGACGGCACGCCCGCATGGCCCCTACCCAGCACAGTGACCGCGGCCGCATCATAGCTCACCGTATACTGCCGCACCTCTGGCTTCACTGCAAGCTCCACATCCTTGTCCACCTGGTAAGTACAGGCACTACCCGTCAATGCTTGCTCCACTCCATTTACCAGCACGTATTGCGCCGCATCCAGGCACGCATCGGACGCATCTTTCTCCACAGTGATGTCTAAAACCGAATTTTTGTCCACATAGCCATCGGCCGGCAACGCCGCGCCATTGGCCTTCAACTCCAGCGTATAGCCCGATACCGGACTAACGGTCACCCGAGGCCAAGCATACGGAACAACCCTGATGGACTCTATGGACTCCTGCAGATTCTCTACCTTCAGGGTATAGCTACCATCAGCACCCTTAACCAGACCTGTTAGTGTAGTACGTTTCATCGAAGGGCGCTGAGGCCAGCTCCCTGCACGACGAAATGCCACGACTACCTCTTCCAAGCCCTCATGCGCCCGCGGCACCAAGCTGATTTCTACATCTCCGCCGCATGCAGGAACGGTAGGACTATAGGTCACCCTCTCCGCCCCATCTACCGCAGCTGGCAAGGTGAGCTCGCGCGACTTCCCGATGACCCTAACTGCCGCTATGTCCTCCTTCATCGCAGGCAGCAACAGGGTATAGCAATTCTCATCCGCCACAGGCTGCAGGATGCCCTCATGGCTCGCGCCCCCAGCCTCATACTGCACCTTATCTACCTCGTGGCACTGCCCCTTCTCCTCCACCCTGAGAATAAGCTCTGTACCGTCTGTCACCTCATAGCTCTTACTGCTAGAGCCTGTAGGCGATAGCTCCTTAACTCTATCCGCAGGCGGCGGCAGCAGCTTAAGCTCAAACTGGCCGCCCTGCGTGCCCTCAAAACCCAACGTATAGGGTCCCGCAAATGTAGCTTCCACCTTCTCTACCGCATTCTCCACATCCCCCAATGTAAAGGTCTGCGCACCTGGGGTCTCTGTCGGCTGCGGCGTTTCCTCCCTCGGCGTACCACCAGGCGCCCCTGGCGCAAAGGTCACCCGTAGATGCTTGAGCACGGCAAGCGGGTTGACGGGGGTCACGGTCACCTGCAAAGAGCTCCCGCAATCCACGGCAGGTTGATCATAGCTCACCGTGTAGCCCGTAGTGGCAGGAGGGGTGAGCGCAATCTTCCGCATCGAAAATGAAGCCTCTATCTTCACATCCGCAGTGAGCACATGGTGGTATAAGCCATCGCTGCCCACGACAAGCGGCTGCGTCCCCGCATTCACCGCATCCACCTGCTGGCACGGGGGCGGTGTCACCTTCACAAGGAGCTCACTGTTCTCCGCCACACCCTGCCCACTCGTGACCGTAGCTCCTTCACGCGTGGTGATCCCCACGCCTGGGCCAAACGTAACCCTGTAGAGCTTAGGCGGCGTACCCACTGCAATAGGCCAAACCCCATCCCTATGCTCCACGGGAAAAATCACATAGGTGTCCCCATAGAGGGTAACCTCATGGGTAGCACGCACGCCTCCCCCTCCTCCCAATTCCGGCCATCCTCCCAGAAAAACACCCCAATCCGCCGGCGGATCGGCGGGCTTCTCTATAGCCAAGTAGGTGCCAAGCAGAAAATGGTAACCCGACATCTCCGGATCCACCACTACAGCACCATGATCCTCGTCTTTTATAGCCCGCCACACTGGCACCTCGGATACTTTCGTATCTTCAGCAGAAAAATTCATGCCTGCCTGGGCATTGAACTGCACATCGGGGCTAAGTATAAGCACACGACTCGAACCTGCCCCATTGGAAAGAAAGTCCACACGTTGCTCAGGACGATCGCCCAACGTAAAACGGAGCTCCAGCGTAACATCCCCCGTGATACCAGCAAAATCAAAAGAACTCACACCTGGCTGGCTAGTCAGAAGCTTCCGACTGGCAAACAGCGTCTCATTGGGCCTAAAATAATCCCACGGAATCGTTGCCGGCAGCACGGCAGTGCAGTAGCTATAGTCCTGGGCCCACTCAAAAAAAGAAGTCCAATCCTTCTTGACGCTCACCCCTGAACCATCCAGCAGCCTATACTCGCCCCTGACCACATGGGCCGTGCGCCGCACCTGCGACACAGGATCAGTCCCCTGGTAGCAATAGGAACTCCCTGCCTCGTGCGCATCCAGCAGCTTTCCCAAAACGCTGGCATTGTCTGCCACCGGCATGGCCATCCCCAAATAGACCGCAGGGTAGGTGTACACATAAACCTGCTGGCCCGTATACGCTTGCCCAGGCAAGCTGTTGGGCGCGTAGGCCACCCAACGCCGAAATTTGGACGCCTTGAGGTGATCCGCCTCACTACTCTGGATCCGCTCGTTATGTACGTAAAACTCCCCGTTGTCCTGGCAAAGCTTCCCTGGCCCACCTATCGATAGGTTATACACAGTGCCATCCGCAGACTTAGGCAGCGCATCCGAGCCTCCCGTATTCTCCGTGGGCTCCTCGCTCGCCAACCGCACCGCCAAGTACAGCGGAAACACCGATGTGACCTCCTGGGCTACGTACCCATTGTCCCCCTTGTCATCGTAGATAGTAACGACACGCTGCGGATCGGCTGGGTCGGGCGCCAAAATCTGCACTCGTGCCCGCACTATCGTACCCTGCCCCAACGCTGGCACCACGGGGCAGAAAAAACCAAACAGCACTGCCAAACAGGCCACACGCCACAACACCCTACGGACTCCCCAGCCCACACCACCACGCCCCCACACCTGCCCTCGAGCCACACATGGCATGCCACCGCCCCTCTCGCCTCGCCCCTGTACGCTCCTCATGCCACTCTCCTCCTCTACTATAGTCCTGTTACGAAGCAACGGGGCAAATGTTCCACTCACCCCTGCACCATCCCGACACCTGGTAAAGTTACAGATTTACCACAAAACAAAAAAGATAGGCGATGGTCAATACAAGCACCGCAGATTGCGCACGCAAATGCAACTACCACTGCGCCGCACTTTCTTACCGTATACTGCCTACCAACCAACCATGACCACTTCAACTATTTCAAAAATCCATATTCATACACCTTGGGCGCTATCCTCTCCCCCAAAAACCGCATCGACTCCCGCAGCGCACCAATCAACTCATTGAACTGCGCATCCACGCTCGTGGCATTCATGCGCCCCTTCTCGTTGCGACCCTGGAAATGCTCGCGGATGTCGTAGTAGGAGGCGTTGGGGTTGGCGTGGGGTTGGGCATGGTAGTAGCTCCACAGCGCGCGGCCCGCGCTGAACACCGCTTGCGCCGCCTCCGAGAAGGCCAGCGGGGCGCTGGGAATGCGCAACGTATCACCAGCACCCCCGAGCTGCAGGCGCGGCTGCCCCGAGGACCCCGTGGGCTTGAGCTTGCCAGCCATGAAGTCCGTCATGAAGTGGCTTGCGAAGGCGCGCTGCGCGCCAACCTCCTCCTCGGTGAAGGGGATCCAATGGTTGGTGCCGTCAGTGCTCTTGATGTTGTTGCTGTCGTGGAAGAGCGTGTAGGCAAGGCAATCTGATTGGAACGTAGAGTCGGCACGCCAGCCCTCGTTGGGCCAAAGGAACTGGTCACGGTCGTTGAGCCATGTGGCTGGGATGCACTTGCGCACGGCTAGATAGACGCAGAGGGGAATGAGACTCTGCGGAACAAATGGGTACTTCGTAGCATTGGAGGGCATACCGTTTCGGTTCGTCTTTTGCCGGCTCTCTATACGTAGGTAAATATTGTGTTGAAAGTCAGATCCATAGTTGCCCGTATAACCGATGGCTTGGTCTGCGTCTACTCCCTGAAAGAAATTGGGAATCCACTCGCTTATGCGCGGCGCGCCGTCGCACGCTGCGAAGAGCTTTTGCTGTAGGAATCTGCCTGCGGCATCGTACACGTCCAGCCATTGCAGCGTAAAAACCTCTTGCTGGTCTGTATCCCATACTTTAAAACCGATTGGGAATTTTCCCTTCACGTTGTCAAAGGTGTTGGCTGGAACCACGAAGCCTCCGAGGAGCTTTGCGCGGAAGAAATTTCGGAAAGCCTCAAAGGCTGTCCCTTGTAGGGTTTTGAGCTTGGAGAATTCTCCGATGGTGCATCCGGGCAGATCTGTGTAGATGCGCACAAGGAATTGAGCGAATAGTTCCCTTACTCCCATACCGAGCGCTGCGCGGAACCGTTCGGCTGTGCGAGTGCTATCTGACACGCCTACCTTGTTGCCCGCCGCACCCTGGTGCAGCTTGGAGTTGCCAGCCTCAGCGTAGGGAGGATTGATATAGATTACGAGCCTTTTTCGCTTCTCCTCGTGGGTGATGATGTCGTAGAGGTCGTCGGGGAGCTTGCCGCCGCGGGATTGGGGGATAAATTCATCGTTGAGGAAGTCGAACTGGAAGGTGTAGGCGGGGAGGAGATTGGCGCCGTGGGCGGCGCGCTCGCGCATGGCGCTCACGTCCGCCGCGTCGAGGGTGGAGGCGAAGATTCTGTACTTGTTGGTGAGGCCCGCGAGGAGGTTGCCGGTGCCCGCGGCGCAGTCCCACACGTAGTACTCCTCCTGCCACCCATCGCCGAGGTAGTCGGCCAGGTAGCGCTGGGAGAGCTCCACCCACTGGCGGGGTGTGAAGAAGGCCCCCTTGCGCTCGCGGATGTCCTGGGGCACGAGCAGGTCGCGGCGGGCGATGATCCACTCCTGCGCCGCGGCGATGGGCGGGCGCTTGTAGCGCGCCCAGAAGGCCTGGTAGGCCGCCTTGTCCTTGATGGCGATGATGGCGTCGAAGACGGAATGTAAATTCTCCTTGGCGATGCGGTAGCCCTCCGCCTCGAAGGTGACGAACAGCTCCTTGCGCACGGCCACGTCATCGGCTATGGCCACCGTATTGCGGTCATCGACGAAGAGGTCGGCGAGGAAGAAGTCGCTGTCGAGGATGCCCGCGGCACGCAGCTTATCCCAGTCGACGTCGATGCTGGGCCTGACAGCGTCGAGCCAGCGGAGGTAGATGGGGTAGAAGTTGCTGCGGTCGATGGCGAGCCGCGCCGAGCGGGCAGGCGCCGCCAAGGGGCCGGCGATGAAAGCCCGCAGCGCGGCCGCATCGGCCTCGTAGTCGAAGGTAGTGGCCTGGGCCGTGAGGCTTCCCGCAATGCGCGCTCGCACGAGCTGGAACTCCCTGGAGGCGTGGTCGCTGGGGGCGGCGTGCCAGTTGAAATCGTTCATGGAGAAAACATCCGCCACGCTCGCCCACGGCGCGAAGGCGATCTTGCGCCCATCGAACGCCCCCAGCCACGCGGGGGGCATGAGCCTGTCGAAGGTGCGGGCTCTGCCTATGGTGAGCACCAGCTGCACGAAGGCGGCCGCGAGGTCGTAGTCGCCCGTTTTGGCCTCCGCCCAGAGCAGGGGGAGCCGCTCGCCGGGGGCCTTGGCCTTGGGGTAGAGGGAGAAGTCGATGTTGCCGGTGATGACGGCATGGTCAAATTTAGAAAACCAATCTTGTCCGACCCTGGCTTTCAGTTCTTCCTCTGGAATATTCCTGTATTTCATGTTCTCGCCACCATCGCAGTAGACGGTCTACAGTCTACTAGTAACTGTTTTGAGATGGGCCAACCAACAAGGACAGCCCCCGCGCTGCGCCGCAAGCCCTAGCGTCCACGTCTACAGTGCCACTCCCTAGGCCGACACGGCGCCAGCAAAATTGCCCAACACAAGCAATAGAAGCAGGAAAAGGAATTCCCAGTTGGCCCAGCGCCCCGGGCGCTGCTCATTCAGACGGTAGGCAAACGCAATGGAAAGCGGCGCAGCCAGCATGAGCGAAAGCATAGTAAACGCCGGGAAGAAAATCGCGGCCACTACCGCCGCTACCACCAGCCAACGCAACATGGCTTGGGCATACTCCATGGCTATGGAATGCTGCCCGCTCCGACGGCGAAACTGGAACTCCACCACAAAGTAGAAAAGCATGAGGATCACCCAAATCCAGAATAGGGGACTCGTTAGCCCATAGCGCGCGGGGGGACAAAATGCCCACTCGAGGGGGAAACCTTCGGGCGGCAGCAGCAGTTCCCAGGGGGCATCGTCAAGATAGCCCACCGCAAGCAATAGCACCACGGGCAGCAAAATGCCCATCAGGAACAGCACACCCAGACGAAGCACACTGCCACCCTGGCGCACCATGGCCAGGAGCGGAAGCGCAATGGCCACGGCCAGCGGCCAGTAGACCAGCGTGGCGCACGTAATCAGGAAGGTGGCCCGAAACAGACGATCGGGCAGCTGGGTAGCCGACCTACTCTGCAGCAAATGCAGGGCAAAAAGCAACAGCACGATGGCCAGCTCCAAGGCCAGCACCTGGGGAAGTAACCAAGTGGTCATCAGCGCCAAAAGGGGCAGGAAAAGCTCTATGAGCTGACCAGCCCGAAACGAAGGCTGGGCCTGCACTACGATGCGCTGCGCCAGCACACCCTGCGCCAGCGCAAGCAGAGCCACCCCCAGCAGCTGCCAGCGGAAGGGCAGCCAACCCACCATGAACTCGGCCAGCGGCATCTGCCAGCCTACCGCATCCAAAAAGACTGCTGGCTCAAGCGAAAAATAGACCCGAAGCCCCCACACGCCCAGCACCACGAGCAGCACCACCACGCGTGTGGAGGGCAAATTACGCTGGAAAAAACGCAGCATGGCAATCGGGCAACGCAGGCCGAAACAACACGAACCTACCGCTTGTTCAGGAGGTCTTGGGCAATATCGTGACGGTAGTTCTTCCCCTCAAACACCACGCTCGAGGCCGCCTGGTACGCCCGCGTCACGGCCGTATAGAGAGTAGGCCCGCGCCCCACCGCCGACATCACTCGGCCTCCCGCAGTCACCAAGGCATCGGGACGACCCGACACCCCAGAGTAAATAAGCGCCGCGTGGGGCGGCGTGGGCAAAAAGGCAATGCTTGCGCCCTTCTGCGGATGGCTGGGGTAGCCCTGGGCCGCCAGCGTCACCGAGACAAACGAATCGGGCACCGCACGGGCATAGCGATCGATGAGCTCCCCGCGGGTTGCCTGGCGGAGCAACGTGTAGAGCGACTCATCCACCCGGGGCAACAGCACCTGCGCCTCCGGATCCCCCAAACGCACATTGTACTCTATGAGATACGGGTCGCCCGCGGGGGTACACATCAACCCAAAAAATATCCAACCGCAGTAGCGGATACGCTCCTCACGCAGCCCCTGCAGCGTGGAAAACACGATCCTATCCAGTATCTTCTCGCGCAGATCATCGTGCAGGAAGGGCACTGGCGACACAGACCCCATGCCCCCCGTGTTGGCCCCCTGGTCATGGTCGCCCACCCGCTTGTAATCCTTGGCCTCTGGGAAAACCACGGCGTGGTCGCCATCGGTAAGCACAAAGACGGAAAGCTCAATCCCCTCCAAGAACTGCTCGATAAGCAGCGTCGTGCCGGCCTCGCCAAACCTACCCGCGAAGTAGCCCTGAAGCGTGGCCGCAGCCTCTTCGCGCGTTGCGCAGATGGCCACGCCCTTACCCGCCGCCAGCCCATCGGCCTTGACCACGTAGGGCGGTGCCACCGTGTCGATGTAGGCCAAGGCCTCCGCCGCCTGCTCGGCATGAAACACCCTGTAGCTGGCCGTAGGGATCTTGTACTTCTCCATGAAAGCCTTCGCAAAGGCCTTGCTACCCTCAAGCCGAGCACCTGCCGCATCGGGCCCCACAATGGGCAACTGCTCCAGCCCGGGCTGCGCATGGAGAAAATCCACCAACCCGCCCACCAAGGGCGCCTCTGGCCCCACCACCAGCATGTCGCAGCCCAAATGCAGCAGCAACTGGGCTATAGCGGGAAAATCGGACACATCGCCCGGGTGGCAAATCAAATTATCCCGCTCCATGCCAGGATTGCCCGGGCAAACATGCACCTCCTCCACGTTGTGATCACGGAACAGCACACGGGCTATGGCGTGCTCACGTCCACCTGAACCAAGTACTAAAACGTTCGGCATAGCGGTATCCCCCTCCTTAAAACACAGCAGCTAGAGCAGCGCAATGATCTTCACCGCTATCAGCAGCGTGATCATGGCCACAGGGTACACAGTGGCATACACCATGCTGGGGGTCTCATCATACGACATCGAATCGCAGGCCGCCAGACCCGGCGTGCTGGTCATTCCGCCCGTGAGCACCCCCAGAAGCTCAAAGAGCGTGAGCTTGAAGAAAAACCTATTCAGCAACCAAGTGACCACCATGGGCAAAAAGGTAACAGCCGCCCCTATGAACAGGAGCGGAAGCCCCGACGTGGCAATGGTAGACACCAAGTCCTTACCAGCCGTGGTACCCACACCCGCCAAGAAAAACAGCAACCCCAGCTGACGAAGCAAGTTGTTGGCCGCCCCACTCATGGTCCATAGGATAGGCCCCGTTTTGCCAATATTGCTCAGCACCAAGGCCACGATAAGCACCCCACCAGTCACGCCTAGATTCATGGCAAGCGACTGCCCAAAGGACAACATAACAAACCCAAATAGTATACCCAGCACTACTCCCAGGGCCACGGGGAGCAAATCCGTGTCGCTGAGGGCCTTCGCGCTGTTGCCAAAAAGCTGCGTCACCGCCTGCAAATCGGTATTGCTGCCTACCACCGTGATCTTATCACCGAACTTAAGGCTGCTCTGTGGACTGGGCGAAAAGTCTATCCCCGACCGACGAATGCGCGTCACCGTAACGTGCAGGCCATGCTGCACCAAGGCCTTCACCATGGGGACATTGACCAGCTCCTTGTTGGTCACGAGTAGCGTACGCACACCGTACCCCTCATCGAGCTCTTCCGCCATAGTCGCTGGACTCCCCACCAGAAGCCTAAACTGCTCTAGCGACTGCTTGGTCCCCACCGCCCGCACTATGTCCCCTTCCTGGAGCTCCGTGTCGTGCGCCGGCGGCACAATATGCCCGTCACGCTGGATACGGCTCACCGTGCAGCCCGTCATGGCGCGTATGGCTATCTGCGCCAACGTCTTGCCAAATAGCTGCTCATGCTCCACCCTGAAATCTCCGTGGAGTATCTCTGGATGCGCTAGCGAACGCTGCGCAACTATCTTCTCGCATTCTCGGCGCGGATCCACACCCATGAACTTAGGCAAAAGCTTCACGAAGAGAATCACCCCAACTACCCCCACGGGGTAGGCTATACCATAACCTATGGATGCCAGAGGCGAACCCGTGGACTCGATGGCCACCGAAAGCCCCGGCGTGCTAGTCAAGGCCCCGCATATCAGGCCTGCCATCATGTCCGACGGCACATCCGCCACATAGAGAAACAGCACCGAGGTCAGCATACCCACCACCACCAGCAGCGCAGCCACCATCACGTATTTGCGCCCCCGCTCATGGAACGCATCCACAAACCCTGGCCCCGCCTGGATGCCCACCGTGAAAATAAAAAGCACCAGCCCTATCGACTGCACTATGTGGGGCACCGTGATGCCATAGTGCCCAAATAGCAACGCCACGAAAATCACCGCCGACACATCGAGCGAAAAGCCCCTGACGCGGATATTACCCAGCATGAAGCCTAGCGCAATAATCAAAAACAGCGAGAACACCTCACTGGTCCGCAAAAATTCCAAAATCGCCTCCATACCCCTACTCGTCTATTGCGCCAACTCTACAATTGCCCAGGCCCACCGACCCCGCAAAGGTAGCAATTATAATCTACCACCCCCCGCACTACACACCAGCATCACAAGCCCATACCCCGTCACAAGCTGACCGCAAAACCGCATAGGCCGACCAGGAAAAACACCGCGCAGGGCCCCCGCACGCCCGCACTAGACACTACCCTCCTCCTACCCTAAAAATCGAACCTAACAACCACTCTGCGGACTCTAGCCCCCTAGCCGCCCAGCGCGCACCAAAAGAAAAATCCCTACCTTTGGGGAGTTGTTGGTCCTATGCCTTTGCGCATCACGATATCGGCCCCCGGCAGTTAGCGCGGCGTACCCGCTGCCGTACCGCTGCGGGAGGGGTATTGATTCCCTCTTAAAGTTTAGCCATGGTTCACAGTAACCCGTTGAAGCCCACAGTAAGAGGTCTACTCACCATCGTCGTACTCCTATGCTCTGCGAGCTGCCAACGAGGATCACAAACGCAGCTCATTGTTCACACCCAAACGGGCAATCCGCCCCGGCTCTGCTTCCCCGACCTACCCACGGGCAGCAGGGTGGACTACCACTGGGACTGCCGCAACGACTCCACCTACACCACCTCCTTCACCATCCACGAGCCACAACTAGCCCTGCTGGCCACTACCCACAGGCAGCAAGAACACCTACTTGTCATCAAGCCCGGGGAAAAAATCACCATCTCCACCAAAAGCCCCCTGTGGCGCATCGAGGGCTCCCAAAGCACCGCTAGGCTCTGGGATCTACAGCAGCACCTAGCACG
Source organism: uncultured Bacteroidia bacterium (assembly GCA_947252645.1). Classification (GTDB taxonomy): domain Bacteria; phylum Bacteroidota; class Bacteroidia; order Bacteroidales; family CAJPTX01; genus Bacteroides_D. The sequence goes on from CAMXWF010000004.1 coordinate 55,187, forward strand.
CATCTTGGCCACCCGAGCCCAGCTCATGGCTAGCACGCCCGCCCCAAGCGACAGCACCCTCGCGCCCACCGACTCCGACAGCCTCCAGCGCAGCCTCCACCTCCAGGCCGACCTACTGCTCGACAGCGCCCTACAGCTCATCCAGAGCTTCATCTGGGCCGCACCGCTCGATAAGGGCATCCTCATCGCGCTCCAGGCCAAACAGTCAGAAAAACAACTACTCCTCCCACCCGAACAATTCTACATGCTCTACAGCTGCATCGACTCCCTCATGCGCACCACCTATACCCCCACCCCACTCATGGACTCCCTCCAGCGCAACATCAAGCTCTACATGCGCCACAAAGCCCTCGAAAACCAACCCCTGGGCACCCAAGGGCAACATCTCAACGCCTTCGCCTACTGCTTCTACCGCCCACACACCGACTACCCAACCCTACGGAAACAGCACTGGACCTACCTCTGCATCGACCAACACCCCCTGCCCCAAGAACAACTCCGACTCCTAGCCAACCAGGCCTCGGAGCTCAACCTCCAGATCTTGGCGGTAGACCTCAGGCCCAGCGACCCCTGCTTCCTCTACACCTGCCAACCCGATAGCGCCACCCTCACCCAAGATAGCATCTCACGCCAAGAGCTACTCCCCCTGCTCGACTCCCTCCACGTGGCCTCTACCCCCTTCTACCAACTCTACGCCCCAGCTGGACAACCCGTGGGCCACCAGATCCAACCCACCCACGTGGCCCAAGCGCTACGACAACAATTCCACCACACCAGGGCAACCACCCCAACTCTGTCGAGCAGCACCCCACAGGCCAACTCCGCCCCCCAGCAACACACCATCACTGCGGCCCTTGACTCCGTACGCTAAGGCCCAACCTACCGCATGCTATTCTTCGCCTCCGACTTCCACCTGGGGCTGCGCACACCCCGCCCCGCCAGACTGCGCGAAAACCTCGCGGTCCAGTGGCTGCGCAGCATCTACCCCCAATGCGAACAGCTCTTCCTCCTAGGCGACACCTTCGACTTCTGGTATGAGTACCGCCACGTCATCCCCAAAGGCCACACCCGATTCCTCGCCACGCTCTGCGAGTTCGCCGACAGCGGGAAAAAGGTCCATATCTTCGTGGGCAACCACGACGTCTGGCTACATAGCTACCTCGAGCAGGAGGTCGGCGCCACCATCTACCGGCAGCCCACCCGCTTCTCCCTCAACGGCCACACCATCTACATGGCCCACGGCGACGGACTAGGCCCTGGGGGCTACGGCTACAAACTCCTCAAGGCCTGCTTCCACAACCGCGCGCTCCAAGCCCTCTTCTACCTGGTGCACCCCGACCTGGCCATGGCCTTGGGGCTCAGCTGGTCGTACCGCGGCCGACACGCCAAGCAGTACTCCCTCCCCTTCAGGCAGGAACGCGAGCCCATCGTGGCCTACACGCAGCACCTACTACGCCAACAACCCGCGCAACTCTACCTCTACGGGCACATGCACATCCCCATCATCTACCAGCTCAACGGCACCACGCCCCCAGCCTACCTAGCCATCCTAGGCGACTGGATCACCCACGACACCTACGCCCAGCTCGATGGCGACACCTTCTCCCTGTGGCAATACCGCGCCAACCAGCCCCCCCAGCTCCTGCAGCAATGCACGCTAACCCAATAGCACCATAGGCCACTATCCCGCGGCCCGAGAAAGCATCGGAGGATGCTACCCAACAGGGGGCATAATGCCCAAGAAGCAAAAAGCTAGCGCCCTCTGCGAACGATTAGCAGCACGCCAACACCCCGGCAAGCGATGCCTAACAGGGAGAAAGGGGCAGACGGGAACTCGAGTGCTGAAGCATAGGAGGGAACCATGAGATCCACCGCCTGCCCCACTTGGGACACACGTGGAGCAGCGCACCTCACGGGGCTAGCCGCTCCAGCTTCCACTCACCGTTGAAAAGCGTGTACTGTAGCCTATCGTGCGCCAAATTGGCGCGCCCCTGCCAGAACTCCACCAGCTCCGGCATGAGCAGGTAGCCGCCCCAGTTGTCGGGACGCGGGATCTCCTTGCTCCCCTGGTAGTCCTCCTTGAAATCGGCCAGCAGCGTCTCCACGTATTTGCGGCTGATCACGGGTTGACTCTGCGGGAAGGCCCAGGCAGCCAACTGCTGCACCTCATCGCAATGCTTGAAGTAGGCATCGCTCTCCTTGTCCTCCAAACGGTGCACCTGCCCCTCTAGCACCACCTGGCGCTCCAGATTGGGCCAAAAAAAGCAGGCACTCGCGAAGGGATTCTGCAGGAGCTGCTTGCCCTTCTTGCTCTCGTAGTTCGTGTAGAAATAGATGCCCTGCCCATCGATACGCTTGACGAGCACCGTGCGCGCCGAGGGCTTGCCCTCGAAAGTACTCGTGGCCAAGACCATGGCCGTGGGGACATCCTCCAGCTCTATGGCCTGTCTGAGCCACGCCTGCAACTGCTCGAGCGGGTGGCTAGCCACCTCGGTCTCCAGCAAACTATCGTGGGCAAAACCTAGCTTCTGATCGTAATAGTCTTCACCATTCATACCTGGCAGCACTTCACGAGCCACAGCAGCACCCGCTACAGCTCGCGAAGGTGATAATTCTTGTGGAAAAATCAAAATTCCCCTCGTCGTGCTGCCCCCACGCCCAAGCCCATCGCCACGTAGAGGGCCCTGGCAAGGCCGTGGCACTAGAGGTGGGCCGCAGCCAGCACCTGCTCGAGCTCCACGCGGCTTAGCCCTTCGCGAATCCTGCCGTCTTCCACCACGCTGATATGGCCAGTCTCCTCAGACACCACCACGATCAGCGCGTCGGTCTGCTCCGAAAGCCCGATGGCCGCCCGGTGGCGCAAGCCAAGCCGCTTCTCGATGTTCTGATTGTCGGAGACGGGCAGCACGCACTGCGCCGCGTCGATGCGTCCCTTGCGCAGGATGACCGCCCCATCGTGGAGAGGCGAGTTTTTGAAGAAGATATTCTGCAGCAGCCGGCTGTTGATCCGCGCATCCACCCGCACCCCCGTCGCCACGTAGGGGAATAGGTCGTTCTTCTTGGCTATGGCAATCAGGGCGCCCACCTTGCCGTAGCTCATCTGGGCGCAGGCGTCGGTAAGCTCCATGATGGCCTCGCTGGCCAATGTAGCGGAGGCCGGGGCGAAAAAACGCCTGAAAAACGGCATGCGGCGGGCAATGTAGCGATTGCCCACCACGAGCAAAAAGCGACGCACCTCCTGCTGGAAGACGATGAGCAGCGCCAGCAGCCCGATACCCATCACCTGGCCCAAGATGGTGCTGGTGAGCTCCATGTTGAAGGCCCTGACCGCCAAGTAGGCCACGTAGAGCATGGCAATGCCGAGGAAGATGGTCATGGCGGCGGAGCCACGCATCATCTCGTAGAGCTTGTAGAGCAAAAAGGCTACTAGCAGGATGTCGAGGGCATCGATGAGCGTCAGGGAAAGCGGCATGGGGTCTACCTCAGGTTACCAGATAGGCTGCTGCCGGAAGCGCATGACGATCTCCACGGCCTCGTGGGCCGCCTTCACGTCGTGCACCCGGAGCATGTCGGCCCCGTGGAAGAGGGCAATGGTGTCTACGGTCTGCGTGCCGGCCAAAGCCCCCTCGGGGGTCGTGCCCAGCAACTTGTATATCATGCTCTTGCGCGACACCCCAGTCAATATCGGGTGGCCCAGCTCGTGGAACACCTGCTGGTTGCGCAGCAGCTCGTAGTTGTGGTCGATCGTCTTGCCAAACCCGAAGCCCAAGTCCACCATGATGTTGGCAAAGCCCTGTCGACGCAGCTTGAGGATGCGGGCGGTGAAGAACTGCATCACCTCCTCCATGAGGTTGTCGTAGGTGGGGTTCTGCTGCATGGTCCGCGGCGTGCCCTTGATGTGGGTGATGACATAGGCCACCTGGGTTTTGACGATCAGCGGGAACATCTCGGGGTCCATATCCCCGCCCGAGATGTCGTTGATCATCTCCACGTGGTACTGCTCGATGGCCGCCTGGGCCACGCTGGCCCGGTAGGTGTCGACGGAGATAGGCAGCGCGGGGGCCAGCTCACGGGCTATGGCGCAGGCCTGCAGCACCCGGGCCTGCTCGTCGGCCGGGGAAACCGGCAAGCTCCCGGGCCGCGTGGAGCAAGCCCCAATGTCGAGCAGATCGCCCTGCTCCGCCACGATGGCCTGCACGCGCGCACGAATGGCCTGCTCGCCCACGCAGTGGCTGCCCGCGTAGAAGCTGTCGTCGGTCACATTGAGAATGCCCATCACCTTGGGCCGGGAAAAATCCATCACGCGCCCCCCCAGATTAAGCGGCAGCAGCTGCTCCACTGCCAAGGGCTGGAAGTTCGTCTCCCGGGAAATCCCACACTTTTCGTCCACCATAGCCTTGCGCCTTAACCGCCACAAAGGTAGCACAAATTGGACGGTGCTTGTCGCCCACCAGACGGCCACCATTGGCCATGCGCACGAGGTGTACTGCGGGAGTAAAGGGCGGATGTAACATACCGTGCGCAGGTTCCGTAACACCATAGATAGCTCAGGATACGGAATTTGTTTAAAAATAAATCAAATTTGTTTTTATTGTCGAGGATAGAAAAGTCGATGCGCGGTTTGACATCCAATGGCTTACGCCCCCATGGTGTAGCGAGTAATAACGTTAATCGGTCGCTATTCCCGTGCATTTACAGGGGGCGCGAGAGGCCATGGCGTTTAGATTCATTTAGGTAACATCAAGATAAACAAGGCACTAACTGCGCACCAACTCCGCTCCCAGGGCGACCATATGCGGCGTTGGTACGGAGCAGGTACGGGGTGGGTAGGCCAGGGGCATCCTCAGGGGAAAATTAGGGTACAAAACGCGGCGTAAACAACGGAGGTTGGAAGCCCGAAAGGTTTACCCGCCGGGCGGAGGGGGCGAGGGTACGGCCCTGGCCTCCCCTGCGCAGGGGCAGCGCGTAGTAGCCCCATCGCATTGCAAGGAATCGAAAAGAAATGCGTAACATTGTCGTATGAAGAAGGGGCTGGAAACAGTCCACACGCAGTGGAACTAGCCCAACATTGCACACATACGTAAGTAGCCAGATGCTATGGAAAAGATCAAGATAGAATACCTGGGCGACCTGCAGACCCGGATCACGCACCAGCGTTCGAACACGCAACTCGTCACCGATGCTCCCGTAGACAACCATGGGCAGGGTCGCTCCTTCTCGCCCACCGACCTGCTGTGCGCGGCCACGGGCAGCTGTATGCTCACCATCATGGGCTTGGCGGCGCAAACGGGCGGATTCTCCATCGAGGGCTGCAGACTCACGGTCACCAAGGAGATGGCCAGCGAGCCCCGACGCGTGGGGGCCATGCACATCGACCTGGACTTCCGGGCCTGCCACCTCGACGCCAAGCAACGGCTCATCGTGGAGCGCAGTGCCAAGGCCTGCCCTGTGATGCAGTCGCTCAACCAGGAGATGAAGAAAGAGTTGAATTTTATCTACGAATAGGCCCCCTAGCCCCCCGCGGGGCGTTTTGGATGGGTTCGTGTGAAGTACTACCTTCGCGCAGCAAGAGTCTCCTGCGTAGCAGGGGGCGTGTGCGGTTGACCGAGGAGGAGACATGGCGGAATTACGGTTAGTCTACAAGGGCGACAGGAAGGTCGAGATGGTAAACCAGACCTCTGGGTGCACCATTGAGACGCACGCGCCCGAGGCGGGCAAGGCTTTGGCGAGCAACACGCCTATCGACCTGGTGGCTGGGGCGCTGGCAGCCTGCACCCTCTCCATGCTCGCCGCCGGGGGGAAAGTCCAAGGCTACGACCCCACGGGAGCCACGGCCGAGGTGAGCTACACCATGGATGCTCGGCACACGCGGCTGGAGACCATCAGGGTAGTCCTCCACCTCGAGGCCCTGCAGCTTAACGCCAAACAGCGCGTAGCGGTAGAGCGCATCGCCAGGAGCTGCCCCGTATACCAAAGCCTACGAGAAGACCTAGAGAAGAAGTTTGACTTTATCTACGAGTAAAGCGCACCCCGCTCCGCCTGGGGCGGGCGCGACAGCCCTAGATAGCAAAACAGCAAGACGAAGATGGGAAAACCCAATGAGATGCCCCAGCCCACCAACAACATAAGCCAGATAGGGGCGGGGACGAAGATCCATGGAGATATCGAGTGCGCGGGCGATCTGCGCGTCGACGGGGCCATCGAGGGCAAGCTCAACGTCAGGGGCAAGATGGTGATAGGCAATGGGGGCAAGCTCAACGGCGAGGCCAACTGCCGCAACGCCGACATCTCGGGCAGCCTGGAGGGGACGATCAACGTGCAGGAGCTGCTGAGCCTGAAGGCCACCTCGACCTTCAAGGGCGACATCGTCACCAAGCGGCTCAGCATAGAGCCAGGCAGCGTATTCACGGGTACCTGCACCATGGATGGGCAGGGCGAAGGCCCCAAGGCTTAGCCTTAGCGTGCGCAGGGGAGGGCTTGCCGGTCGGCGGGCGCGGATGCGGTGAGCGAGCAGGCGATGACCAGGCGTGCGCGGGTATTGTTGCTATGGATGCTCGTGGCGCAGGTGGGGGCCACGGGCGTTCTCCAGGTCGTGGTGCGCCACGATTACCTTGGGGGCTATTTCGGGGCCCTGCCGTGGTTTGCGCTCCTGCTGGCAGGGCTGTGCGTGGCCTCGTTCCTACTGGGTGTGCGCCTCATGGCCTTCGGCACGCCGCGGGCGCAATTGCTCTACCAGCTGCTCTCGCTGGGGCGCATCATCGCCATGGCGGGGCTGGTGGTAGTGGGCTTCATCTACTGGCCCACACACCGCTGGGCTATAGCCAGCTTGGCCGTGGCCTCATATATTATCATGCTGACCTTTACCACGCTGGCCTGTAGCCCCCGGCTTGCCGGTAGGCCGACGGGGCGCGGGCAGCGTAGCTAGGGTTCACATGCAAAACAATAGGAGGGGATAGCAATGGCATCACCAAAGAGTGAACGCGCGGTAACGGTGTCGACCTTCCGTGCGATGAAGGCGCACGGGGAGAAGATCGCCATGCTCACGTGCTACGATTACTCGTTTGCCCGTTTGCTTGATGCCGCCGGGATCGATGCCATCCTAGTCGGCGACTCGGCCTCGAATGTGATGCAGGGGAATGCGAATACGTTGCCCATCACGGTGGAGGAGATGATCTACCACACCAGGTGCGTAGTCAAAGGGGTGACCAGGCCCCTGGTGGTGATCGACATGCCCTTTGGCTCGTACCAGGGCGGTAGGCAGCTGGCCGTGGCCTCGGCGGTACGCATGATGAAGGAGAGCGGAGCGGGTGCGGTTAAACTCGAGGGGGGCAGCGAGCAGGGTGAGTCGGTGAAAGCCATCGTGGAGGCCGGCATCCCCGTCATGGGCCATCTGGGCCTCACCCCGCAGAGTATCCACCAGTTTGGGAGCTACAAAGTGCGGGCCACGGAGGACAGCGAGGCGGAGCGTCTGCTGGCCGATGCCCATGCCCTAGAGCTAGCCGGGGTGTTCTCAATCGTGCTAGAGAAGGTGCCCGCACGGCTAGCCGCCCAAGTGGCCAAGGAGTGCCACGTGCCGATTATAGGGATAGGGGCAGGGGCAGGCACGGATGGGCAGGTGCTGGTGTTGCAGGATATGCTGGGGATGACGCAGGATTTTGCGCCCCGCTTCCTCCGCCGCTACGCAAACCTCGCCGAGGCGTGCCAAGAGGCCTTCAAGCACTACATGGACGACGTGAAATCGGGCGATTTTCCCAATAGCCAGGAGAGCTATTAGCAGGGGCAGCTGTAGGCAGCGGGGGCGAGACGATGGATAGTGCCATGGGGATAGCAACCAGGATACTCTACGAGGACAACCACCTCCTTGCCGTCAATAAGCAGGTGGGCGAGCTAGTGCAGGGGGATCGGACGGGCGACACCTGTCTGCTCGACACGCTGAAGGCCTTCATTGCGCAGCGTGACCATAAGCCAGGCAATGTATTCTTGAGCCCCATCCACCGCATCGATAGGCCGGTGAGCGGCGTGGTGCTATTCGCCAAGACCAGCAAGGGGCTAGCGCGGATGAATGCGCTATTTCGCCAGCGGGCCGTGAGCCGCCACTACTGGGCAGTGCTGGAGGCGCAGCTCCCCGAGCTCTCAGGGCTGCTGACGGGCTACGCCACGCGCAATGGGCGCATCAACAAGACGTTCATCAGCCCCACCGCGAGTGCCGAAGCCAAGCCCGTGGAGTTGGGCTACGCGCTGGTGGGGGCCTCGAGCCGCTACTTTCTCTACGACATCACCCTGCACACCGGGCGCCACCACCAGATCCGGGCGCAGGTGGCCGCCGCTAGGGCGCCCGTACGTGGGGACCTCAAATATGGGGCCGCACGCTCGCTGCCTTCTGGGGGCATCGACCTGCACGCCCGCGCGGTATCGTTTGAACACCCCGTGACGCACGCCCCAGTGGCCATAGTAGCCCCGCCACCCGAGGGGAAGCTCTGGCAGCTCTTTGTGGACCTTGCGCGCCAACAGGAGGCATCGCAGGGGCTACCTGGGGCCAAGGCCACCAAATAGGATAACACTCTAGACGAGAAGGCAATCATGGTCATCGACACCTCCCGGCGCGCCGAGAAGCTCACGGCCCTCAAGCAGATCCTAGCGATAGTGCTCGTGGTGCCCATAGCGATCATCCTCTATGGGCCCATCCGACACCATCTCACGGGCTTGGGCATTCCGGTATGGTGGGTGGTAGGCGGGCTGATCGTGGCCTACATGCTCTACCGGCTCTACTTCCACGTGCGCAATGTCTACTTCGTCTACGTGTCGGATCAAGACCTGGAGGGGGCCATACGCTTCCGCTTCTACCCGCTCAAGCCGCTACAACAGCGGCTCAGCACGTTTGACCTTCCCAAGCATGAGCTCTACAAGTATGAGGTCAAGGCCAGCAAATACAACGTTCGCCTCAGCCTCACCATCTGGCAGCAGCGAGGAAGCCAGATATTCAAATTTCCGGCTATCAGCCTGAGTCTGCTGACGCGGCGTGAGCGTCAGCAGCTACGGGCCCTGCTCGACCAATACGTACGGCAGCGCGGTGCTTAGGTCGCACGATATCGATCTCTACCGCATTGCCCTGACAATGCTGCCCCGCGTGGGGCCAGCCACGGCGCGCACGCTCCTGCGCCACCTTGGCAGCCCACGCGCCGTGGTGGAAGCTCAGGCTGAGGCCTTGCGCCAGGTACCCAACGTGGGGCCGTGTCTCATCGGGGCCTTCGAGGCACTCGACCGAGACCAGCTACTCCAAAAGGCTGAGCGGGAATACCAGTTTATTCTGGAGAAGCACATTACGCCGCTCTACTTTGAGGAGCCAGACTACCCCTCGGCGCTGGCGCAATGCCCCGACAGCCCTACCCTGCTCTACTACAGCAGCCAAAAGCCCTTTGCCGAGCTTGAGGCCCTGAAGTCCATAAGCATCGTGGGCACGCGCAATGCGAGCAAATACGGGTGGGATCTGATCCATGAGCTGCTGCGCGATCTCCAAGCGCACGGTCATCGTGTGCTGGTGGTAAGCGGGCTGGCCTCGGGCATCGATGGCGCCGCGCACCAGGCGGCGCTCTCGGTGGGCTACCCCACCGTAGCCGTGTTGGGGCACGGCCTACGAACCATCTACCCCGCAGAGCATAAAGACCTAGCCAAGGAGATCTGGGCGCACGGAGGCCTGCTCACTGAGTATCCCTCGTATCGCGCCGCAGAGCGAGGGCAGTTTCTACAGCGCAACCGGATAATCGCTGGGCTCTCCGTGGCCACCATCGTGGTAGAGAGCAGTATGCGTGGAGGCGCCCTGGTCACGGCCCACCATGCCAAAGCCTACGGGCGCGTCGTCATGGCCTTTCCCGGGCCAGTACATAGGGAATACAGCGCCGGGTGCAATGCGTTGATCAAGCGGGAGGGGGGAATGCTCATCGAGTCGGCCGAAGACCTAGAGCGAGCCCTCAACTGGGAGAGCCCAATCCCAGCCAAAAGCCGTGCGCATAGCCCAGACGCGCAGCCCCTCTTCTACCAGCCCACCCCCGAGGAGTCGGAGGTGGTGCGGTTCATCAAAGAGCGCGAGCCCACCACGTTTGACGAGATTATCAGGGCCCTGCGGCTCTCGCCCAACGAGCTCAACGCCATGCTGCTCAAGCTGGAGTTTCACGGCGTGGTGGTCTCGCTCCCAGGGCGACACTACAAGCTGCGCTAGAACCACCTTTCGCAAGGCGGAGGACGGCCTGGAGAGGTTGCATACATTCCCCAAAGCATGGGTGCTGGGCCGATGAACAGCTGGCAGGCCCAGAGAGCTTGGGCGGCAAAGGCACGACTGGCCCCCTCTACGTTGCGTAGGCAACGAGCCCCCGGCCTGTTGTAAGCAGAACGCCCTGTAGCTGTAGGGGTGAAATAGCCATCGGCCTAGATACTCCTGAGTAGCCCCATGGTAGCTTGAGCCTGCGCTGCTCCAGTGGCGGGAGGGGGTGACACGCAAGGCCTTCATGCGATCCCTAACACGGAGATGCTGGGTGCAGGATTGGTGCGGCTGGTGCAGGTAGGGAAATGGGGCAGGATGCGCATAGTGTTGGAATGGGGAAAAATGCCTACCTTTGCACCGTTGTTAAGGTATCGTGGCCGAGTGGTTAGGCGCAGGTCTGCAAAACCTGGTACAGCGGTTCGATTCCGCTCGATACCTCGGGGGTACGCCGCTCGCTGGGGCATCATGTCTCGGCGGGCGGCGTTTTTATGATGCCAAGCGCACCCGAGTGCCGGGAAGTGGTGTTCACGGGTTGCGGGGGCTTTGGAGCTATCGATGGGGCCTAGACGTTGAAGCGGAAGTGCATGATGTCGCCGTCCATGACCACATAGTCCTTGCCCTCGACGGCGATTTTGCCGGCCTCGCGGCACGCGGCCTCAGAGCCCAGGGCCACGTAATCGGGATACTTGATGACCTCCGCGCGGATGAAGCCCTTTTGGAAGTCTGAATGGATAATGCCGGCCGCCTCTGGGGCCTTCATGCCGCGGGTGAAGGTCCAGGCGCGTGTTTCGTCGGGCCCGGTGGTGAAGTAGGTGTCGAGGCGCAGGAGGCTATAGGCGGCCTTGATGAGCCGTGCGACGCCGCTCTCATGAAGCCCCATCTCGTTGAGGAACTCCTGCTGGGCTTGATAGTCATCGAGCTCGGCGATGTCGGCCTCTACCCCTGCAGCCAGGATGAGGACCTTGGCATCCTCGCGGGCCACGGCCGCCTGCAGGGCCTGTGTATAGTGGTTGCCCTCCTTGGCTGAGTCGGCGTCCACGTTGCAAACATAGAGCACGGGCTTGGCAGTTAGGAGGCTCAGGTCGGCGATCAGGGCTAGTGCTTCGGGGTCGAGGTGGAGGTCACGGACGGACTTTCCTTGCTCGAGCTGGAACTGGCAGGCCCTAATGACCTCAAGGGCTTTTTTCTGCTGGGCATCCCCGCCGAGCTTGACCTGTTTTTCGGTTTTTGCTAGGCGGTTGGTGATGGTTTCGAGGTCTTTGATCTGGAGTTCGGTGTCGATGGTCTCCTTATCGCGAACGGGGTCCACAGTGCCGTCGACATGGGTGACGTTTGGGTCATCGAAGCAACGTAGGACGTGCAAGATAGCATGTGTTTCCCGGATGTTGGCCAAGAACTTGTTGCCTAGGCCTTCGCCCTTGCTTGCGCCCTTGACAAGGCCTGCGATGTCCACAATCTCTACCGTAGCGGGGATGATGCGCTTGGGCTTGTCAATGTCTGCGAGCTTAGTGAGGCGTTCATCGGGTACGTTGACCGTGCCCAGGTTTGGCTCTATGGTGCAAAAGGGGAAATTGGCCGCCTGGGCCTTGGCGCTGGAGAGGCAGTTGAAGAGGGTGGATTTTCCTACGTTGGGCAGGCCTACAATGCCGCACTGGAGTGACATATTGTCTCTTATTCTACTATTGAAGTTGAGGGCTAGGGGCCTGGGCGGCAGCTAGCGGATGATCACCATGGTGGCACCATAGCCGTACTCCTTGAAGGAGGCGTCTTGGTATTCGCAGAAGGGATATTTGCGCTTGATGGTGGCGATTATGGCAGCGCGCAGCTCCCCGTTGCCCACGCCGTGGATGGCGATGAGCTTTTTTACGTTGGTATTTGCGATGGCGGCCTCGAGGGCATCCTCAAATTTGCTGAGCTGGAACTGGAGGATGTTGGATGGGGCGACCTGGTTTCGACCGCTGGTGAGTGCGTCGAGGTGTAGGTCGATGATGCGCTCTTGCTGCGGGTTGGAGCCGTGGTTTGCGGTGTGGTCAGGCTGCGAGGGGTTGGTGGGAGCGTCTAGAGTCGCCCGCGCATTGGAGAGCTTGTCGAGGAGGCGCTCCCGGCGGGTGTCGCGGATAGAGATGAGCAGGAGCGGAGTCTCCAGGTACTGGGTGTTTTGGAAGCTACCAGGTCGGGTAAAGCGCATGGGGTCGAGTGGGATGTCGCACGCCTCTGGGGGTATTGGGAGCATGGCTTGCTGCTGGTAGAAGATGGCCTGCAGGTGGAGTGTACGGTAGGCTTCCAGCTCCTTATCCTCTACGGTGGCCACGCGGCGTGCGTGCCTAGCTGGCACGCGCCCAGCAAAGAACGGCAGGATGCGCTCCTCATTGCAGCGAGCCAGGGAGGCTAGGATGTTGTACCCCCCGGCGTTGATGAGGTAGAGCTCAAAGGGGCCACTCACTGCGTCGGCCGGGTTGAGGGTTGCGAAGCCCAAATGGAGCGAGAGGCCCTCTTGTTCCCCGCATATGAGGGGTAGGTAGGGGGATGGTTTTGTTTTTTCCTCTACGGGGGCTACTTGGGAGGTCTGTTGGGCAGGCGTAGGCTGCGCGAAATGGGCCACCATGGGTACGTCGGGCATCAGCTCGGAAAAGGGGGTGGGCAGCTCAAAGCCGTCCGCATTCCGCACTATTGCGGTTCGGTTGCCGGAGAGCCGCACGATGACCCCACCGCCCACCTCGTTGAGGAAGCGCACCCTATCGCCCACTTTGAAATTTTGCTGCATAGCTGGCACTAGCCTATGTTCTTTTCCACAAAGGTAGCCATTCTGTAAGGAATTGGACTTGGCAGTATCAGGTGCGCCCCGACTGTATTCGGGCGCGTTGTGCGTGATTTGCGCTACCTTTGCGCGAGACAAAAAAGCGACTATGGGAATACAACGTGTTTATCGTTTTGGGGGCCAAACGACCGATGGTGATGCCTCCATGCGCAATCAGCTCGGTGGTAAGGGCGTGGGTTTGGCTGAGATGAGTCTTTTGGGCATCCCGGTGCCCCCAGGCTTTACGATTACGACAGATACCTGCAACGAATACTACCAGGCGGGGAAGGAGAAGGTGATTGCGGCCCTGAAGCCCGAGGTGGCCAAGGCCTTAGAGCACTTGGAGCAGACGCTGGGGCTGGAATTTGGTTCGAGCCGGAATCCGTTGCTTGTGAGCGTGCGCTCGGGGGCGCGTGTCTCCATGCCGGGCATGATGGACACCATCTTGAATCTTGGGCTCAACGATGAGGCCGTGGGCGGCCTGGCCCAGCGTACGGGCAACCCGCGGTTTGCGTGGGATAGCTACCGGCGGCTCGTGCAGATGTATGGCGACGTGGTGCTAGGCATGAAGCCACAGAGCAAGGAGGATCACGATCCGTTTGAGAGCATCATCGATGCGCTCAAGGCCAAGCGGGGCATCAAGCTCGATACAGAATTCACGGTAGAGGACTTGCAGACGCTGGTGGGTCAATTCCGCGAGGCCATCTTGACCCGCACGGGTAAGCCATTCCCCACCTCGCCCCAGGAGCAGCTTTGGGGGGCCATACTGGCCGTGTTTGATAGCTGGATGAACGACCGGGCCAAGCTCTATCGCCGCCTCAACGGCATACCCGAGGAGTGGGGCACGGCGGTGAACGTGCAGGCCATGGTATTTGGGAACATGGGTGAGACCTCCGCTACGGGGGTGGCCTTTACGCGCGATGCGGCCACGGGCGAGCACCGCTTCAATGGAGAGTACCTCATCAACGCCCAGGGGGAGGACGTGGTGGCCGGGATCAGGACGCCCCACCCCATCACCCTGGAGGACTCCAAGCGTCGGGCGGCCCTGAGGGGTCTGGATGCTGCCCAGCGCAAGGCGCAGCTGCTCTCGCTTGAGGAGGCCATGCCCTCGGTGTACGCCACGCTCTTCGAGATCCAGCACAAGCTGGAGGAACACTACCACGACATGCAGGACATCGAGTTTACCATCCAGGATGGTCATCTCTGGATGCTACAGACACGGTCGGGCAAGCGCACGGGCAAGGCGCAGGTGAAGATGGCCATGGACATGCTTGCGGAGAAGCTCATCGATGAGAAGACGGCCCTCCAGCGCGTGGAGCCGGAGAAGCTCAACGAGCTGCTGCACCCCGTGTTCAGCCAAGCGACCCTGGCAAAGGCGACCATGATAGCCGAGGGGCTCCCGGCCTCCCCTGGGGCAGCTACGGGCCGCATAGTGTTCTTTGCCGATACGGCCGAGGAGTGGGCCAACAAGGGGGAGAAGGTGATCTTGGTGCGCATGGAGACCTCGCCGGAGGATCTGCGTGGCATCCACGCGGCCGAGGGCATCTTGACCGCCCGGGGCGGCATGACTTCGCACGCGGCTGTGGTGGCCCGAGGGATGGGCAAGTGCTGCGTGTCGGGGGCCAGTGCGCTTGAGATTGACTACCACAACCGCCAGGTGACTGTGGCCGGGCGGACGCTCCACGAGGGCGACTGGTTGTCGCTCAATGGATCGACCGGCAAGGTGTACCTCAACCGGCTGGAGACCAGCAATGCCGCCATGGACGATGATTTCCAACGGCTTATGGCCCTAGCCGACCGCTATGCGCACTTGGAGGTGCACACCAATGCCGACACGCCGGCAGAGTGCACGATAGCGCGCAACTTCGGGGCGAAGGGGGTTGGCCTCTGCCGCACGGAGCATATGTTCTTCGAGGGGGATCGCATCACGATGGTGCGTGAGATGATCGTGGCCCCCGATGAGGCAGGCCGTCGGGCGGCCTTGGCCAAGCTGCTTCCCATCCAGCGGGCCGATTTCTTGGGGATTTTTGAGGCGATGCAGGGTCAGCCGGTGTGCGTGCGCTTGCTCGACCCTCCGCTGCACGAGTTTCTCCCCAAGCACGACAACGTGAAGGCCATCGAGGCCCTGGCCAAGGAGCTACAGGTGTCCCCGGCCGAGGTGCTGCGCAATATCAACCTCTTGGAGGAGGTCAACCCCATGCTGGGCTTTCGAGGCTGTCGCCTAGGCATCCTCTACCCTGAGATCACCGAGATGCAGACGCAGGCCATCGTGGAGGCTGCCCTCATGCTGCGCAAGAAGGGGATAGATGCCAAGCCCAAGATCATGATTCCGCTCGTAGGGCACGTGAACGAGTTCCGCAATCAGCGGGCGGTGATAGAGCGCACGGCCGAAGAGATCTACAAGCAGTACAACGACCGTCTGGAGCTCAAAATAGGCACGATGATCGAGATTCCGCGCGCGGCACTAACGGCCGATGAGGTGGCCGAGGCCGCGGACTTTTTCAGCTTTGGGACGAACGACATGACGCAGATGATCTTCGGCTACAGCCGGGACGATGCGGGCTTCTTCCTGCCCTACTACCTGAAGCACCGGATACTCAAATTCGATCCCTTCAAGACTTTGGATCGCAAGGGGGTGGTGCATATGATGGAGATAGCCATTGATCACGGCCGCTCGACCAAACCTGCGCTCTCGGTGGGCATCTGCGGGGAGCACGGGGGCGACCCGAAGTCCATAGGCTACTGCGAGGAGCTGTCGATGAACTACGTGAGCTGCTCGCCCTTCCGCGTGCCGATTGCGCGTCTGGCTGCGGCGCAAGCAGCCATTGAAAAGTCTCAAGCTCGGGCATAGAGGAGACCGAAGGACGGGCAAGGGGCTAGGGGCCCCCACGGGATACCCCGTGGGGGCCTTTTTTGTGGGGCGCAAAGTCTGGCATGTGTGGGTGCATAAATGCTAACTTTGCAAGAGAGGGGTAATTCTAGGGGCGCGCGAGGATGGCAACAGGGCTATTTGGACAAAAGTACTCGAGTAGAGACTACACCGACAAGCAGTATTGGGGGAAGAATCAGTTCAATAGCTCCTTCCCGGCCTCTTTGGTGGCCTACATGTGGTGGCACCGTATGTCCCTAGTCTACCTCAACACCGATACTAAAGGCAACATAAGACAAGGGAGCATCACAGCCAAATCATTATTCGGCATTGATCCGCTATCTGATGATGCTTATTATAATTTTGAAGCTGGATTCCCTCAATACGAAACGTTTTACACAGGCAAAAGGGAAACTATAGACTTAGTAATGATGGAGCGCACAACAGGGGAATGTCTATCGGGGCTTGAGGTCAAGCTCACCGCAATCCCCGACAGCACAACAATCGACCGCCAAGAAGACGAGTAGAGCTGCGAACTAGTTGTGCGTCCCCCCACTGTCTGCTTTCTAGCATGCGGCATAAGCTCCTACTACGAGGCACACAAGCTGAGAGCCCATCTACGTGATATGCTTACCGGGGTACCTCAAATCAACCATTGGGAGGAAGCAGACGAGGTGGCTCCACACTATGACTCAATACGTAAGGCAATAGCGCAAATCATCAGCGACATGGCAGATGGCCAACAACCGTTGATACTGCAACCTATATGGAAAACCGATCGCACTGGGAAACTAGCTGTTGATTGCTTGGATGCTTTCGTGTGGTCCAATTCGGCCCTGCTGGCCCTGGTGGCGCAGGGGGACAATAACGATGGGGGAGGTATTTCAAGGCTAAAGCGCACGGTCATCTGGGTGTACCGAATGCTTTTCGATTATGTGACCTTCTCAAAGTTTGACTACGTGCGGATAGTCAAGCTCCACTCATACGGGCTTGCGAACGACAAGGCCTTTGCGCTCTCTGGCACCAAGACCTATCCCTACCTGCGGGGCAGGGTTCTGACCCATCCGCGGGTGGGGAAGCACGAAATCCGAAACATCATATTGGGGGGCGGGGAACGGCTGCGGAGTCCAGAGCGTAGGTTTGATGCGGCCATAGTCAATTGTCCCGAGCTTTTTGCGGAATAGGGCGATGCGAGCAGTGGATCTATTTTGCGGCTGCGGTGGGCTGAGCCTTGGCTTCCAGGAGGCGGGCTTCGAGGTGGTGCTCGGGGTGGACAGCTGGGGTCCAGCCATGCGAGTGTACCAGGCCAATTTTGCCCATCCTGGGAAGGCACTAGACCTCAGCCAGGTGGATCAGGCCATAACGGCGGTAGGGGCCTATAGGCCCGACATCGTGATAGGAGGGCCGCCGTGCCAAGATTTCTCCTCCGCTGGCAAGCGCGATGAGAACAATGGCCGGGGCGACCTGACCATCTGCTTTGCGCAAATTGTGGCCGGGGTGGGGCCCGCGTGGTTTTTAATGGAGAATGTGCCGCGCATCCGGGGAAGTGAGAAGCTGGCCGAAGCCAAACGCATTCTCCATGGGGCAGGCTACGAGAGCGTGGAGATAGTACTCGATGCCAGTCTCTGCGGCGTACCGCAACAGCGCAAGCGCTTCTTCCTGATAGGCCATCGTGGTAGGCTCGATGCCTCGCTGCTGCGGATGCTGGAGGAAGGCTTGGCCCCAAAGCCCATGACCATGGCGGATTACTTCGGCGATTCGTTGGGCATAGCGTACTACTATCGTCACCCCCGCAGCTACGCACGCAGGGGCATTTTCAGCATGGAGGAGCCTAGCCCCACTATCAGGGGCGTCAATCGGCCCATACCTGGCGGTTACCAGCTACACCACAACGACCCCGTGACAACGCTTGCGGGCGTTAGGCCGCTGACAACGAAGGAGCGCAGCCTGGTGCAAACCTTCCCAGAGCGCTTTAAGTTCGAGGGTACGCGTACAGTGCTAGAGCAGGTGATAGGGAACGCCGTGCCAGTGAAGCTGGCTAGCTACGTGGCGCGGGTACTGCTAGCCTACATGACGCGGGAGTAGCCCCACGCGCCCGCCCGAGCTCGGGGATGGGAAAGCGAGTTTGCTGGGCGCGGGTGGTGGAAAGCAGGGATTTCTGCCCTTGGGTGAATTGGGGAAAAATGCTTACCTTTAGGGTGAGGCAAAAGGGGGCACAGTCATGAGGATAGTAGTCACTGGCGCAGGCGGTCAACTTGGTCGACAGCTAGCTGAGCTGGTAGGCCAAGGCCAGGGGTCGTTGGAATGGCGATTTGTCACGCATGATGAGTGGGACGTAGCGGATTACCAATCTGGGCATGATTTTCTTTCCAGCTACGGGGTGGACGTGGTGGTGAACTGCGCGGCGTTTACGGCGGTGGATCGTGCAGAGAGCGTGCCTGATGAGGCCTATCGGGCCAATGCGCAGGCCCCAGAGGTGCTACTGAAGCTGGCCGAGGAGGAGGATTTTCGCCTCATTCAGATATCTACCGACTACGTGTTCAATGGTCGGCATGCGCAGCCCCTTCGGGAGCTTGATTCCCCGACCCCGGCCTGTATCTATGCCATCAGCAAGCATGCGGGCGAGTTGGCCATCCTGCACTCGCCGCGGGCGCTGGTGATCCGCACGGGCTGGCTCTACTCGGTCTATGGTCACAATTTTTTCTTGACGATGGCACGGCGTTGCCAGCAGGGGGAAATGTCGCGTGTGGTCTACGACCAAGTGGGGACGCCCACGTGGTGCGGGAGCCTGGCTGGAGCGATCGAGACGATAGTCGAGGCGCCCGAGTGGCGCCCTGGGCTCTACCACTTTGCCGACCAGGGCGTGGCCTCGTGGTACGATTTTGCGCACGCCATCTACGAGGCCTTGGGGATGCCCACGGGGGTGACCCCGATACTCACGCGCGATTTTCCGCAGGCGGCACCCCGTCCAGCCTACAGCGTGCTGGACTGCAGGATGATCGAGCGTACCTTTGATATCAAGCGACACCACTGGCACGAGCAGCTCATGCGCTGCCTGGCGGCCTATGGACATCGCGCCTAGAGAAAGGACAAATACCATGGGACTAGAAGTACTTACCCCGCAGCAGCAAGAGGTGGTGCGCGAGTGGCTCTCGGCAGAATATGACCCCATCACACGGGCGGCAGTGCAAGACTTGGTGGAGGGAGATCCGGCCGCCCTGCGCGATGCCTTTGGGGCACGTTTGGATTTTGGCACAGGGGGCATGCGCGGCATCATGGGCGTTGGCACGAATCGGCTCAACAATTATACCCTTGGCTTCGCGACGCAAGGTCTGGCCAACTACCTCCTTCGCACCTACCCCAAGGGGCAAGAGCTGCGGGTGGCCATAGCGTATGACAGCCGGATGCACAGTCAGGAGTTTGCCGAGGATGCGGCCGACATCCTCACGGCCAACGGCATCAGGGTGTACCTCTATGAGCAGGTTCGCCCCACGCCGCTGCTGAGCTACACGGTCAGGGCTTACCACTGCCACGCAGGGATCATCATCACGGCCTCACACAATCCGAAGGAGTACAATGGCTACAAGGTGTATTGGTCGGATGGGGCGCAGGTGGTACCCCCACACGACAAGGGGATCATCGAGGAGGTCTACAGTCTCAAGTCTGTGAGTCAGATTAAGCACGGGGGGCCTGCAGAGCTACGGGTAATGCTTTCGCATGATGCCGATGAGGCCTACCTGAGCTACCTGCAGACGCAAGCCCTGCACCCCGAGCTTGGGGAGGCTAGAAAGTCGGTGGGTATCAGCTACACGCCGCTCCACGGCACGGGGGGAAAGCTGGCTCCAGCGCACCTACGGAGGCTGGGCTACACCGAAGTGCACCCGGTGCCCGAGCAGGTGCAGCCCGATGGGGAGTTTCCCACGCTGCGGAGTCCGAACCCAGAAGATCCCAAGGCCCTAGACTTGGCCGTGAAGCAGGCCCAGCGGCTGGGGGATAAGCTTGTGCTGGCCAACGACCCGGATGCGGATCGTATGTCGGCCTACGTGTGCAATGGGAAGGATGAGCTGTGTCGCCTGGATGGCGACCAGCAGGCCACGCTCATTGCGTACTACCTGCTGGAGTCGCGCCGGAGGGCGGGGACTCTTCCCGCACATCCGTACCTAATCCGCACGATTGTTACGAGCACGCTGCTCGACAAGATAGCGGCGGATTACGGCGCAACGACCTATGCCGTGCTTACGGGCTTTAAGTACATTGCAGCCCTGATAGCCGCCATGCCACCAGAGTATGAGTACATCATGGGTTGTGAGGAGAGCCAGGGGTGCTTGGTGGGCACTGGGGTGCGCGACAAGGATGGAATCCAGGCTGCAGGCATCATGGCCGACCTGACCACCTGGGAGTGCGCGCAGGGTGGTAGCCCGATGGATCGTTTGGCGTCGCTCTATAGTCGTTACGGACTCCTCCATAAGGCCCAGAAGTCCATTACGCTCCAAGGGGCTGAAGGGCAGCAGGAGATAGGGCGTCGGATGCAGGCCCTGCGCAAGAATCCGCCGAGCACGATTGCGGGCGAGCGGGTGGTGGAGGTACGCGATTTTCTCAGTAGGCCCATCCACCAGCTGCCGACCCCGGGGAGCAACATAGTGCTGCAGGCGCACTCCAACGTGCTGCAGTACGTGACTGATAAGGGCTCGACGCTCACCGTGCGTCCCTCGGGGACAGAGCCCAAGATTAAGTACTACGGGCTGGTGGATGAGCCATTCAGGGATTTTGGGGTGTCCATTCCGTTGGCCAACGCGCGGCTGGAGGAGCTGCTTGAGGAGCTCAGCACGAGGGGCTAGGGTAAGCAGGGTGGACTAGGCGTTAGGGGAGAGTTGGACAGGTTTCGTCGGCATCGGTTGGGCAGCCTTCGCTGGTTGCGCCGCCAGGAGCGTTTTTTTTCGCTCGTGGTGGATCATGGGGAGATCGTCTATATCAGCCCTGGTCTTCGGTCGATCATGGGCCTGCAGCGCGAGGAGGTAGTGGGTAAGCCCCGTTGCTACCTTATTTCGGACGTGGAGTGGGAGTTTGTGCAGTATGCGCTGCTGGATCTCGATGGGCCCGGGGAGAGCGTGCGGCTCAACTTGGCGTGTCACCCCCAACGCGTGGTGGGCTTCCGCGGCTTTGCGAGCCACTTTGGAGAAGACAATAAGCAGTCAGGCATGCTGTGGGGCTTTCCGTGCCCGGTGCGTACCGAGGAGGAGCTCCAGTGGGCCGACCGGCTAGGGGAATGCCAGGTGACAGCGAGCGATGCGCTGATGGCCACGGTGAGCCACGAAATCCGGACATCGGTTTCCAACCTTTTAGGCCTAATCGACTTGGCCAAGAGTGCTGGTAGCAGTCGTGAGCGTACTCAGCTCCTTTCCATGGTGAGCAACATCGGACAGCAGCTCCGGATGTTGCTGACGGACGTGCTGGAGGAGACCAAATACAAAGCGAAGCGCCCCGCCCCCAAGCAGATCCCTTTTCAGCTCCGACCGCTATTGGCAGACTTGGTGATGCGCTTTGCCCTACTCTATCCACACCTAGAGGTGCGGCTTGAATACGATGAGGCGCTCCCGCAACTTGTGCGGGGCGATACGAGTCGTTTGACGCAGATAGTGGCGAATTTTCTTTCTAATGCCGTGAAGTACACGCCCCAGGGTCGGGTGACGCTCTGGGCGCGAGATATTCGGAATAAGCAGGACGTGCAGTTCGTCATAGAGGATACGGGTAGAGGTCTCTCGAAGGAGCTTCAGTCGCGTCTGTTCACGCCCTATTCGCGTGGGCGACATGGCTCACCGACGATCAGCACGGGCCTGGGGCTCTACATTGCCCGCCAGATGATCGTGGAGCAAGGTGGAAGCCTGAAAGTGGACTCTCAGCCTGGGGAGGGGACGTCGATGATCTTTACCCTGCCGCTCATCAGCGAGGATCTGCAGGGTGTAGCCCCTCCCCCTACGCCCGAGCCATCTCCCGGGGATGCGACAGATGCGCTATTGTCGCCCCCCGGGGAGGGGCAGGTGGCCCCTCTTCCCCCAGCTGAGCACCCTAGAGGCAAGAAGAAGATACTACTGGTGGACGATAATCCGATCAACATTTTGGTGGCGCAGAAGTTCCTTGCGCACTGGGGCTACCAGCCCTGCACGGCCAGTAGCGGTGCGCAGGCCCTGGAAATGCTTGCGCAAGAGTACTTTTTTTTGATATTTATGGATATCCGGATGCCCGATATGGACGGCTATGAAACAGCCCGGCGCATCCGTAACCTCTCGACGGGCAAAGCCAAGACCCCAATCATTGCGCTGACGGCCTCCACGGAGATCGGCGTGCGCACCAAGATCGCGGAGTCGGGCATGGACGGCTATATCTTTAAGCCCTTCGATGCCCACGTGCTGCAGGGGATTGTGGAGAAATATGCTGGTGGCCCCGAATGGTAGAGGGCGTACGAGTATGGACAACCGATGAAGGGCTAATGATGAAGAGCTACAGTGGCACGGAGCTTATGCTCACGCCGGATGGTCGGATATACCATCTTCACCTTTACCCCGAGCAACTGTGCTCGACGGTGCTGCTGGTGGGGGATCCTGGTCGCATCTCGGCGATTGCGTCGCACCTAGAGGCGCCCCAGGAGCTGGCCTACAACCGCGAGTTCCGCAGCGTAAGCGGCAAGTACCATGGGCAGCCAATACTGGTGCTTAGCCATGGTATAGGGGCTGGCTGCATAGACATCGTGGTCAACGAGCTCGATGCGCTGGCCAACATCGATTTTTCTTCACGTACAGATAATCCTGTTCACCGTCAGCTGCGTTTGGTGCGTCTTGGGACCTCTGGGGTGCTTCGGCGAGATATTCCCCTTGACAGGCCCCTGATCACGGCTGTGTCCATAGGGCTAGACAGTGTGTCCTATTTTTATGCTCGTTGGCAGGAGGAGCTGGGTGGAGGGGTAGCCGCTGCGTTTGCTGACTTCGTGCGCTGGCCGCAAGAGCTTCCTAGGCCCTACTCCGTGGGGGCATCAGCCCATTTGCTGGATACGTTTGCCGCCATGGGCGAGCAGGTGCTTACGTTGAGTTGCCCTGGCTTCTACGCGCCGCAGGGTCGATGTCTCCGCTACGGATTGGCGGGGGGGAGCTGGTTGGAACGGCTGCCGAGCTTTAGCTCGAATGGGCTAAAGTTGGTCAACATGGAGATGGAGTCGGCACCTCTGATGCTGCTTTCTACATTGCTAGGGCATGAGTGCATCACCATCACCGTGCCCGTGGACAACAGGGCATCAGGGGCCCTGCCGCTGAACGCAAAGGCTGCTATGGATGCTGCTATTGAGCTTGTGCTAGCGCAGCTAGCCGATAGCGCAGGCACATCACCCATAAGGCGGGAAGAAGCCTGAGGATACCCCCGCCGCGCGGTGCACAGGGGGAGAGTTTTAGTCTATACGATCTAGTGGAAAGCACAGACACAGTATACTGGGCTCGCTCGGTGGCCTTGCTTCTTGAGCAGGCGGCCTTGCGTAGAGAGGCGTTCACGGCCTATCTACAGGAGCAGGCGGAGCGTCTTAGGCAGGCCATGGTGCGCTTGGAGAGTCCGGGATGCCAAGGGGCGGTGGTGGTGCGCGATGGTGGCCTGGCTGGGCTGGTGGGGTGTCTCTTGGCGCAAGGATGTAGCGACATGAGTCCGCTACCCGTCTACACGCTAGGGTCAGAAGGGGCAGTGAGTGGCCTACGTAAGCTCTTGGCTGAGGTCTGCATGCTGGATGGAGCTGCGGGAGAAGTCCATTTCTTGCCCTGGGGAGAGCTCGAAGCCCAGGGACCCCGTCTGCTTCTGCTCGACTGCACTAGTTGCTATTCGCCGAGCGGGATGGCTGGAGATACCCTTCTAGCCCACCTGGAGCGTGGGGCCAGTCGGAAGGCATTGGTGCTGTCGTACGGCCCACCCGCTGGAGTGGAGCTAGACAATGTGGATTTCGATTGGGCGCCCTACGTGCGCCATGGCTACAGGGGGGTAGTCACTACAGGTTTTCCCACTGCGTGCGAGTTCTCGCCTACTTTCTGCGACCTTGATCCCTTGGGACAGCTTGTAGCAATTCAGGATGCAGGCCCTCGAGCAGCGACTTTACGTCGACTCATGGGTTTGGAGACGCATAGCATGACTCCTGCGAAGAGTCCCTACGTTCCCATTACGGGGGAGATGGTGTTGAGGTCGATCAGGGCCTACACCCGGCAACCTGGTTGCGTGCTGATGCGTCTTTCGCGTCATAAGAACGATATGGGTCGTTTACTGATCGTGGCCGGCTCACCCACGATGTGCGGTGCGATGCTTTTAGCT
Organism: uncultured Bacteroidia bacterium; assembly: GCA_947252645.1. GTDB lineage: Bacteria > Bacteroidota > Bacteroidia > Bacteroidales > CAJPTX01 > Bacteroides_D. Next base: position 79,445 of record CAMXWF010000004.1, read on the forward strand.
ACGCAGGCGGCCTTGTCTAGTGGGGCAGGGGTAATAGAGGTGGTCACCCCGGAGTCGCTCCATCCGCAGCTCAATGCGCGCCATCCGGAGGCCATGGCGCATGCGTCGCAGGATGCCGTAATACCTCCTGCGGTTCTCGATAGGCAGGGTAGGCTCAAATCCTACTACACGAGTATTCTCATCGGGCCTGGGCTAGGCAGCGCGCCCACCCTGAGGGCGCACATCCTGGCTTGGCTACGGGTGGCAGATGGTAGGCCCGTAGTGCTGGATGCCGACGCGCTCAACGCCCTTGGGCCGCTCGATGAGGCTTTTAAGGAAGGGCTAGAAGCGTTCGTTGGCGCTCCCATCGTCATCACGCCACACTTGGGGGAGTTCCGCCGCCTCTTCCCTGGGATATCGTGCAATGTGGAGATCGACCGGAGCGCACGGCAACTTGCGGGAAGGACTTGCTGGACTGTAGTTCTCAAACAGGCCTCTACGAGGGTCTACCATGGGGGTGTGGTGTCTATTTTGCCCAATCCGCGGGTGCCTGGGATGGCCACGGGTGGCAGTGGCGACGTGTTGTCGGGTTTGCTGGCTGGGCTGTTGGCCTGGAGCCAGGAGCCTGCGCTGGCCAGCACCCTAGCAGTATACCTCCATGCACAGGCAGGACACCTAGTGCAGCACGAGGTGGGCGACTTGTCGCTGACGGCTTCCCGCCTGGCCGAGGGGCTGCCAGCAGCTTTACAACGTACCCTGCAAAGAGTTCTTGAGGCCTAACGGGAGGGCGGGGTTGGCCATTTGGCAAAGAGCTGGAGACGTTGATTCAATGGTCGTCTTCCGCCACGGCGATGCGCAAGAAGACCTTGTCTCCCCGACGGACGCGGTTTGGTGTGGAAAAAGTGCAGACCGTTCCCTGCTCGGCCACGGGTGCAGGCTTTTCATCCACCCATACTTGTTCGGGCTTGGCGGATACTACGCCGGAGGTTGGCCCGATAATGTAGAGTCTATCGTTGGGATGGAGCTTAGCAGCCTCAACCCGCACCTCGGCAACACTGGTGCGCTGGAAGAAATTGGTTACCACCCCGAGTAGCTGCTTCCGCTCGGAGGCCTGTGAGCCGTAGCGATTGGCCCACTCGCCCACTCCACCCCCTAGGTAGTAGCCGCTCCAGAAGCCCCGGTTGAAGACCTGACGGAGTTCCTTTGTAAGCTCTTCGACAAGCATTGGGGTGAATTTCCCTTCCTGTATGGCCGCTACGGCCTGCCTGTAGACCCTTGTAGCCACTAGGACGTACTCTGGACTCCGGGCCCGACCTTCTATTTTGAGTAGAGAGACTCCAGCTGCGAGCACCTTGTCGAGGAACGGTAGAGTGCATAGGTCCTTGGGAGACATGAGGTATTGGTTTTGCACCTCAATTTGTCTCCCGTTGTTGCGATCGGTAAGCAGGTAGCTGTGTCGACAAATCTGGGCGCAGCTTCCTCTGTTGGCCGAGCGATTGGCCTCGTGGAGGCTCATGTAGCACTTGCCGGATATGGCCATGCAGAGGGCACCGTGGGCAAAGAGTTCTATGCGCATCAGCTCCCCGCGTGGTCCTCGGATATTTTGCTCGACTATCTGCCGATGGATAGCGGCCACCTGCTTGAGGCTCAGCTCTCGGGCCAGGACAGCCACGTCGGCCCAATGGCTGTAAAAGGCGAGTGTTTTTGCGTTGGAGATGCTGAGCTGGGTGGAGAGGTGAATGTGTAGCCCACGTTCGTAGGCCATGGCGATGACGGCTTGGTCGCTAGCGATAATGGCATCGACGTGGGCTTGTAGGGCCATGTCGAGCAGACGGGCCACTTGGTCGAGTTCCTCATCGTATACGATGGTGTTGAGGGTGAGGTAGCATTTGCAGTGGTCTTGGTGGAGTGTCTCGACGATGGTGGGTAGCTGTTCGGCTTGGAAGTTGAGGCTCGAAGCCGCGCGCATGTTGAGCGTCCCGACCCCGAGGTAGACGGCATCGGCATGAGCTTGGAGTGCCGCGTGTAGGGCTGCCCAGTTGCCGGCTGGGGCCATGACCTCAACCTGGTGTGTTTGTGGGGCTGGGCTATCCATTGGAGAAGAGGAGATGGTTAGGAGGATCGTCAAGCGGGGCCTCGTTGGGCATCATATGCACTTGGGCATCCGAGCGGTGCTGGTGGTTGGTCAGGGAGTCGAGGTCGAGCTGGCCTTGGCTGGCCATTTGGACGACCCCTTGGCCAAAGCGGGCTTCAAGGGCTTGTATAGTGCCATTGAGACGTGCTCTGGGGTATGTGCTTGGTGGTGCGAAGAGCGAATCGTCGTAGGATTCCTCTACCAGTTTACCCAAATAGACCCCCACTTTTTTGTAGCGGCACTCGGGTCGGAAGCTTTCCTGGAGCAATTGCTGGGTAATCTGGTTGATCGTGATGAGGTCTTGGGTTGGTGGTGTTAGTTGTCGGAGCAGTGCGGCCTGGTGCTGGGGCAACTGGGGCTTAAACTTATTCGTGCGCAGTAGCACGGCCACCTCTCGGGCCTGGAGGTGTTCTTTTCGTAGGGTACGGCAGCACATGGCGGTGAAGAGCGCAATGCACTTTTGGAGGTTTGGCAGCTCGTTGGTTTCTAGCGCCAGGCTCCTGGTAGCCATGACCGATTGGCGCCTATGGGGCTGGTTGAAGGGGATGCAGGGGATGCCCTGTAGTTCTTTCCAGGTACGGACCCCCGTGATGGACATGCTCTGCTTGACGAAGCGCTCGGAGAGCTGAGTGAAGGCATAGGCAGAATCAATGCCGATGGCTTGTAGATTGGCCCTGTGGCGTCGACCGATGCCCCACACCTCCTCGATGGGCAGATGGCGCAAGGCCTGCTCACGCTTTGCTGGAGAGTCGATGACAGCGCACCCCTGGTAGCCATCGTAGTGCTTGGCAAAATAGGTGGCCGCTTTGGCTAGTGTCTTGGTGCTAGAGAAGCCTACGCTGACGGGGATTCCTACCTCTTGTAGGATGCGCGTCCTGAGTTCTAGGCCAAAGGCGTGTAGGTCCATATTGACGTACATCAGGACGAAGCACTCATCGATGGAATAGACCTCTTGGGCTGGTACTTGGTCTGCAATGATGCGCATGATGCGCTGGGAGATGCCCCTATAGAGATCCATGTTGCCGGAGAAGACAGCTACTCTTTCGCGTTTGACGAGGTCCTGGATCTTAAAGAGTGGCACGCCCATGGGGATGCCGAGTTTTTTGGCCTCATTGCTCCTGGAGACAACGCACCCGTCGTTGTTTGAGAGGACCACGACGGGGCGGTTGGCCAGCTGGGGCGCAAACGCTCGCTCGCAGCTGACGAAGAAGTTGTTGCAGTCAATGAGCCCAAGGCACGGCATGGTGGCTAGTGGTGAGATGACAGGCCGCCTAGTGGTGAAGTGTGGGAGCGATGATGTGTGGCGTGCGACATGGCTTGGCAGGTCATAGATAGATACGGGCTGTAGGCATCAAAGCGGAAGATGGGGCGTTTCTAGGGTCACTGCTGGGGCCTAATGGATGGCTATACTGGTGGGCGCCGCCTTAGCCTTGGCGAGGTGATAGCGCAAAGCCTCGTCTACAAAGGTACACCAGCGATAGTAATCAGGCAACTGGTCGGGGTGCAGCGGGGCGACGGAGGGGGATTCGAGGTGTAGCGGGTTGAAAGGAGCCCCATTCTTCCAGACCCTGAAGTCGAGATGTGGCCCCGTGGCTAACCCGGTGCTTCCGACGAAGCCAATGAGCTGCCCCTGCTTCACGCGGCTTCCAACTGCCAGCCCCTTTGCGAAGCGCGAGAGGTGCATATAGCCGGTGGTGTAGACACTGTTATGCTTGATTTTTAGGGTATTCCCGCCGCCCCTGGTGTAGTTGCGCTGCACCACGCGCCCGTCGCCAAGAGCCACCACTGGAGTCCCGGTAGGTGCGGCGTAGTCGATTCCTGTGTGTGGTCGGACGATTTTGAGGATTGGATGCTTGCGGGCATAGGAGAAATGCGAGGAGATGCGGCTAAAACGCAGGGGTGCCTTGAGGAAGGCTTTACGAAGGCTATTGCCCTGTGGGTCCCAGTAGTCGTAGGTGTGATTTTGCGGATAGCGGTAGGCGCAGATGGTGTCGGAGGCGTGGATGTAGCGTGCAGCATGGATGGTGCCGATGGCTGCAGGCCCGTTGGCCACGCGGAGTTCATCGTAGAGAACCTCGAAGGTATCGCCAGAAGCCAACCCGAAGAAATCGACCGTCCAAGCATAGATATCGGCAATGTCTAGAGCCAACTGCGCGGGGACATCGGCCTTGGCTAGGGCATTCCATAGCGAGGATTGTACCACGACCTTCACAGCGCGCAGCTCCTTGTGTTCTGGGAGTTCACCTAGTGACTCATGCACGGTGTCCCCTAGGAATTCTAGTCGGACGAATTCTCTTGGGCCATTTTGGTAGATCCAACAGACGGGGATGGAGTCGTGTGCATACCAGAGGTAGGCCTTGGCACCGGCTTTGATATTGCGGACGTGGAAGTGGCCCGCGATGGTGGTTCCGAGCTGGTTGAGGTATCTGGCGGGGACGCCCGCCGAGCTGAGCAGCTGCGAGAGGGTGGCCCCCGGGGCTATGGCCATGGTGTCGCAACGCAACGAATCGGCCGAGAAGCCGAAGCAATTGGTCTCTTGCGCCTCAGGTATTGGCGTTGGTGCTGGCCCTTTTTGGACAATCCGATCGGGGGGCTGGCACGATGGAAGAAGGAACACTAGGAGTAGTCCACAGATTCTCCACATACGTTGGTAGCAGCTAAGCATGGCGCAAGGTACGCGCTTTTTTGCGCATTTTGGGGTGTGTATGCGGCAAAATAGAGTAACTTCGCGGAGTCCCGTACAGACAGGATGTGTGCAAGTAGGGAGAGTGGCATGGCCAAGCTACGACAAGGTCTAACGCAACGGCAGACGCAGCGATTATCGCCGCAGCAGATTCAGGTTGTGCGCCTGCTGGAGCTCCCCACGTTGCAACTGGAGCAGCGGATCAAGCGGGAGCTGGAGGAGAACCCGACGCTGGAAGAGGGGGATAATGGGCGTGAGGAGTCGCTCGATAACGATCCCCCGCAGGAGGAGATGGGTCAGGAGTCGGAGGTGCCAGAGGAGGACGATGATTTTTCCTTGGAGGACTACCTGCCCGAGCCCTCTGAGCAGCTGACGGCCTACGAGTACAGCGGGAGCAGTGAGGACGATGACGATTTTAGTCGGAAGGAAGACTACCGCTACCCGAGTCGCCAGTCGTTTCGCGAGCAGCTAGTGGAGCAGATCCGTATGCGGCGCATTCCCGAAGATCAGCAGGCGCTTGCGGAATACATTGTGGGGAACCTGGACAGCGATGGCTACCTCCGTCGCCCATTGCAGGCGCTGGGCGATGATCTATTCCTCACGCACGGGCATCAAGTGCCCGAGAAGACACTCCAGGAGGCGCTGGGGGTCGTGCAGTCGCTCGAACCAGCGGGCATAGGCGCCAGGACGCTCCAGGAATGCCTACTGCTACAATTGGCCAATAAGGCTGGCGAGTCCTGCGCGCTGGCCCGTCGGGTGCTGGGGGAGTATTATACGGAGTTTACCAAGAAGCACTACGAGAAGATCTGTGAGGGCCTATGCGTGGATGAGGATGCGCTACGGGAGGCCATAGGGGAGATAGTCAAGCTCAACCCCAAGCCGGGCGACTTGGGCAGCGATGCGCACAATGAGGCCCAGAACGCAGTGGTGCCGGATTTTTTCCTGCAGACCGATGAGTCGACGGGCAGCATCACCGTGAGCCTCAACGGACGCAATACGCCCGAGCTACATGTGAGCCGCCATTACGTCAACATGCTCGAGGGCTACGCGGCCAACCGTCAAAAGGCCAGTAAGCAGCAGCGTGAGGCCGCCCAATTCATGCGTAAAAAGCTTGATTCGGCCCGCTGGTTCATTGAGTCGATCCGTCAGCGCAACGAGACGCTCCTATCGGTCATGGGCAGTATAGCTGAATACCAGCACGATTTCTTTTTCACGGGCGAGAGCAAGAGCCTGCGTCCCATGATTCTGAAGGACATCGCCGAGATGACCTCGCTAGACATCTCGACCATCTCGCGGGTAGTGAACAGCAAGTACGTACAGACCCCATTTGGCATCCTCTCGCTGCGTGATTTTTTCAGCGAGGGCCTACAGACCCAGGACGGGGAGGAGGTGTCGACCCACGAGGTCAAGAGTGCCCTGCTGCGGATCATCGAGCAGGAGGACAAGTACAACCCACTGCCCGATGATGCCATCAAGTCGCTGCTAGAGCAGCAGGGCTACGCCGTGGCCCGTCGGACGATAGCCAAGTACCGGGAGCAACTCAAGATCCCCGTGGCGCGTCTGCGCAAGCAGCTATAGGGTTCGAGGGCAGCACGATGGAGGAAGTCGACGACAGCAGGAAGCTGATCAGCATCCGCTGGTTGGTGCGCTATGTGAACGGCGTGCTCTACGTAGTGCGCAACCACGTGGCGCGGAGGATAGGACTCGGGGCTCCGCCTGCAATGAACACCGGGGAGGAGGCTCCTATGCCGCGCCATTGTCTGGAGGCGCGCTGGTGGCAGACCGTGCGTTGGTTCCACGGTCAGGCGCCCCGATCGAAGCTACAGGACAAGCTATTTACTATCATCTTCGGCACCAACACCTACCTGGGGCAGCTGTTTGACCTTCTCCTCTTGCTGGCCATATCGTTTAGCGTGCTGCTCTTCATGCTGGAGAGCATCCCCACCTACTATTCGGCCGCCCCAACGTTTTTCATCACCTCGGAGTGGCTTCTCACGCTCGTTTTCTCAGCAGAATACGCGGCCCGTCTCTACTGCTCCAAGCTACCCGAACGGTACATGAAGAGCTTCTATGGCATGGTGGACCTACTTTCCACCCTACCGCTATACCTAGAGCTGCTGTTTCCAGGAATGCACTACCTGCTGGTTCTTAGAACCTTCAGATTCTTAAGGATATTTAGGATACTCAAGCTATCGCACTTTCTCCGCGAGCGCGACGCGATGATACAGGCTCTGCGAGCCAGCCTATATAAGATAGGCTACTTCCTTTTCCTGATGCTCCTGCTGGTAAGCGTGATAGGGACCTTCATGTACATTGTGGAGAGCAGCGACCCCACCAGTGGATTCGTGAGCATTCCCAAGAGCATCTACTGGAGCATCGTGACGCTGACCACGGTGGGCTACGGGGATATTTCACCGGTGACCTCTTTGGGGCAATTCTTGGCATCAGTCATCATGCTCCTAGGCTACTCCATCATCGCAGTGCCCACGGGGATTGTGACGGCCGAGATGGCCAATCAGACCAGACACAGAGGCACAGAAAAGCCCAATGCGCCCGTGCAGGTGAGCCGCAAATGCAAGCACTGCGGCAAGGAGCAACATGCGCCCGAAGCCAGCTTCTGCGACCGTTGCGGCACCCGACTCGACCTCTAGCGCAGGGCGCAACGTGTGGTAGAATCGCTACATTTGCAGCTGGAGAAACCTCAGGGAGAAGCCAGTGAATGCGCGAGTTGATACAGTAAGCCACCCGGCATCAAGCAGGCAGGGGAGGGTGTCCGGAGTCTGGGGTAGGCTGTGGGCCTACGTCAAGCTGTTGCGTCCGTTGACGTTACTGCAGCTAGCGGTGATTGTGTGCAGTGCACGCTGGGGCGTGCTGTTCCCGCTGCTGCGCAGTGCTGGTATCCCAGTGCATACGCCAATGCTAGTAGTGGTGTGGATCGCTGTGGCGGTGCTACTGCTAGCGGCCTCGGCCTTTGCGTTCAACGATTACCACGATCGGCATATCGATGCGGCCAACCCAACCCGTAAGCACCTGCTGGGCACCACGCTCCACCGCAGCACTGCTCTCATGACGTACACGCTGTTTAGCATCGGGGCCTTAATTGCTGGCCTCATCTCGGCGCTAGCCGTACACCGGTGGTGGTTGGCCCTGCTCTTCCCCTTGGCGGGGGGGCTGCTCTGGTTCTACTCCACGGTCTACCGGCGGATCTTTTTGCTCAACCACATGATCATAGCACTCCTGGTAGCCCTGCTGCCCGTGGTGCTGCTGGTCTATGAGCTCTACTATCTCGACTACACAGTCTGGGCATACGTATCGGTCAAGAGCATCTCGGTGATACCAGCTGCGCAAGGCCTACTGCTTTATGCTGCGATGCTGCTGGTTGTGAAGTTTACCTGCGAGGTGATACGCTCAATGCGCAATTTTGTAGCCGAGCAACACCTCGATTGCGACACCCTTCCCGTGCGCTACGGGCTGCGCAACAGTGCCATTGTAGTCATAGTGCTAGCCCTATGCGCAGGCATGGTCACTGCCATCATGGGGATGCAGCTCATGGGGCAAGTAGCGGAGGCGCAATTTGGCCTATCCCAGTGGGCCTACACCCTCCTGCTCCTAGTGCTACCTGCCGTTGGGGGGCTGGCCACCATGCAGCTAGCCAGGAACACGGCGCAATACAGCTGGGCTCTACGGCTGTGGGAATGCTTAGTGACGTTCTGCGCCCTCTACCCTTTCATCCTTCTCCATGGCTAGCCTCGCGTTGCCTAGGGATACCACCCCCTACATGGACTACCCCACAATTCTGCTGGCCTCACGCTCACCACGCCGGGCAGAGCTGCTGCAACGTTTAGGTTTTAATTACATGCAAGTAGCCAGCCAAGCGGACGAGCGGACGATAGCCGAGCGGGCTCCATGGACCGAGTACGCAATGAGTACAGCACGAGCCAAGCTTCGTGGCATCCGATCGCTGCCCCCGTGTAGCGAGAAGGGCAACATACTGCTGGCAGCTGACACGGTGGTGGAGCTAGAGGGCAGGGTGCTGCATCGCCCGCATACGCCGGACGATGCCCACGCGCTGCTGGAGGCCCTTTCGGGGCGGTGGCACATGGTAACCACTGGGGTAGCCCTAGCCTATAGGGGAATAGAACGTAGCTTTGCGAGCCAGACCCGCGTGGAGTTTGCCCGTCTGAATGCGCGCGACATCGACTACTACATAAGGGGGCGTGCACCGTTTGATAAAGCTGGGGGCTACGGCATTCAAGACTGGCTTGGGCTGGCGTGGGTTGCCAGGATAGAGGGGTCGTATACCAACGTACTCGGGCTGCCCACGGAGCCACTCCTACGGGCTGTAGAGCAATTACTAGCAGATGGCCAAGCTGGCTAAAGCATCCCACAGCGCGAAAGTAGCCACACAGCCTAGGGCAGCCCACTGGAGCTGCAGCCTGGCAGTTCTAGTGGCGCTGCTTCTTTTCGCATGCAAGGTGCAGGGCCAGGAGGGCTACACGTTGCAAGGCACGGTGGTGGATAGCCTTGGCGGCGCGATAGCAGGGGCGAAAATACGCACTGTTGGGGCGCCCTACGGCACGCAGAGCAACGAAGAAGGGGCGTTCTGGTGGTATCTGCCATCGCAGGAGACGAGCGTACTCACGGTGAGCAAAACAGGCTACAACACCGTGCGCATCGAGCTGAATGGTCAGGCTGGGGACACACTCCGGCGCACCATCAGGCTCTATAGGGGGAGCGACACGCTGGTGACGGTGGCAGATGTATGGGTTACTGGCCAACGCCGCCCACCCGCCATGCAGCGGCTTACGTCGCTAGAATTCGATAGGCTTCAGGGCACGATGGGAGGGGTAGAGATGGTGCTCAAAACCATGCCCGGGGTGCATATGGCCAGCGAGCTGAGCAACCAATACTCGGTGCGCGGGGGCTCCTTCGATGAAAACTTGGTGTACATCGATGGCATCGAGGTGATGCGCCCGCAGCTTTTACGCACCGGGCAACAGGAAGGGCTCTCGCTGCTCAACCCGGATATGACCGCTGCGATAGAGTTTTCAGCTGGGGGATTCCCGGCGCAATACGGGGAGCGGATGTCATCGGTGGTCAACGTACGCTACCGAGAGCCCCATAGCCACGCGTTGAAGCTACAGGCCAGCCTGCTTGAGAGCAGACTCTACTGGCAAGGTGCCAGCGATACCGGAGGCTGGAGCGGGATGATAGGGGCACGCTATAAGTCGAATAAACTCCTGATCGGCACCACGGATACTAAGGGAGACTATCGGCCTCTGTTCTTTGATTTGCAGGGCAAGGTGATTTGGCATCCACGCAAAGAGCTCAAGCTGACGATGCTGGGAATATGGAATCAGAATGAATATCAATTTAAGCCCCTGCATAAGCAGACCCAAGTGGGTACGCTTACGGAGGCCTTTCAGCAGCTAGATGTCTACTACGAGGGGCAAGAGAAAGATCGCCAGCGCACATTGCTCGGTGCGCTGAGCTTGAACTGGCAAATCGATCCTCGCTGGTGCCTGGAGAGCCAACTGGGCTTTACCTACCATCAGGCGCGGGAAGCCTTTGACATCCTGGCGGAATACTGGCTCTCGGATCTCAGGGCCTCAAATGCACCCTCTGGCCTTCACGACAGCACGGCCAATGTGGGGATTGGGGGATTCCTCAATCATGCGCGCAATGAACTTACAGCCCTGACTGGGACGCTCCAGTGCCAAGCCCATTGCCAGCTCGGGGCGCATGGGTTCCTCTTTGGCATCAGCGTGAATCCACGGTGGTTGCGGAGTCAGCAAAGCGAGTGGCACCTGGTAGACAGCGCCGGCTACTCTCTCCCCACGACTTCTGCTGCACTGCCTGTGCAGGGAAGGTTGCATGGACAACAAGCACTACCCATGGTGCAGTATGCCGCCTTTGCGCAAGGGACCCTGGAGTTTGAGCAGGCAAGCGGGACTTGGCGCTGCCTCATAGGGCTACGTTACAGCGCAATGAACCTATTCTGGCACTCCCGGATTAGCCCTCGGGTGTCAGTAGAGTTCACGCCAAGTGCAGCACCGCTACTCAAGGCCTACGCAGCGGGCGGGCTGTACTACCAATACGCCTTCTACCGCGAGATGCTCGATAGGGCAGGGCAGCTCCATCCGAGGCTAAAGCCGCAGATGGCGATCCACAGCGTAATAGGTACACAGTATAGCTTCATGCTCTGGTCGCGGCTATTCAAGGTGCAAGTGGAGCTATACTACAAATGGCTCTACGGGCAGATCCCGTACACGGTAGACAACGTCCGCCTGTGCTACGAGGCCCTCAACGCTGGGGAGGGCTATGCTCGGGGAATAGATGTGAAGCTCAACGGGGAGCTCGTACCTGGGGCAGAGTCGTGGCTAAGCCTCTCGCTGCTCCAGGCCCAGATGAGACTCACCCAGGAGCTGCACGATGCCGAGCGCATGCCGAGGGAATCAGGGTATTTTCCCATGCCGCACGACCAGCTCTTTAGCGTTGGGCTCTACCTGCGGGACTACCTGCCGCGGATGCCTAGCTGCCAAGTGCTGCTCTCCGCCAACTACGCCACCGGCCTCCCCTACTCCACCCCCAGCGGCCGCTACGGCGACTTCGCACGTATGCCCAGCTACCAGCGCATAGACATCGGCTTTTCCTACATCTTCAAGGATGACTTCCAATCGCTCCAATTCCTCCGCCGTTTCCAATGGCTGCGGGAGCTATCGCTATCCATTGAAGTGCTCAACCTATTCAACACCCACAACACGATCTCCTACCTATGGCTACGAGTTCCCGGCAAAGAGAACGGGCAGAGCCAGCTGGCCGTGCCAAACTACTTGACAGCGCGCTGTGTCAACATCATGCTGCGGGCGCGCTTCTAACGGTTGACGACACCTTGGTGGCAGCGCAAGCAGCGGGCAAAGACACACAATAGGGCGCACGGCGATAGGAGCTACTGCTGCTCCTCCTCAAGCTCCTTGCGGGAACCCGCATACATGGAAAAACGCTGGAACTTGCACTCTATAGGGCCATTGAGGAGTGTATAGGTTTTAGAGGGGTGTAGGCCAAAACCCTTCATGGCCAGGCGATTGCCTGAGAGTACCCATACATCGCAGCCAGTGTAGTGCGCCTTGAAGGTATCGCCTAGCTGGCGGTAGAAATTTTCGATCTGGAACTGCTTAATTCGCTCGCCATAGGGAGGGTTGGTGACCACCAAGGCCTGCTCAACGGGGGGCTTGGTATCTACCACGGTCTGCTTGCGGAGGTAGATATTACTGGCCAAACCGGCATGCGTGATATTCTGCATGGCAGAGTCGATGGCCCGGGAGGAGATGTCGGCGCCCATGATGGGACTGTCGAGAGAGCACTCTTGGGAGTCATCCTGGGAGATGGCGTGGAAGAGATCTGCATCGAAGTCGGGCCAGTTCTCGAAGGAAAAGTTCTGTCGAAACACGCCTGGCGCAATGTTCATGGCCATCAGGGCTGCCTCAATGAGCAGGGTACCCGAGCCGCACATGGGGTCGTAGAAAGGGCGAGAGCCATCCCAGCCGGCCAGCTTGAGGAGTCCAGCTGCCAAGACCTCATTGAGGGGGGCGACATCCTGGTTGATCCTGTAGCCGCGCATATGGAGAGAATGGCCTGAGGAATCGAGGAGAATAGTACACTTTTCCTGGTTGATGTGGAGGTGAACCAGGATGTCGGGATTCTGGGAGTCTACATTGGGCCTACGCCCGTACACCTCGCGCTGTTGATCGACAATGGCATCTTTGACGCGTAGAGCCACGTAGCCAGAGTGTTTGAAATAGGTAGAGTTGACCACGCTATCCACGGCGAAGCGAAGCCTGGGGTTGATAAGTCGACTCCAGTCGTATTCCTTGGCCGCTTGGTAAATCTGATCGGGCTCTTTGGCCTGGAAGGTGAAAAGGGGCTTAAGAACCCTGAGGGCCGTGCGTAGGGAGAAGTTGGCCTTATAGAGCATTTCCTTGTCGCCCTCGAAGCTCACGGCACGGGAGAGTGGCTTGATCTCCTGGGCTCCCAGTTGCTCCAATTCCTGCGCTAGGACGGGCTCTAGCCCTAGCAAAGTTTTTACAATCAGACGATTGCCCGTAATGGGTTCGATTTCCATATCTCGGTTGTCGTTTCCTAATGCTGTCGGCTCTGCAGACTAATTACGTGCCTTGGCCTTAGACACCAAGGGCTTCCCGCGTACTAAGCTTTTCTCGAAGATCTCGAGAAGACGTGTGGCCTCTTTGTAGGGTACAGTGACGAAGGAAAACTCCTCCAAGACGGAAACATCATCAATGTCCTTACCGCTAATGTGGCCTTCAGCGCAAAGGTAGTCAACTAGCTTGCGGGGGGTATATCCATCGCGCTTGCCCAGCGCAACGAAGAGCCTCGTAGTGCCGGAGCGGTCGACGGTGAAGCCTCGTACCTCCTGGTAGGAGGCCTCATCGAGAACGTTGCTATAGGCCATCCGCAGCAGGGCAGCCACCGCTTCCCGAGGCTCGTAATGCATGAGTACCTCATCAGCCCTTTCGAAGTAGGGCTCATGATTGGCATTCCCCACTGTATCTTTGAGTTCCTCGAGCAGCAGCTGCCATTTGACCTCAATGATATCCGCCACTTCGGGAAGGATCTCCCGGCGGAGATTGAATTTTATGGCTTTCTGGAAGTAGAGCAGACGCCTGTACTCCGCGGGCGTGACAAAGGTAATGGCTGTGCCCTTTTTACCAGCGCGCCCCGTGCGCCCCACGCGGTGGACGTAGCTTTCAGGATTCTGCGGCAGGCTGTAGTTGATAACATGGGAAAGGTCGGCCACATCGATGCCCCGGGCTGCCACATCGGTAGCAACGAGGATATTGACCAGACGCTTACGGAACTTATTGAGCGTTTTCTCACGCTGGGCCTGGGTGATCTCGCCGTGCAGCCCCTCGGCGCTGTAGCCGCGCTCCTGGAGGCGGAGGGTGAGCTCATCCACATCGTTCCGCGTACGGCAAAACACCAGCCCATAGAATTCTGGCTCGATATCGATAATGCGGGTGAGGGCATCAAACTTATCCGCCTGCCTGACCTCAAAGTAGATCTGGTCAGCCAGAGTGGTCGGGCGTTGGTCCCTATCCACCTCGATGAGCTTGGGCTCATGCATGAACTGCTTGGAGAGCTTGATGATCCGTTCGGGCATGGTGGCCGAGAAGAGGAGGGTACGGTGAGGCCCGGTAGCGTGCGCTAGGATGGCCTCCACGTCCTCAATGAAGCCCATGTCGAGCATCTCATCGGCCTCATCGAGCACCACCCAGCTCGCTTGGTCGAGCTTAAATTCCCCTCGCTTGATAACATCGAGAACGCGCCCAGGTGTCCCAACCACAAGCTGCGCCCCTCGCCGCAGCCGGCGGAGCTGCTCCGAGATCGACTGCCCCCCATAGACTGTGAGGATAGAGATGTTGCGCTCGCCCCGTAGAGAACCTATTTCATCGGCCACCTGCACTGCAAGCTCACGGGTAGGCGCCATGATCAATGCTTGGGTATGCTTGGCCTGCTCCTCTAGTGCCTCTAGGATCGGAAGGCCGAAGGCGGCGGTTTTACCCGTGCCGGTCTGGGCCTGACCTATCAGGTCACACGACTCACCCAACAATACTGGGATGGCCAGTTTCTGGATTGGGGAGGGGGTCTCAAAGCCCTTCTTCCCTATGGCTTGCAACGATTCGGGCGATAAGCCCAGCTCGGCAAATGTTGTCTGCTGCTCTTCCATATCTTCTCCTCTTCCCCCACTCTACCATAAAACGCCACGCCCTTGCGGTGGAAGGAAAACCAAGGGGTAGCTGCACAGTGCGGGGCACCATGCAAAGTCAATCATCTTATTTTTTCTCTGGCGGCAGGGCGTTCCGCCTCAGCCGAACTGGGCGGCTGGAGTAGCGAGAGGCCTCTACGAGCCCAATCTTCAAATAGGGCAACTGCCTGGAGATACTCGGCACTACGGGCATTGAGCACGCAACGAGCTGGGGAATCACCATAGAGCTCCTGGGTAAGCAGGACTTTAGCTCTGTAGGCCAGCACATCGCGGGCAGCAGAATCCATAGCCATGATAGAATCATCGGCCTTGGCCTGGATACAATATTTGCGCAGTGATTCCTCCATCTCCGGAGTCCAGCGGAAGGCCTCATCGAACTGCTCAAAGGGCATACTAGGCTTACCATTGGCCCTGAAGTTAGCTTGGTACTCGTGAGCCCAACCGTACAGATGCCCCCCGCGCAGGAGGGCTAAAACAGACCGCGGCATGCGGCTGGTGTCCATGGGGACGAGCACATCGGGAAGAATCCCACCACCACCGAAAACTGGTCGATGCGAATATTGCGTGTAGTAGATAAGCGAATCGGGCATGTCGAGCGTGTCGAGTAGACCATTTGCTCCATGCAGGAAGCGCTGGCGAAAGGCCTCAACATATTCCTTTCGGTGGCCAAGGACGTAGTGCCGCTGGATACAGCGGCCACTGGGGGTAAAGTAGCGGGCCTTGGTAAGACGCAGAAGCGCCCCGTTGTAGAGGCCCATTTGCTGCTGCACCAGTCCTTTCCCGCTACTTTGCTGCCCCACGATGACCGCCCGGTCGTTGTCCTGAAGCGCCCCAGCGACAATCTCGCTGGAGGAGGCACTGAAAGCATCGATCAGAACAGCCATGGGCAGCTTGCTGTAAGAACCATTGACGTTCGCTGTGTACTCCTGCCGGGGCCAAGCTCTCCCCTTGGAATAGACTACGAGGGTGCTCTTGGGGAGAAAGAGTGCTGCCACATTGACTGCACTCTCCATGATGCCCCCGGGATTGCCCCGAAGGTCGAGGATCAGCGCCCGCATACCACAACGCTTGAGGGAATCGAGAGCACTAGAGAGTTCCTGGCACGTAGTAGCCGAGAAATTAGTAAAGCTCACGTAACCTAGCTCCCTATTGACCATGTAGCTAGCATCAACAGAGCGTAGGGGGATGGAGTCGCGCAGCAAGCGGAAGCGCAGCGTATCGGCCTGGCGGAGGATTGTAAGGCGCACTGGGGTTCCCTTAGCCCCCCGTATGGCGCCATTGATCGTGTGGAAATTACTTGCGCCCACCACGGATTTGCCATCCACTGCCAGGATTCTATCCTCACTCAAAAGTCCACCGCGATGGGCAGGTGTACCTCGGATGACGGACATCACGCGCGCCGTATCCTGGTAGAGCCAATACTGGATACCAATACCGTAGAAGCGTCCCATGAGCTCCTCGTTGGTGCGCTGGGCCTCCCGAGCCGGGATGTAGTTGGAATAGGGGTCGAGCCCTTGGAGTAGGCTAACGATGGACTGCTCCACGAGGGTGTCGAGCCCCACGGGATCCACGTACTCCTTGTCTATCTGATCGAGCACCTGCAAGAGGGGAAGGGTCTCCAACGAAACGCCCACCTGCACCTGCTGCCCACCTGCTGGCCCTGCTAGGAATGCCGAAAGCAGAAGGGGCAGAATCCATACTCTAATACGTGCCATAAAGCAGTAAAAGTGGCTAGCGGCTATTCCCACTCAATGGTTGCGGGGGGCTTGGAGCTCACGTCGAACACGACTCGATTAATGCCCTTGACGTGGTTGATAATTGCGTTGGAAACCTCGGCCAGAAGGTCGTACGGGAGATGATACCAATCAGCCGTCATGCCATCAACCGAGGTGACCGCCCGCAGGGCCAGAACCTCATCGTAACTACGCTCATCGCCCATCACGCCCACCGAGCGCACTGGCAAGAGGATCGCCCCGGCCTGCCAGATCTTACTGTACTCGCCCCAGGCTCGCAGGCAGTCAATAAAAATGGCATCGGCCTCTTGAAGCTTATGGACGCGCGCCCTGGTCACCTCGCCAAGCACCCTGATGGCCAAGCCAGGCCCCGGGAAAGGATGGCGCCAAAGAATATTGTCGGGCAGCTTGAGTGCTGACCCCACCTGGCGCACCTCGTCCTTGAAAAGCTCACGCAGCGGCTCCACCAAGCCAAGCCCCATCTGCTCTGGAAGACCGCCCACATTGTGGTGTGACTTAATCGTGACACTCGCCCCCGGGAGACGGGCCGACTCTATCACATCAGGATAAATCGTCCCCTGTCCCAGCCACTTAATGCCCCGGAGTCGCTTAGCCACTCGCTCAAATTCCTCTACGAAGAGATGCCCCACGATCTTACGCTTGGCCTCGGGGTCGGTAACGCCCTTAAGCCCCGCGAAAAAATGCTCGCTGGCATCTACCCCCTCCACCTGTAGCCCGAGTGCCTGGTAGGAAGCCAAGACCGAGCTATATTCGCCCTTACGCAGCAGGCCCGTATCTACAAAGATACAGTGGAGTTGCGAGCCTATAGCCCGGTGGAGCAAGAGCGCAGCCACGCTGCTATCCACTCCACCAGACAGCCCGAGCACCACCCCATCACCCCCAACCTGTTCCCGGAGATGGGCCACTGTACCCGCAATGAAGGCCTCGGGTGACCAATCGCACCGGCAGCCGCAGATATCCACCAAGAAATTGTGGAGGAGCTGCTGACCACAGAGCGTGTGGGTCACCTCCGGGTGAAACTGAACCCCGTAGAAGCTCTTATCACCCCAGGCAAACATGGCCACCTGAACCTGCGCAGTAGAGCCAAGAAGCGACCAGCCGGCAGGTAGCTGGGTGATAGTGTCGCCATGCGACATCCAAACCTGCGCCGACGGCGGGAGCCCCCCCGTGAGGGCACCGTGGCTAGCCAAGGTGAGGTCGGCCTTACCATATTCCCTTATCTGGCTACGGGTAAGCTGGCCCCCATAGTGGCGCACCATGAGCTGCGCACCGTAGCAAACGCCAAGCACTGGCACACGACCCTCTACCAAGGTGAAATCAAAACCTGGCGCCGAAGCGTCCAATACGGAGCAAGGGCCACCAGAAAGAATGACCCCACGCACCCCCGCATCCAGGGGGAGTGTAGCACTGTAGGGCAAAACCTCACAGTAGACCTTCTGCTCTCGGATTCGACGTGCAAGCAGCTGGGTGTATTGTGATCCAAAGTCAACCACTAAAACTCGCTCTCGCGGCTGCTCTAAAGAGTTCATGGGCATAATATCTAGTGAAGCTAGTAAGAGCATGCTCCCAGGTAGGCAATGCCAGATGGCCCGATGGGAGAAGTGGGCTGCGCATCCACATCGGCATCCCCATAATCGCCCAAGAGCCGCAACATGCCCCCACCGAACATACGCATGGTGATGGCCACACTGGCCAGGCTAAGCCTTACGCCGGGGATGGCTCGCAAAGCACGGGCACAGTTTCCTATGGTGGCCCCCGTGGTTACAACATCATCCACCAGCAGGAGATGCTTGCCATGGGCCCTTTCGGGATGCCAAAGGGAGAACACATTGCTCATATTATTCAGACGGCGTGCGAGGTCAGGCATATGGGTTTGTGTGGTGGTAAAGCGGTTGCGCCGCAGCACGTGGAGCACCGGGAGTCCCAACTCCTTGGCCATACCACGGGCAATGAGCTGGGACTGGTTGTAACCCCTAATAAGCTGTTTGCGCCAATGAAGAGGCACTGGGACAATGGCATCGAAGGCTGGCCGCTGGTCAGCCGAGGCCACATAGCGCCCCAAGAGATGCCCGAGCGAAAGGCCGTTGCGTAAATACCCGTGGTACTTCAGATCTATGATGGCCTGATGAAGCATGCTGCGCTCCTGGAAAATCTGTAGCGAATAGGCAAAATCTATGGGCGCAAACACCCGCAGGGCCTTGAGTAGCACGGTAGACTGCACATGGTTGAGCTGCGTGTAGCGCTGCCGCAGGAGGCAATGCGGACACAAGCCATCTCCTTCCCGCACGTACCGAGCACCACACCAACCGCACTGGGTCACCTGCTGCATAACCTATCACTGCCCGAGCTAAGACCTTGCGATAAAACGAGGCGATCAGCTATTCTCTTTTCCTAGCACCCTGCGCAGGGTGAGCTTAGTGTACTGGGGAAAGTCCCTCTCCTGTATCCAGGCGTAGTAGCCTGGATTGGTGGCGTGGACATCCTTTACGCGCTGCCCCTTGTACTTGCCAAAATTGTAGACCGCCTCGCCCTGGGCATCGTAGAGCAGCATGCCCGCAAGATCAGCGGTTTGGCGAACGTGGCTATACTCCGCAAGCTTCTCCACCGAGGATGGGAGATCGTGGTACATTCTGAGCTGCCCCTGGAGAACCGCCATGGTGGCCTTGGAGTCACCCAAAGCCGAGTGGGCATCCTCCACCTCCCCGTGGCAGTAATAGGCCATGGCCCCTGCCAGCGTGCGCGGCATACGCGCCAGGAAGATATTCATGACGTCGATGCAGTGGTAGTCGTCCACATTGAAGCTGCGCCCCGCGCGGAGCAGCTCCTCGGCCAACAGGGGAATATCAAAGCGGAGGCAATTGTACCCCGCGAGGTCGCAACCCCGCATGAGCTCCAGCACCTGGTCGGCAATGTCAGCAAAACGAGGGGCTTGCGCCACGTCCTCATCGTAGATATGGTGTACCTCCGAAACGTGCGCTGGGATGGGAATCCCAGGATTAACCCTCGTCTCGAACTCCTCGGTGTGCCCATCGGGAAACCACTTGAGAAAAGCGATCTCCACGATACGATCCGAGCCCACATCGAGCCCCGTGGTCTCCAGATCGAAAAAAAGCAACGGTCGGCTAAGGCGCATGGCTATTCGATGGACGAGGTAAAGTCCGAGGTACTCACCTGATTGAGGGCAACCAACACCTTGTAGGATACGTGCTCATCCTCCGGCTCGCTCGGCTCAAAAACCACCTGATTGACCTCGGGAGAAAAGCGCACCACCGTGAACTCCGAGTAGATCGTGCTGACCACCTCGGCCACCTTCTCGGCATTCATATAGATCGAACGCTCCTGCCCATCGTAGGTGCACTCCATGCTCTGCCGGGCAGAACTATTGTAGAAATCGTTATCCGCCGACATGGTCAGCCTGTTATCCTTGACTTCCAGACCAACCAAGTGGTGCACACCCTGGGAAAAAGGCACCACCTGCCGGAAGGCATTGAGGAGCAGTCCCGTATCCACCTTCAGCACATCGGGGAACTCCGGCTTGAGTAGCATCTCGTAGGACGGGAAATGGTCCTCCATGAGCTGGCAGACGAACTGGAGGGTCGGGGTGTTGATGAGAAGCTTGCTATCATCAAACTGTAGCTGCACCGCATCATCGTCAGTAGGGATAATGCTCTGGATCGTTTGCGCAGCCTTGTAGGATATGAACATGATGTGCGGCTGCTCGGTGGTATACTCCGACAGCGTGTAGAGCGGGAGACGGAAGGCATCGGTGGTCACAAAGCGCATCCCCTCCGCGCACACCTCTATCCGCACGCCCTTATTTTCAGCCCCCATTCCTTCGCCTTGACTGGCTGCGTAGAGCGTGTGGTTGATGCCCGACACAAACATGTCGCCAGGCATAGTCAGCTCGGCCTGGGATTCGGCATCGAGCTCGGGGAACTCGGGGAATAAAGACACCGACTCATACTGGAGGGCGAAATCTCCCACCTTTACCCCCTGATCGAAGGAAGCCCTCACTTGCCGATGCTCCTCATCGAGCGAGAATTCAAGCGGAATGTCGGGATAGGCCTTAAGCGCATCTATCAGGAGCTTCGCGGGAACGCAAGCCACCCCCTCCTCGAGAATCGAGGGCAGCTCGAAGCAGGTGCTTATCGTCATCTCCTCGTCGGCAGCAGTCAGATGGAGCTGGCCTCCTTCTGCTCTGAAAAGAATGCAGCTGAGAATAGACCCAGTGCCCTTCTGGGCAACTGCCCGATTGCAGACCGAGAGGTGCTTCAGGAGCACGCTGCTGGAAACCGTAAATTTCATAAAGTATTGGCCTTTTAGCGCAGCCTACCCGCCGTCACGGGGCATACCGCTACAGGGGGCAAAGGTACGCTTTTACGGCTAAATTCCAGGAGAGGCTACGCGAAGGGGCTCTCCAGCGCAAATGGCAAAATGCATACATTCGCGGCGGTTTAAAGCACAGTGCCCTATGATTCAACGCATGCAGTCCCTCTACTGGCTCCTGGCGGCAGCCGCCACCATAGCCGCTTGCTTTTTACCCTACGCCAGCCTTTACCCTGCGCCCACCGAGGTGCATCTCACCCCCATGGGAATATCTGGGGGTGAGGGGGCGAACCAAGGAACGCTGCCCGTGCTGTTCCTACTGGCCGTGGCGGCTGTAGCGCAGGTTGTGGCCATCTTCCTTTACAAAAAGCGCCCTTGGCAGCTACGGCTGTCGATATGGGCCATCGTTGTGCTGGTAGGCACCGTAGGCGTGGAGGTATGCTACGCCTTTGCCACGGGAATACGGCTAGAGATCAATTGGCACATCCAATTTGCCATGGCACTCCCCCTCATAGGGGCCGTGTTGACCTACCTCGCGCTGCACGCGGTGCGCAGGGATCAAGCCTACCTGCGGCGGATGAGCCGGCTGCGCTAGGCCTCGGGGCCCTGCACAGCATGGAAGAAGGCCAAAAGATCGGTCAGGCGGTGCGCATCGTCTTTTAGCTCTACGGCGCTGGCCTCCATTTGCTGGCTGGCGGCCGCATTCTGCTGTGCCAGCTCATTGAGCTGCTGAACTGAATGGCTCACCACCTGCGTCCCTTCCTGCTGCTCCTTCGCCGAAACCACCAATTGCTGCGTCTGCTCCGCGGAGCGCTTCATAGCGGGCACCAATTCAGACAAGTCATTAGCCGCCACTTGGAAAGCCGCCGCCACCGCTTGCGCCGAGACCACGATGCGCTTCGAGGAGAGCTGGCTAGCCCCAGCCAACTTCCTCACCTCACCAGCCACCACGGCAAAGCCGCGCCCCGCCGCGCCGGCCCTTGCGGCCTCCACGGCAGCATTGAGCGCCAAAATCTCGGTCTGCTCCGCCACCTCCTTCACCATGCCCACTTCGCCCCGGATCTGCTCCACCGTAACGCCGTTTTGCCTTGTGCTCTCCACGAGCTTCTGGAGCTGCTCCATGGCCCCTTGGAAGACCTGCGCCGCCTTGAAAGCCCCCGCAGATGCCTCGGCTATCCGGGTCGAGATTTGCGCCATGGTAGAGGTGGCCAAATCGAGGCTGCTGGCCTGCTGCGATGCCCCACTAGCTATAACGTGCGCCGACTGGGTCAGCTGGTCGCTGGCCTCTGCCAGATGGAGCGCCACGCTGCGGCTCTCCCCTATCATCTGCACGAGGCGATCGACTAGCTGCAGGAGACAACGCCCCATATCGCCCACCTCGTCGCGACGTTGCGCAAGCAGCACGCAGGTCTCCGCCATGCCGATATCTCCCGACGACATGCGCGTTAAGGCCCCCGAAAAGGTCTTGAGCGGCATGGCGATACTGCGCGCCGTGAAGCCCGAAATGACCCACCAGAAAAGAACAATGATCAGCAAGGCCACGGCAAAGGAAACTAAGACGTTTCGACGCAAATCGAAAAGAAACGCCTTGTGCAAAAGAATCGTCTGGTTGACTGAAGTAGAGACGTTATCGAGGAGCTGCGTGACATGTTGGCGGGCCACCAAGAAAGTATCGAGCTGCTGGCCTGTGGACTCTATGCCCTCCACGAAGCCCACCAACATGGCCCGGAGGGTGTCATCGGTACGGGCAGCCGGGCGCTGCTGCGCCTGGGCTATGAGCGTCTGCGCGCGCTGCATGGCTTCGCTTGCCGTGTTCTCCTCCCAAAAGGCCGTGCTGAAGAGCATAGTGCCCTCCAGGAGACCGTAGGCCATTGCGCCGTCAGATTGCAGCAACGGATGGCGCTGGGTATAACGGGCCAGCTGGCCCCCAAAATCGTATAGGGAAGTAAACTGGATCTTAAAGAAAAGCTGGGCATCAAAGAACTGCTGGAGGGGCGTTTTCAGATCGCTGAGCCGATGGCTCAGATCCTGGTAGCCGAGTACGGTCTCCTCCCGGGCCTCGGGCAGCAGCGTGCTATCGAGCAGCGTGACCACCGTGCGCAAGGCCCCTTGCGCCGTATCGGCCAAAACCTGCAACTGCGAGAGGTCCGCCGTACTCTTGAAAAGCGCTGCTCGCACCGAGCCCAAGGGTCGCACCAACTCATTGACATCGGCCATGGCGCGGCCATAAATCACCAGCTTGTTGACGCTGTAAAGGGCCACGCCCAGCAGCAGCAGCAGCAGCAGTAGGCAGATGGAGTTATTGATGAAGAGCTTCTTTCGTATCGATGAATCAGAGAACTTCTGTCGCAGTCCAAACAGCGTTAGCATACTCGCGGCCCTCCCAGCATTGTCGGCCTCGCCGCCGCCAGATAAACACTGCACCCCGCGCAGCACGTGATCACAACGGAGAACGGCAGAGGCACCTTGCGCTTCGACTGTCGCGAAGGTAGTGAGAAAACGATTGCATGCACTAGCCAAATTTTGGGAGGCACCGCCTGCGCACCAAGGCACCACCCGCAATCAGATCTCCACGAAGGAGCAAAGCTCATACGCTGGGATGCGCTGCCCCTGCATGGTGAAATAGTCCTCCAGGCGCGCGGCTAGACTGCGGGCATCGCCCGAAGAGTAGAGGGCAAGGTGGCCCAACTTAGATGCCGACAGGGGGCGCGAACCCAAGGGGGCAGTAGTCGCAACGCTAGGTAGCACGCGGAGTGCTTGCCGTGCGACGGCGGGCGCCGGATTGATGAGTTCCACTTGGGGTTGCAGGAGCTCACGAAACGTCGTGGCCAGGAAGGGGTAATGCGTGCACCCAAGCACCAGGCGATCCACATTGGCCTCGGCCATGGTATCGGTAATTGTCTGGAGATGGGCTCGCACCGCCGGCTCGGCATACAGCCCATGCTCCACGAACTCTACAAGGCGGTCGTCAGCAATGTGCACAATCTTCACCCGTGCCGCATAGCGCACCACCGCCCGCTGGAAGAGCTGCCCTGCAAAGGTGCCCCGCGTGGCCAGCACCCCTATCACCCCGGTAGCCGTGGTGAGAGCCGCGGGCTTGACGGCCGGCTCCATGCCCACAAACGGTACGCCAGTATAGCGGAGCCGCAAGTAGGCTATGGCCGATGCCGTGGCCGTATTGCAGGCCACCACCACGAGCTGGCAGCCCTGCGCCAGTAGAAAGCGCACAACCAGCTCAACGCGCCCACGCACCTCCTTGGGCGGCCTAGGGCCATAGGGACACCACGCGGCGTCAGCAAAATACACGTAGTCGGCCTGGGGCAGCAGAGCGTAGAGCGGCGAGAGCACCGTCACGCCCCCCACGCCTGAATCGAACACGCCTATCCGCACAGCAGACACCAAACAGGAAACGGCCTCCCTGCCTGCCACAGCCCAGGGAAACCGTCAGGGAATCAGAGGGAAAAGGGAAGTTACTTCGTAATGCCAAGCTCCTTCTTGACCAGCGGCATGATGTCCGTGCTCTGGTCAGAAATGTAGATGAGCAGCTGCATGCCGCTGTCGAAAACGTAGGTGTACCCATTGGCCTTGCCGACCTTCTGGATGGCCTGATTGCACTTGTCCATCACAGGCCCCATAAGCTTGTTGCTCAGGTCTTGGTAATCCTTCTGGGCGGCATAGTTATACTCCTGCAGACGCTGCTGGAGCTCCTGGAGCTCCTTCTCCTTGGCCTGGAGTAGGGCTGGGGAGAGCTTATCCTTTTTCTGGAGGTAGTCTTGGTACTTGGTGTTCATCTCCACCTGCAGCTGGTCCATCTGGTCCATGGTGTTTTTCTCAAAGGCCTGGAGCTTGCGGGTAGCCGAGTCCATCTCAGGCATAAGCTTAATAATGGCCTGTCGATCGATGTGGGCAAATTTCAAGGTTTGCGCAGACATCGTCCCGAGCCCCAAGGGCAAGAGAAGCAAGACAACAAGGGCTTTTTTCATACTGACTTCGTGTTACTGTAAAAAACAACAGGGAATTGACCCCAAGAAAACGCAAGAATCTAGTAGCCCATTTTGGCCAGGACATCATCGCTTTTGTCGTAGCGCGCGCTACTATAGAGGATGCTTGCCGAGGAGGCCACATCGAAGATAGCCGCATAGCCCTCATCGGCTGCCAGCGCCTTGACCGCCTTGAACACCTGATCCTGTATCGGCTTGAGCAGCTCTTCCTGCTTTTTCATGAGCAGCCCCTCCCGACCAAAATACTTCTGCTGGAGATCCTTAGCCTTCTGCTCATCGTCAACGATCTCCCGCTGGCGCTTCTGCCGCATATCGGGCGTGAGAAGCACCGACTCGCTCTGGAAAGCCTTGACCTTCTCCTGCACGGCGCTATAGGCAGCATCCACCTCCTGGGCATACTGCTTGGAGTAGCCCTCGAGCTGCTGCTGCGCAGTGCGGTAGGCAGGGATCTTGTTGAGGATATACTCCGTATCGACAAAAGCAAACTTCTGCGCCTGCAGACCGCTTACGGCGGCTAACAGGAACGCGAGCGTAATGACTACTCGTTTCATGGATATCCTTGTTATTAGCCTATGCACGAGAAAAGACTACAAATACCACGCCAACGGCTACATGGGCATGCCGATGATGAAGTGGGGCTGCCAGCCTGCAGCCTGAGGCTGACCGACGACAGGGTCAAACCCATAGCCGATGTCGAAGCCCAGCATGCCGAGCATCGGTAGGAAGATGCGCACCCCGGCACCCACCGAGCGGTGGAGCTCGAACGGATTAAACTGGTTGAACTCATACCAGGCGTTCCCACCCTCCGCAAAGAGCAGGAGGTAGATGGAGGTTTGGGGCTTAAGCACCACGGGGTAGCGTAGCTCCATGGTGAACTTGTCGTACACATTGGCCATGCGGGCCCCCGAGGGGGTTCTAGGCGTGATAGAGCTATTGGCATAGCCACGCAGCCCGATAGTCTCACGACCATAGATGTAGTTGTAGCCCGTAAGGCCATCGCCGCCCATGTCGAAGCCTTCAAAGGGGGAGTAGCCCACCTTGGGATTCCAAATGCCCAAGTAGCCTAACTGCGCGTTGAGATAGAGCACCAGGTCGCCCACGAGCTGGGTGTACCACTGGGCGCGCGCCGTCCACTTGTGGTACTCTATCCAGCGGTAGCGGTCTTGCATCGGGAGCGCCGGGTTCGCGAAGTCGGTCTTACTGAGGTAGGAATAGGGCGGGGTGACCTGGAGGGAGAGGCTGAAGTTAGAGCCGCTGCGGGGATAGATGGGCTGATCCACGGAGTTGCGTGCCCAGACCAATTTCAGGCTCAGGTTGTTGGCCTGTCCATCGGTAAAGATGAAGTCCTGCTTCCAGTTGCGCAGCGTATAGTTTTGGTAGGCCAGCTCGCCATAGATGGTGAAGAAGTCATCCGGCCACTCCAGCCGCGTGCCTATGCCAACGGAGGCCCCCACGATCTGGAAATAGTCATCGGAGGGACTCCACACATAGTGGGAATAGTCGTACTTGGAGTACATAGCCGAGAGGGTCAGGTTCGTAGGCTTACGGCCGCCCAGCCAAGGCTCCGTGAACGCGAAGTTGAAGGCCATGTACTGCTTGCCATTGGTGGTAAAGTGTAGGGAGAGCGACTGCCCATCGCCCGATGGGATGGGGCGCCAAGCCTCCTTCTTGAACATACTCTGCACCGAGAAGTTCGAGAAGCGCACCCCGAGGGTGCCCACAAACATCCCAGCGCCCCAGCCAGCCGAGAGCTCAAACTGGTCGCTCGACTTCTCCTCCACCAAGTACTGCAGCTCCACCGTGCCATCGGCCACATTGGGGATCGGGTTGATATTCAGGGTCTCCGGGTTGAAGTAGCCCAAGTTGGCCAGCTCACGTAGGGAGCGCATGATCTTCGTCTTGCTGAAAAGCTCCCCGGGCTTGGTGCGCAGCTCACGTCGGATCACATGCTCATTGGTACGGTTATTGCCTAGGATAGTCACCTTGGAGACCGTAGCCCTGGGCCCCTCCATGATGCGCATCTCGAGCGAGACCGAGTCGTTGGCCACCGCCACCTCCACGGGCTGCACGTTGAA
The DNA here is from genome assembly GCA_947252645.1 of uncultured Bacteroidia bacterium. Classification (GTDB taxonomy): domain Bacteria; phylum Bacteroidota; class Bacteroidia; order Bacteroidales; family CAJPTX01; genus Bacteroides_D. The sequence continues at coordinate 106,181 of CAMXWF010000004.1, forward strand.
GAAAAGATACCCCTCGTCCATGTAGAGGGTAGAGACAGAGTTCTCATCGGTAAACAGACGCTTCTCGAGCAGTGCCTGGTCGTAGATATCCCCCGCTTTCATGCCCAGCAAGGCATCGAGCTGCTCGGCCGTGTAGACCGTGTTGCCCACCCACTGAATGCGCCGTATGTGGTATTGGACGCCCTCCTTGAGCCAAACGCTAATACCCACGCGCTTAGGACTAATGTCATACACGGTATCCTGGGTCACCATGGCATCGCGATAGCCGTGCTTATTGTAGAATTCAATGAGATGCTTGAGGTCACCACGGTACTTAGACTCCACGAACTTCTTGGAATTGAAGAAATTCCAATTAATCCGCTTGGTGTCTTTGAAGCCCTTCCAGCGCAGGATGCGATCCTTAAAGGAGTCGTTGCCAAAAAAATCGATTTTTTTGATCTTGACCTTCTTACCCCGATCGATGTCAAAAATCACGCGCACCGTCTGGCGGATGGCAGTATCCAGCTCCTTACGTACGCTCACCTTGACGTTCTTGTAGCCTTTGTCTAGGTAGTAGTGCCGGATAGCGCGCATGGCCGCATCGAGGGTGGCGCTAGTGGCCTGGTGCCCCACCTTCAGCTCCACCTTTTCCTCCAGATCCTTGCGCTGGCTACGTTTAGCGCCCTGGTACTCAATGCTCGAAATACGGGGCTGCTCCTGGAGGCGGATCTCGAGGGTCAGGTGGTCCCCCTCGAGGTGCGTAGGCACCACGGAAACCGCAGAGAACAAATTCTGGCTATTGAGCTTCTTTACCGCGTTGGTAATGGCTGGGCCCGGCACGTCGATCGTATCGCCCGTGTGTAGCTCACTGACAGCAATGAGCAAACTCGGATCGAGCTGCTGCACCCCTGTCACCTGGATATTTTGCAGCACACAGCGCCTCGGCGAGGAGTAGCTGAACTCCAAACCCTGCGCCTGGGCATACGATGCGCCTAGCAGCAACAGCAGCCCCAACGTCAACTGCCCTAGCCCTCTTCTGTACCTCGACTCCACAGCCTGCATACTCAGCCTTTACGTAGTGAAGGGCTGCCGCCGCTCGGCCAACCCAGCGGCGGCAAAGTTAACCATTTCCCTTTTACGCCAAACGCACCCCGACGCCACTCGGAGCAACTGCACCGCGCCCCCCTCGCCGCGCCCAATGCCTGCCCTAGGTAGCCACGAAGCGCAAGCAGTCGACATCCGCAAGGCCCCATGCAACACTAACCAACGATCTGCGTAATGTCCCATAGAGTACGGGATACCAACCCCGCCCCAGGGTAGCAGCTGTACACCGAGGATAGGGCCACATGCCCAATGTAGACAATACGCTAAAAACCAATGAATTATGGAATCGTAATTTATTCGCGCAATATCCTTAAATCGATCGCATGGGGTGCGCTTCTTGGGGCATTTTTGCCCAGAGCAATGTATAGGGTGGAGGCAATAATTTATTAATAATCAATATATCAAGTGCGTACCAACTCCGCTTGCCTAGCGGAAAAGAGCGGAGTTGGTACGGAGCTGGTACGGAATCAACGCCCGAGCGCGTGAGCCATGGTGCGCAGCCCACGCCGGGGGATCGGGCACAAGGCACGTGGAGAGCCCGCAGGCGCGAGGAATATTGAATAATTTCCTACTTTCGTGGTAACGAATGTGTCGGGCCTTGCGCTCGTTGGGGTGGTGAAGAACCTATGGAAGAGATAATACAAGCAATTGCGCCATCGCAGGTGGAGCGTGCGCTACATGCGGTTCAGTACGTGCGCAAGACGAATAATGCTGGCAACGAGATCTACGCCTTCAAGGCCGCCGAGTCGCCGCTGCTCATGCGCGAGGTGGGCCGCCTGCGGGAAGAGGCGTTTCGACAAGCAGGGGGCGGCACAGGCAAGGCACTCGATGTCGATACGTACGACACCGGGGAGAACCCCTGCACCCAGCTGGTGGTATGGGATCCCGAGCACCGCATGATCCTGAGCGGCTACCGCTACCTTCTCTGCTGTGCGCCCACGGTGCCAGCGCGCGACATGGCCACCGCAGAGCTGTTTGACTTCTCGGAGCAGTTTCGCGAGGAATTTCTGCCCTACACCATCGAGCTGGGTCGCTCGTTTGTACATCCCGCCTACCAATCGACCAAGCTGGGGCACCAGGGTATCTACGCGCTAGACAACATGTGGGACGGTCTCGGGGCCCTGGTGAACGCCTACCCGCAGATGAAGTACTTTTTCGGCAAGGTGACGACCTACCCCAGCTTCAACGCCGAGGCCCGCAACGCCCTACTCTACTACCTAAACCACTACTTCCCCGATCCCGATAGGCTGCTCACCGCCAAAGAGCCCCTGCGCTACAGCGAGCCGATGCAGGAAGGCCATCCCCTCTTCTCGGGTCAGGACCTCAAGGGAGATTTTGAGGTGATGGTCAAATATTTGACCAAGCGGAATACACGGATGCCACCACTGGTGAAGTCATACATGGGCCTGAGCCCCACAATGCGCATGTTTGGCACGGGGATCAACCACAGCTTTGGAGAGGTGCACGAGAGCGGTATTATGGTGACTATCAAGGACATCTACCAGAGTAAGATCACGCGGCACGTGAAGTCGCAGGCCGCACAGCAGGGCACCAAGGCCCCCAAGCACTAGGCCTCAGGCTGCAAGCCCTGCGACCTACGGTCTAGAAGTCGCAAGGCCGGACGGCGTTCCCTTAGCAGTCGGTCTGCGGGCCTTGATGGGGAATGCACAGGGAGACGAGCGTGCGACTGCGCCCCCAAGTGGGGCTTTGCGTTCCCCAGTAGCGCCCGTGGCCTACGGCCTTGGGGCATCTGGGATGTGGAATTCGGGGATGCGCGACCAGGAGATCTTTTTGCCGAAGCCGAGGCGGTTGTCGGTGTATTTGAGGGTGGTGAGTTCGAGCTGCCAGAGGGTCAGCTTGGTGGCCCTAGCAAAAGGAAAGCGGCGCAGGTAGGCTCTTCGAGCCGTTTCCTGTAGGCTATCGGCCACGGGGAGGACGAGGCCCTGGAGCTGCAGGCCCCGCAGGCGACCTACGCGCCAGGACTCCAGCACGATGCTCCCGCCCACGAAGGCGTTGTGGCAAATCTGGCGCATGTGGCGAGTGGAAGTGTCGGAGGAGAAGATAAGGCTATTGGCCTGGGGGATATAGGCATAGAAGCACTGCGCGCACCAGACCTCGTCGTCGACGCTGGTGGCCAGAGTGAAAACGTGGTGGCGCTGGATGAAGCGCACGATGGCAGGGTGCGGCTCAGGCATCGAGGGGAGCATGCGGGGAGGTGTTATCGAAGTAGAGCGCAACGGCGGAGATGTCGTCGAAAGGGATGAGCTGGTGGGTGTCTTGCTCTCGCTGGAGTCGCTGGGCGATGGTGTCGATGAGCGCCTGGGCATGGCGATTATCGGCCAATTCGCGGCGAATGGTGGAATCGTCGGCAACCACATCCGTACCGTGCTTTCGTTCCACAAGGCCATCGGTATAGAGCAGCAGGCCCTGCAGGCCAGCCACGGCAATACGTTGCGCTTTGACTTTTGGCAGCTCCTCGACCATGCCAAGCCCCGGGCAGAGGGAAGGCAGGGCCGCAAGGGTGTGGGTGTCCCAATCGTAGAGGAAGGGGGTGTTGTGGCCGGCATTCACATATTCCAGCAGCCCCGATTCCTGGTCGTAGATGCCGACGAAGAAGGTGATGAAGCGCTCGCCATCGGTATTTTTGTAGACGATGCGGTTGAGCCATACGACCAGCTCGTCGAGGGGGACATTGGTGCGCATGAACGCCCGGAAGTTGGCCTGGAAGTTGGTCATGACCAAGGCGGCCGCGATGCCCTTGCCGGACACATCGGCAATGCAGAAGCAGAGGCGGTGGTGGTCGAGGAGGAAGAAGTCGTAGTAGTCACCGCCGAGCTCAAAATGTGGCTGGTAGAAGGCCGCAATCTCCACGCCGGGCAAGACGGGCACCTGGTGCGAGTCGGGGATGAGCATGCGCTGCAGGTTGGCCGCCGTGTTGAACTCCTGCTCCATTTTTTTCTGGAGGAGTACCGCCTGGAGCCGGCGCTGGTTCTGCAAGGCAATGAAGGTGATCATGGCGAGTGTTTGGGCGAAGGCCATGTGGCGGATGACGGGGCTGACCCCGCGGACCTGGTCTCTAGTATCGCCCAAGAGCGCATAACCACACACCTTACCGTCTTCCTCCAGGGGGATAATCACGTCGATCTGGTCGAGGAATCCATCGCGCTTACTAGTCACCACGGCGGGATGGGTATAGGCGCGCAGACGTTGCCCCACATCAACGTTGTGGAGCAGCTCCGCGGGGTAGTGGGTGTTGAGCTGGAGTTCCCAGGCATCGTCTTCCAGGGTGTAGAAGAGGATGCGGTTGATGCCTAGCTCCTGGTAGAGCAACTGCTCGAAGTGGTGCAGCACATGTTTGGGGCTGCTATCGCTTCCGAGGTAGAGGGAGAAGTCGAGGAGCGATTTGAGCTTGAAGAGGGTGAGCTGCAGCCGTTCACTAGGTTGTTTAGAAGGCACGGGCGAAGGGGCTAGAGGGTACGTTGGTGCGGCTACTTGGCACGCTCGAGGTAGGCCCGGGTACGTGTATCGACGCGGATGCGCTCTCCCTGGACGATGAAGAGGGGTACGTTGATCTGGGCGCCGGTCTCGAGCGTTGCGGGCTTGAGAGCCGTAGAGCTGGCCGTATCGCCCTTGACGCCAGGCTCTGTATAGGTGACCTCCAGCTCCACGAAGGGGGGAAGTTCACAGGTTAGGACGCGCTCCTCGTCGGCTAGGACGAGCATCTCAACGCTTTGGCCATCCTTGAGCAGATCGTTGTTCTCTATGAGGTCGCCCTGGAGGGTCACCTCATCGAAGGTCTCCTGGTGCATGAAGTGGAAGCCCATGTCATCGGTATAGAGGTACTGGTAGGGCCTACGCTCCACGCGGATCGGGTTGATCTTCACGCCCGCGGTGAAGGTGTTCTCCAGCACACGACCGTTTTCTAGGTTCTTGAGCTTAGTGCGCACAAAGGCAGGGCCTTTGCCAGGCTTGACGTGTTGGAAATAGACTAGCACATAGAGCTTCCCGTTGTATTCTATGCACATGCCATTGCGAAAATCCGCTGTTGTTGCCATAAGAGGTGCTATGATTTGGGATCAAATGGTTAAGTTCGAGTCGTTTTGGTCTTTGGACGCAGGCTTGGTGTGAGGCTTGTCGGTTTTTTTGACTTTCACGAGAACCTCATCGACCATGCCGTAGTCCTTAGCCTCGGGGGCGGTCATCCAGAAATCGCGATCGCAGTCCTTTTGGAGCAGCTCGGCGGGCTTTCCAGTATGCTGGGCGAGGATGTCGGTGAGTTCAGCTTTCAGCTTGGCGATTTCGCGCGCGGTGATTTCGATATCGGAGGCCTGTCCTTGGGCTGCGCCCAGGGGCTGGTGAATCATCACCCGGGAGTGCTGGAGGGCGCTGCGCTTCCCTGGGGCCCCGGCGGCCAGCAAGACAGCGGCCATGGAGGCCGCCATGCCGGTGCAGATAGTGGAGATGTCGCTGCTGAGGTACTGCATGGTGTCGTAGATGCCCATGCCGGCGTAGACGCCCCCGCCCGGGCTATTGATGTAGACGTGGATGTCCTTATCGCTATCGACCGACTCGAGGAAGAGCAGCTGGGCCTGGATGATATTGGCCACATCGTCGTCGATGGGAACCCCGAGAAAGACGATGCGATCCATCATCAGACGGGAGAAGACATCCATAGAGATCATGTTGAGGCGACGTTCCTCGATGATCGTGGGGTTGATGTAGGCCGCCTGGAGTCGGGACTCAAACTGCCCCAGCCGCAGGCTGCTTATGCCCCGGTGCAAGCGAGCGTAATGCTCAAAATCCTTTCCTAAATCCACCTATTGCACGAGTTTTAATCGGGTTGAGAAGCTGCGCGCCCACGCGCGGCGTGTGCCCTACTAGCCGCAGGGATGCACACCGCGCTAGTTGTCGACGGCCTCGAGCGCGTAGGGGCGCAAGCTGAGGCAGTCGATGTCATCGAGGGTAACCGGGAGGACTTTGTGTGGGCAAGCCTTGAGGATGCATGTACCAGCGTAGCCCTCGGCAAGCAAGGAGGAGATCCAGGAGAATAGCTGCTTCTGGTTGCCAAAATACTGGGCGGAGAGCTGGGGGTAGAGGGCATAGTGGGGCGCCGGGATGCTAGCCTGCATACTAGGGCTAGCCGCGCGAAAAGCCCCATAGCCCGCGAGCTCTTTGGTCTTATCTTCGTCCTCCTGCACCTTGTCCTGGGCTAAGCGAAGGCTGAGGGCTGCTTTGAATTTTTCCTGGGCCAAATGCGCGCGGAAGGGTTGAAAGAGGCCGTCAAATTTCGCGGGGTCATCGCCACGGTAGGCTGGGTTGACCAAGTTGAAGAGTTCCTCTTTCTCCAGCTCCAGGGTGGCCTGCGCGCCGAGCTGCTGCACGGCCTGAAAACCATCCTCTAGGGTAAGAAACTTTTTGATGAGCTCGAGATAGCTGTTTTTGAAGACATCCGCAAGCTGTTCGGGCGTAGCCTTCTCCCCGGGGTCCTCTGCCTGGGGGAAAAAGGTTTTCAGGAGGTCGTGTGTGAGCGTGGCGGGTGTGAGGTTGTAGGCGCCCGCGAGGATGAAGCGGAATCCCTTGGCGTGAGGTTGTTCCTCCGCGTGCTTCCGCGTACGCTGCCAGAGCGCCGAGTAGTGCGGAGAGGGGATGTCGAACGCTGGGAGCTCTGCGCATTCGTAGGTGGCTTGGGCGGCTGCACCCGCGAAGGCTTTCTGTAGTTCCTGGGGCAGCGCGGCAAAAGGCACATCGAAGCTGCCCACGGGCTCAAAAGGCTTTTCGCCATCGGGCGTTGCGCCCAGCGCAAGCCTCAGGACGGTGTCACCAGGCACCTCTGGGGCTTTTTCTAGGCTTTCGCGGCGGCCGGTGAGCAGGAGCAGCTCGTTGAAAAAGCGCTTCCACTGGTCATCGGTTACGGGCTGGAGCTCGTGGACCTGCACCTCTTGGTCAACCTCTGGGGTAAAGGGCGCGGTGAGGCCTAGGTAGAAAGAGAGGTTGACCTGCTCGTTGGTGCGCAGATCGATCTGCTCACCGCGTTCCACGGGCTGGGCAGGGCAGAACATCCCGAGGTTAGCTTCCTGTAGCTTGGAGTTGATGGCTTCGTTGAGTGCCTTTTCAAAGACCTCTTCGAGGAGTTGTCCGCCCACGCGGGCTTCGGCGACGCTCTTAGGCACCTGACCTGGGCGAAAGCCCTTGAGCTGCATGCTGCGGCGGATTTTGCGCAGTTCGTCTTCGTAGTTAGGCCAGTAATCCGCACGCTGAACCTGAGCATCAACGCGGTAGTAGGCTGGTTTCAACTCTACCAATGCTATCTCCATAACCCCTCTTACGCTTAAATCGTTGGAAAAGAATGCAATTACCATGTGGCCAGCACAGACTGGCAACCTTTAACGCTCGTGCCAACGGCCACAGTGGGCTTGGCCGTGATGGGCAGGAAGATATCCACCCTGGAGCCGAACTTGATGAAGCCGAGCTGCGCGCCCTGGGGCACCACATCGCCAGGCTTACTATAGGTGACTATGCGTCGGGCCACCAACCCAGCAATCTGCCGCACAAGCACCTCCTCGCTCCCCCCCGCCCGGCGCACCACCACGGTGCTGCGCTCGTTGAGCGTGGAGGACTTGGGATGCCAAGCCACCAGATACTTGCCCTTGTGGTACTTGGTGTAGACTACCTGCCCTGCCACGGGATACCAGTTCACGTGTACATTGAAGACCGACATGAAAACCGAGATCTGCAAGCGTGGCTGGTGAAAATACTCGTCCTCGTCCACCTGCTGAATCTGCACGACCTTGCCATCGCAGGGGGCGTAGACAGCCTCACTACGGGGTGCGCATTCCCTGCTGGGCTGACGAAAGAAGCGGACAACCAACAAAAGTAGCACGGCCAGCACGGCCACCCCGACGAGCAGGGAGAGCAGATCAGCAAGCCACCAGAGCAGCAGTATGGCCACCACGGCCACCAGCAGGGCCACCACGATGGTGCCGATGCCTTCTTTGCTTATTCTCATCCTAGCGTTGTGTGTTAACCGTGAACGCCCCTCGCAACTAGAGATGCCACAAGCGCAATGACTTGCAAAGGTATAATATTTCCAGCTATCCGGCGTAGGAATGCGGTATCCACCCCCTGCGCCCGACTAGGGCAGGAAGAGCCCCGCTATACCTTGAAGTAGGCCAGAAGCTGGCCTAGCTCCAGGCCCTGCTGCTTGATTTCCTCGGCATTGGCGGCGAGCTGCTCGCTACTGGTGGCATTGGCCTGGGCTATTTGGCTTAGCTGCAGAATGGCGCCCTGGATCTGCTCGGTGGCGCTGCGCTGCTGCTGGGAGACGGTGGCCACTTGCTGGGCATACTGGCTAGAGGCCTGCATTTTGGGTACCAGGTCAGCGAGGTGTTTGGATGCCGATCCGCTGCTGCTCACCATACGATCCACCATGCTGACCACTTGATCTGCTGCCTGCCGGCTTTGCTCGGCCAATCGACGGACCTCGCCCGCTACCACGGCGAAGCCTCGCCCGGCCTCCCCGGCGCGCGCCGCCTCAACGGCAGCATTGAGCGCCAAGATGTTCGTTTGGTTGGCAATGCCTGTCATGATGCCGATCTTTTCCCCAATCTGGTTGGCCAGGTCTTGCGTTTTGAGGCTGGCCTCGGAGAGGGCATCGAGGCTGTGGATGGCCTGGCGGCTGATGGCATCGCTCTTCTTGGTGCTATCGGCCGAGTGGGCGATGCTGGCGGTGATCTGCTCCACCGTGCTGCTGACCTGCTCAGAGCTGGCCGCCTGGCGGGCAGCCCCATCGGAGATGGCTGCGGCTGCCTGGGAGAGCTGATCGTTGGAGCGCAAGAGGGCCTGGGCCACGGTACGGAACTTGGCCACCAATTCCCGGAGGGCCCCCTGGTGCGACTCAAGGCTACGGGCCATCAGGCCCACCTCATCGGCTCGGTGGGTGTAGCTCGCCACGCGATCACTGCAGCTCAGGTCGCCCTGGCTGAGCTCGCCGAGCTCTCGGGAAACAGCCTGGATGGGCGTAACCAGACTTCGACCTATCAGGGCGCCCAAGAGCAGGAGTAGCACAGTGAGGATCACAAAGCCCCCCACGTAGGCGGCCGCAGCCACATTACGCTGTTGGGCTGCATTGCGATCTTCCTGCTGGGCGCACGCGGTGACGCTGGCCTCTAGGAAAGTCATGGCCTTGAGCACGGGCTGCTGGGCAGCCAACTGGGCAGACATGCGGGCATGGAGAGCCTTGGTGTGGTCAGCAAACTGATTGTAGCATTCGAGCAGCGTTGGTGTCTGCCAGCCCGACAACTGCTGGATGGCCTGGAGGTGCGTGTCCGCACTGCTCGCGTAGGAGGGGTCGTCCACATTGTCCCAGAACATCTGGAAGATGGCCATGGCTGCGCTCTGGAGGTGGTTGGCGATGGCTAGGTGCACGGCAGGGTCGCCAGGCGCCGAAGCGACCTGCTCGCGGAAGCGGTGGAGACATTGCATCCACTGCACGTTAAGGGAGAAGTAGGCGCCCTGGAGTTTAATGTAGTTGCTGGCATACTCCTGGAGGCGCACCGTGGAGTCACGCAGCGTGGCGCTCGCCCGACCGATGAACGCCCCAGAGGAGCTCTTGGAGAGCGAGTCGAGCCGCTGCTGCATGCCAACAAGCATGGCCTCCACCACGGTGAGCCTATCGCCACTACGCAGGGTGTCGAGCTCTGGGGCGACCACCAAGCGCTCAAGCTCGGTGAGGTCTGTGGCTAGCGCATTGAGTCGACTCAGGGTATGCAAGCGCCCCACGTAGAGGTTGTCGGAGTAGATGGCCAAGGCCAGCATGACCATGAGGAAGAGTAAGGCCACAAAGTTGTTGAGGAGAAGCTTTCTACGTACGCTGATATCGTCAAGGCCCATAATCTACAAAGCCGTTGTAGGCCGCACTATAGCGGGGATGCCCCGCGCCAATATTTGCGCAAATTTAGGTATCGTTGTGGAACGAGAACACTCCGCGCTGGAGGCGCAGCAGAGCAAGTAGGGGGTATAGGCGCGGCGCAGGGCAGCTGATTTTCCTAACTTTGCCCAGTCAACAGGGGAAAAGGGGGATGCGGATTCTACTAACGAACGATGATGGTGTGGGGGCGCCCGGGCTGGAATTGCTTCGGTCGACCTTTGGCCCACGGGCAGAGGTGACCATTGTGGCCCCGGTGGGGGCGCAGTCGGGGATGTCGCACTCGACCACGAGCCGCATACCCGTGCGGGTACACCAACTGGACTCGCGGGGCGGGGTGCCCGTGTACGCCGTGGAGGGCACCCCGGTAGACTGCGTGAAGCTGGCCTTGAATAACCTGCTCCCCGTACCGCCCGACTTGGTGATCTCCGGGATGAACCATGGGAGCAACGCCGGAGTGAACGCCATGTATAGCGGAACGGTGGGGGCCGCCCTGGAGGCCACCATCGCAGGGCTCAAGAGCGTGGCCTTCTCCACGCTCCAAACAAGCCTCCTTGCCGACCTGACCCCCTGTGTGCCTTACTGTCTGCAGGTAGCACAGCAGATTCTGGAGCACAAAGTGCCCGAGTTCACCTCGTTCAACGTGAACTTCCCCGCGCAGCGCATTAGGGGCATCAAGGCCTGTCGACAGGCCAAGACCCGCTGGAGCAATTCCTTCATGGCCCAGGAGGACCCACACGGCAAAATAGTCTACTGGCTCGCGGGAGAAGTGGAGAACCTAGAAAAGCAGGCCAAGGACACAGACCTCTACTACCTAGATGCGGGTTACGCCACCGTAGTACCCATCACGATCGACTGGACCCGCCACGACTATCTACAGCAAATGGCGCAATGGACATGGTAGCCTCCACAAGGTTTAGCACGGTTAGGCAGGGACTGGTAGTGGGGCTTATCCTGCCCCTCGTAGTGGGCGCACTGCTGGTGTTCTCATTCTATACGGCCTCCCGAAGCCACTCGCTGGGTGCCTTTCTGGTCAGCCACGGGACGCTGGCGCGCATGCTCTGCTTGGCCACGCTGTCCGACGCCGTGGCGTTCTTCATAGCCACCCACAAGAATCGTCTGCCCTTTGCCCGTGGCCTGTTGGCGGCCACCTTTGTGTATGCATTCCTCGTGGCGGTGCTATCGTTGACCATGTAATCCCTACGACATGCGATACTTTCTTGTAGCTGGCGAGCCCTCTGGTGATCTGCATGCAGCCCGACTTATGCGCGCCCTGCAGGCCCACGATGCCGAGGCCCAGTTCCAGTACTACGGTGGGGAGCAGATGGCGGAGGTGGCTCCTGGGCTATTGCTCCACTACCGCGCCCTGGCCATCATGGGCTTCTGGGAAGTGCTAACTCACCTGGGCACCATCGCCAAGCACCTGCGCAGGTGCACTACGGCCATCCTCAACTATAGACCCGATGCGCTGATCCTGGTGGACTTCGGCGGGTTCAACCTGCGCCTGGCCAAGCAATGCCACGGCCAGGGATTCCCGATCTACTACTACATACCCCCCAAGGTGTGGGCATGGAATCGCCGTCGTGTGAAAAAGCTCAAGGCCTACACGGATCAGCTCTACGTCATCTTGCCGTTTGAGGAGGCCTTTTTCCAGCAAAACGGTCTACGGGCACGCTATTTTGGCAATCCGCTGCTCGACGAACTCCCCTCCCCCGGGGCAGAGTCTCCACTGCCGGCGCAGCTGGCCGAGTACCTGGCGACCGACCACCGCCCGGTGGTGGCCTTACTGCCCGGGAGTCGCAGGCAGGAGCTCCGCTACAACCTGCCGGGCATGCTAGCAGTGGTTGAGAGCTTCCCAGACTACCAGTTCATTCTCTGCGCTGCGGGCAATTTTGCCGAGGAATACGTCAGGGGCCTGCTCCCTCAAGGGAGTCGGGTGAAGGTGGTACACGATGCCACCTGGGCTACCCTGGCAGTAGCTCGGGCAGCCGTGGTGACCTCGGGCACAGCCACCCTGGAGGCGGCCCTCCTCCAGACCCCTGAGGTAGTGGTATACCGTGGCAGCTGGCCAAGCATGCTCATTGCGCTGTGCGTTATCCGCGTGAAATGGATCTCCCTGGTCAATCTTATCCTCAATAGGCCTTGCGTGCAGGAGCTCAAACAGATGGACTACACGGTGGCACGACTCAAGAAGGAGCTGGTAAGCATACTGGACAACAGGGCATCGCGGCAACGCATGCTTGCTGACTTCGCTGAGCTACACCAGCTCCTGGGCGAACCGGGCTCATCCAATAGAGTGGCCGCAGACATCGTGGACAAGCTCCAGGCCCGCAGTAAGCGAGCATAGACCGTCACCCCATCAACCAGCCCAGCATGCGTGTGACGCTAGGCCTTTTGCTCGTGAACCTGCTGCTAGTGCTCCAGATGCCCTGCTGGGCCCAACGGGTGGCCATAGGGCTTTTTGACAATCAGGAGCTGCAGTCGGTGGTTGTGCAAGTGGTCCAGGGTGACTATAGCCTCTGCGGAGACAGCAGGCCAAGGGTCACGGCGCAACGAGGACACCCCATCTACATCCACCGTCAAGGAGACTCGCTCTCGGTCACCATGGGTACGCAGCCCCTGGGCCTATTCCGCCACGTGGTGCTGCTATCAACCGCCCCCCTACCCCAGCTACAGGTCTCTAGCCTAACGGGTGACGAACAGCCCAACGTCTACCCAGGCAACCTGAGCCTCACGGTAGACTTCCAGCGCATCATGTGCATCAACCTTGTGGAGATCGACGACTACTTGGCCGCGGTAGCCCTGGCCGAGCTGGGGCCACGAGCCGAGCTGGAGGCCTACAAGGCGCAGGTGATCCTGGCGCGTACCTACCTGTTTGCGCACCTAGATCGCCACCTAGAGGAAGGCTTTAACCTCTGCGACAATACGCACTGCCAGGCCTACCGCGGTGGGGCCATGGCGATAGGTCGGATAGCGCAAGCCGCCAAGGAAACGGAAGGGCTAGTGCTGGTAGATGCGGAGGGCGCGCTGATCTCGGCGGTCTTTCACGCCAATTGCGGAGGCCAAACGGCCACAGCAAGCCAATTCTGGCTCTCAGACCGCAGCTACCTGCAAAGCGTGGAAGACCCCGATTGCTGGAAAAATCCGCGCAGTCGCTGGACCCAGTCAATTCCGCTGAACCAGTGGCGACTCTTCTTACGGTCGAAGTTGATCCCTGTAGAGCATCTGCAGCGCGCCGACCTTACCTACTCCAGCCGTCAGCGGCGCACGCTCTACGCCCTTCCTGGGGGCTACTCCTTGCCCTTTCGCGACCTGCGGGAGTATTTCCACCTCAAGTCGGCCTGGTTCAACGTAAGCGTCAGGGGAGACAAGGTGATTCTAGAAGGCCGAGGCTACGGACACGGGGTGGGCCTCTGCCAACAAGGCGCCATGGCTAAGGCCAAGCAGGGGTGGAATGCTGAAAAAATCCTCAGCTACTACTTTGCCAATACGCACCTAATTGACATAAGGCAGCAGGCAAAAGACGGCCAAACGAGCCCGAAGGGCGTTTGACCGCCACTATCGCCCTCTGGGCGCAGATGGCTCTTGTGAGTTTACCTCTGCACCGCTGGCTAACACCCAGCGTACAGCCCCAGTAGCCTGTACACAAGGAATTCCTGTAGATTGTGGGGTGCTATGCCCACAAGGAATGACTCCTGGAAAGCTTGCGGAAAGCTGGTGGAATGGCTACCTTTGTAGGAAGGGACTTATATTCCTAGAAGTTGGGAAAAGCCATGGAAAGAACTAGACAACGTAAGCATGGGACCATACGCCGAGAGCTGAGCCTCACCTACATTCTAGCCTTCGGAGTAGTGTTTTTGGCGGCGCTGTCGATCATTGGATACCAGCGCTATGGACAGGCGTACGAGGCTGCGTGTGAGCGTCTGGAGACTATAGGGCAGACTGCCAGCAAGGCATTTAGCACCACGCTGGAGCACAATCGACAACTTGCGCAGTCGGTGGTTGACTACTGCCAGGCGGAGCATGCGCAGGGCCGCAGAAGCCGCGAGGAGCTCTCGCAGTACCTGCTGGAGGTGCTGAAGCGCAGCGAGGGGCTATTTAGCATCACGGTGATATTTCTCCAGGACCAGTACGATGGGCTGGATACGCAGGGCATAGCAGCGGATGGTCTGGGGCCCAAGACCTTCTTTATGGCAGGGTGGTATCGCGAGCAAGGGGAGATAAAGCGGCGCACGTCGGCCTGTAGCGATGGGCAGGAGCATTGGCAGTACTGCGAGAATACGGTCTACCTCGAGCGGCCCTACTTTTTGGCGCTACAGGTTGGGGCCGAAGTGCAAGTAACGGACCTGTACCGAGAGGAGATTCGTGGAGTGGCTATCCCGATGATGAGCGTGGCGCTCCCCATACGCTACGACGGCCGCTACGCCGGGCTTGTGGTGGCGGATATGTCGTTTGTAGAGCTAGCAGCCGAGGCGCAGGCCGTCAATGATTCGGAGGGCCATCAGCTGTGCTTGGTAAACCAAAAGGGAGAGATCACCATGCATCCCCGTGAGGAGCTGCTGGGAGCCCCGGTAGCCGATCTGGGGGACTTCAGTGACGATCTTCTAGCCAAGGCCTTGAGCGGGACACCGCTGACCTACCCCTGCAATACGCCGTCGGGGCGCATGCTGCGCCACGTGGAACCGTTTGAAATATTGACCACTGGCAACAGCTGGCTGGCCGTAGCCACGGAACCTCTGGGCACGCTAAGGCACCAGGTGATAGCATCGCTCGGGGGACTAATAGCCCTGTTCGTGGTTGGAGTGGTGTTGTTTACGCTGGTGTCATACGCTATCTCTCGGCGGATTGCGCGGCCTATACGCATAATCATCAGCCAGCTGAGCACCCTGATGCGCGGCGACCTCAAGGTGGAGCGTAGGATAACCAGCAGCGCCCGCGAATTCATAGTTCTGGAGGAGGCGTTGCACCAAATGTGTACCAAACTGCGCGACACGGTGGAACAGGTGCAGCAACAATCCCAAGGCCTGCAGCAGATAAGCCAGGGCTACCTGGATGCCGCAAAGGCACTTTCAGAGATGTCGCACGATCAGGCCGCAGCAAGCGAGGAAGTGAATAGCTCGGTAGAGGAGCTCACGGAGTCGCAGGCCGACACGCTCAAGGTGGTGGGCAATGCGGGAGAGAATGCGCACACTGTGCTCACCACGCTCACCGAGGTCGACACGCTCTCCCAGAAAAACGATGCCCAGATGCACTCTATAGCCGAAAAGGTGGCCATGATCCAGCAGATCGTGGATCAAACCAACATACTAGCGCTCAATGCCGCCGTGGAGGCGGCCCGTGCAGGCGAGGCAGGGCGCGGTTTCGCCGTGGTGGCCAGCGAGGTACGGAAGCTAGCGGAGAACTCCAGCGTGGCGGCTGAAGAGATCAATAAGCTCATAGAGGGCGGCCTGACCCTGGCCAGCCAGACGAAGGAGCACATTACGAACCTGATCCCTGGCACCCGCGCGGGGGCCGCCCAGGCCAAGAATGCCGCCCTGGCAACCCAAGAACAGCAGCAAGCACTGCAGCAAATCTCGATTGCATCGCAAAAACAAACTGAGCTGGCCGGACGCTACGCCAACACCAGCCAACTCGTGGCCCAAAGGGCCCTGGACCTGGTTACAAGTGCCAACAAGCTTAACGAAGTGGTCTCTTTCTGGCACACGTAGGGGGCAATCGCCCCGCCAGCGCAACGCCTGTCCAGCAAAGCAGTGAAGACGAGGCGTATATAGACATGGGGGGAAACGGTCAACGTGAGGCCTCCGCGGCGTAGATGGCATCCGCCAGCCCGCCAAATTGGGAAAAAGTATGGTCGATATAACTGGACTGAATTCGTTCCATTTTTCGGTCAAGGCGCAGGCTCTGGAGCGCGTTGACAGCGTGCAAGAGCTCGATGGACTCAATAGGCGGCTACAGCACGCACAGATGCCCTACTACCTCCTGGGCGGAGGCAACAATGTTCTCTTTGCCGAACCAGAGTACCAAGGAACGATCATCCAGCTGGTGAACAAAGCCCTCAGCTACCAAGTGCAGGGCACGCAGGTAGAGCTGCGCGTGGGCGCTGGCATGGATTGGGACGAATTGGTGGCCTTCACCGTGGCGCAGGGGTGGTATGGGCTGGAGCGCCTCTCAGGCATCCCTGGTACTGCAGGGGCGAGCCCGGTGCAGAATATTGGCGCCTACGGGGCCGAGGTCAAGCAGACACTGTTCTCGGCCGACATCTACAGCATGCAGCATGCGGGATTGAGCACCTATCCAGCCGAGGCCCTTGCGCTAGGCTACCGCACGAGCATACTCAAGCGCGGAGAGCCGTTAGCTGGGCGGGGCGTGGTTACACAGCTAACTTTTCATCTCTCTACCCTCCCCGCTTCCCGTGGGTCGTACGGCCATAGGCTAAACGTGCACGAGGACGCAACACCAGCGCAAATCCGCGCAGAGGTACTGCGGCAACGAGCATCCAAATTACCTGACCTAAAAGAGTACGGCAGCGCGGGGAGCTTTTTCAAGAATCCCACGCTGTCGCAAGCGCGCTACGAGCATCTACGGGCCTCCTATCCCCAACTCCAAGGATTTCCAGGGGCAGACGGCGGCGTGAAGGTTTCGGCGGGCTTCCTGATAGAGCAATGCGGGTGGAAGGGCTACCGAGAGGGACGTGTGCAAGTATATCCGAAACAGGCCCTAGTGCTAGTCAATTGCGGAGGTGCCACGGGAGCCGAGGTACTGGCACTGGCGCGCAAAATCCAAGAGGACGTACTGGAGAAGACTGGCGTAAGCCTAGAGCTAGAGGTCAACGTGGTGAGCTCACACCAGTAGCGCTAGGCAGCCCTCCGACGCCCTGCACCTGCAATATAGCCCTTGGTCTCGCTACTTCTCTTCTTCGGGACGAAGCCACTGCACCGCGGCCTCGAGCATGTCGAGCGAGAGGTTCTGAAAGTCGCCGTAGAGGTCGTAGATCGTGTCCTCGCATAGGACGCCGCAGGCCAAGTCTTCTGGGAGATTTCCGGCGTTGAAGGCATCCACGTCCTGGCGCCAGCTATCGCTGTAGTAGTAATCCGTGAGCTCACGGGCCCTGGGTAGGATTTCGCGCCAGCGGTCAAGTGCCTCCTGAAGACGGTCGTTGGCCTGTTGGCATTCGTTTGAGAATTGCTCCATGTGCGCTATCCGCTGGTTGCGCTGCGTGTTGTGTTCGTCCATAGGAATGTATGTTTGCTATTGTTGCAATCCCTGAAGACCCTTTGGGGCGTGGTGTAACAGCCAATGTGAGCTATCCTGCTGCGCTAGGCATATCAAGAAAACCATGAGATCCTCAAACCACAGGTCTACTCCGCAGGGGGGTAATTCAGCAGCAGCAAAACGCTCAAAGGTGGGGCAAAGTTAGCAACTCCTCGCATTGCGTGGGCTGGAGTCCTGCTTGGTTTCCTGGATGGCCAGGGCAATCTTGGTAGAGTATTCGAGGGTTCGCGACCATGCAGCAATATGAACCGCACGCAGACAGGCACACCGAGCAGCAGGCAGGCTAGTCGAATAGACTACTAGAGTCGTTCGCCTGGACTAGCAAACGGCACGGTTTCCCGTGTTCGCATAAAATATTTTCACTCATTTCATTACTGGATATCAACATAATAAGGCTTTATAGCCAATTCATGTGTTGGATACCTGAATATAATTTACTTAACTTGCACCCCTCAGGATCTTAAAAATCGGGGGGCAGAGGCTCCCGTTGCTTCCATGGCCACGGAGTCGATTCGCCAGACCTTAAGCCAGACTCGATGCGGCGCAGGTTTCCTGCGTACACATCAAATCTGTGATTGCAGTCACCATCCCAGCCCCTAGGGACGCATACCATCGTTTCATCCTTGGGCGAGGTATCCCAGTGATCCACAATAGGGTCTCAAACGACCAAGATTTTCTCTACAGGTATCGGTATCATACTGCTGAACGGGCTTTTAGGATCTATTTTACCGTTTTAGTTGCTTGGCACTCCAGGGCAAATCATTCTGCGCAAAAAGCAAATCACGACAGCAAATGAACCAAAACGCTGTGGGTAGCAATCGTCCAATGGGTAAATCCCGATTTTGTTTGCCGCACATCAACGGGGACTGTTGCAACAGTCTCCATTGGCTGTAGCGCGAGAGGGCGTGCAGGTGAGCGTCCACGGGCTGGAGCAAAAACGTAATGCTATTACAATACACTTCGATACACCCTACAGAATTTGCGCATTAGGTAATTATAAATCAACTAATATAGCGAAATTACCGTGAAGTACAATGATGTTTCAACTCGTGCGAAGCTGCTGCTGGTAGTGAGTGGTTTGCTGGCGATTGCGCTATTCTTTTTTGCCATGTCGTTTCAGGTATTTAGCAGCGTGCGTGGTACGCAGCGTCTGTGCGCGCAGTACGTAGATTGCGAGTCGTGTTTTGATAAGGTGCGGGAGCAGATGCAGGCCTACTACGGCGAGTATGACGGAAGCAAGACGAATGCGACGTACCTGGCGTTTATCGGGTATCTGGATACGGCCTTTGCGAAGTGGGAAGCGGCGCGCGCCGAGTGTGGCGAGGCGGCGCGGCCGGAGCTACGGGAAGAGATGCTCGAGCACATAGAGGGGGTGCGAGCCATCAAGCAGCATGAGTCGCAGGTCAATACTACGATGCGCGAGGCCTCCGAGCAGGTGCTGGATGCGCTTGAGGCCGATAGAGACAATCAGGCGCATCGTGTCCGCGAGTACCAGTCGCTCCGGGTGCATGAGCAGCAGTTCTATATGACGTACGATGTGCGCTATCTGGAGGAGGCCCGTGATCGTTTGGATCGGTTGATGCCCCATTGCCTTTCGCAGCGCGGGAGGCAGCCGAGCGCTACCGTAAGGGGCTAGAGTCGCGCATAGAGACCTCGTATGGCTACAAGAAGCACGATCTGCCGATAAAGGCGATGATGGCCGATATTCTACATGTTTCGGAGGGACGCCGCACGGAGCTTATGGAGGGTGTAGGCCATAGGATCTACCAGGCCAATGTGATGCTCACAATAGGTGCAGTAGTGCTTTTGGTCGTGGGGATATCCATAGCGTTGTGGTATTCCGGCCGCGTAGTGCGGCAGCTGCGTGGGTGCCTGACAGGGCTTGGTAGGCTCACGGAGGGGGATTTGACGGAGTATCTTGGTATGTCGGAGATGGAGGGCCGCAATGAGTTCCGCCAGCTCCTGCGTGGCATGGATGCGCTGCGAGAGCGTCTGCGCGGTGTGATAACCGACATCCATAGCGGTGCGGACCAAATCAGTGGTGCGAGTGGTCAATTGAGCGCGCTGGCGAGCAGCGTATCGGAGGCGAGTGGCCGACAGGCTGCCAATACGGAGGAGGTGAGTAGCTCCGTAGAGGAGATGGTGGCGGGTATAGATATGAACAGCGATAAGGCGCACGAGACCAATACACTGGCCGAGCAGATGCATAATCAGATAGAACGTGTGGGGCAGCATGCGCGGGTATCGTCAGAGAAACGGAAGGAGATAGCCAGTAGGATTGGCGTGATTAGCGACCTTGGGGCGCAGACGAACATATTGGCTCTCAACGCGGCGGTAGAGGCGGCCCGGGCCGGCGAGCATGGCCGGGGGTTCAGCGTAGTGGCAGCCGAGGTGCGCAAGCTGGCGGAGCGCAGCAAGGCGGCGGCCGAGGAAATTACGAGTTTGACGCTAGAGTCGGAGCATGTCTCAGAGGAGGCGAGTATTTTGCTGGCGCAGGCCCTGCCATCGGTGGAGAAGACCACGGCCCTGGTGCGTGAAATTGCGGCTTCTAGCGCTGAGCAGCGTCAGGGCGCAGGGCAGATCAACCGGGCCGTGCAGGATTTGAACAACACGGTGCAGGAGAATGCATCTGCGGCCAATGAGCTGGCAAGGAGCAGCGAGGAGCTGAACGCACAGGCCGACATGCTTCGCAACGTGGTGAGCTTTTTCAAGCTCTAGTTTTTGCTAAAAGCTACGGCAAGAGTAGTTTTACAAGGACTAGATTTCAAAACGACTGGAAAGGATGCCACCGAGAAGTGTCGCCGGGAGTGTACGTTTTATAGTGCTTCTGCCATCGTCTCCTCCTATTGTGTGGCCTGACTAGTCTCACTGCCTTCTTGTGCCATTTTTGTAGCCCACCGCCGCAGAAGCCCCATAGTTTTCTTTAGCTTTAGTTCATAAGCTTCGCAAAAGGGCTCCGTGGGGGATTCTACACACTTTTTGTAACAGTATCTCCCGCACCCCGAACTCCCATTGCACAGTCCCTTTCGCTGCACCTCTAGCAGCAGTTGCCCGCTGCACTACAGCAGCCACCAAAGAAAAGAAATGGGGGCGTGGCAGTTGCCACGCCCTCATTTCACTATACTCCGCAGAAGTTGAGACGACTCTACTCCCGCACCACCCTCAGCGTGCGTACACCCCCGTGGGCATCCTCGCAGCGCAGAAGGTATAGACCCGCGGGCAAATCTTTCGTGTCAAGCTTTAGGGTCTCCGCCCCATCATGCGCAACGGTACGTATAACCCGCCCCTCAACAGAAAGTAGCTGCACCCTGTAAAGATTGCTCGCATTGCTTATCCTCAAAGTCGACGTGAATGGATTGGGTAGCGTCTCAATGCTCGCTAGCAGCGCAGACTCCACGCCTAACTTCTTCTCCGGTTTAAACGAAACCGTGACAGTAACCTCTCCTTTGACCTCAAGCTTTGCCCTGTTGCGATTATCTGCACTCGGCGTGACCCCCGTCCATGCATCCACCAGGAAGCCCGCCTTAGGCTCAGCCACAAACTGCACCTCCGCCCCCTCTCTCACCAGATCTCCATCGGCTATGGGTTTACCATCAACCGTAGCAGTAAGCGTACCGTTCGGCTCGCCTGCCACCGAGAAGTGCACCGCATGCTTTATCTGCCTAAATGATACCTGAACGGTGGCCTCCCGATCTAGCGTAAGGACTACCTCCTCAGCATTCACCGGATTGGCATTAACGCCTAACCACCCCTCCACATCGTACCCAGCATTCGGTTTGGCGGTAAGCACTACCTGCGTACCGAAAGGCAGCAGCGCACCGCTCGTTATGGTGTTACCATCAACCGTAGCCGTAAGCGTACCGCTGGGCTCGCCTGCCACCGAGAAATAGACCGCAAGCTGCTGTATCGCCCACACAGCGTACAGATGCACCGTGTCGCCATTCACGCTAGAAAGGTCTTTCACCCAATCCCCATCGGTGTAACGCGGCACCTTAGCATCGGGCGCCAACGCCCACCCCCTAAACGTAGCACCCGCTCTGGTATAAGCATTAGGCTTCAAGGTAGCGTCACACCCACACAGCATTTTCTGATCCTCCATCGTGCCCTCACCGCTATTCGGCATGAAAGCAACTGTGTAGGTTTTGCGCTCGAATAGAGCTCGGTAGGTCACCTCGCCTTCCTTGGTTACGAAATCCGAACGGCTCGGCTCCTTGTTACCATCGTCCCACCCCTTGAAGTAATACCCTGGCATCGGGAGGGCAGTGACCTCAGTGGTACTTCCACCCACCGACACCTTTTGCTTCGGCGCACCCCCACCTAAAGTACCCCCCTCCGAAACCTCATAGATAACTATACCGGACGGACGCTCTATCGCAATGCTAAGCCTTGCCGGCTTCGTACCATCAACAATCTGATAGAACGCTGCAGCACTCGCTGGGTAATCAACCTTCCGCATCCCCACCGTGCTAATAGCCAGTATAGTTCCCTTAGGGAGCAGCGCCCAACTTACAGCCACACACGTACCTAGATCCACTTGTTGGTGCTCAGTGTACTTGATAGTACCATCAAAAGCATTGTTTATTACACTCTGGCTGATAGGAATACCATTCCTCTCCACGTAAAAGTCAACGGTAGGAACTTTTACCTTCGCCTTAACCGTCATATCCTTCTCTACCCTGAAGCTCCGAGGAAGCTCGGTACTCCCATCGTCCCACAGCACGGACTTCACTCCCGGTGCAAGCTCTAAAGTCACCGGCCGCGAGAAGTCACCGTGAGCGACTTCCTGCGTGGGTTGCAGTAGCTTTGCATACTCAAAGACAAATGCCGTTAGGCCCGGAACTGGGTCAAACACTCCATTCTCAACCTCCACCGTAAGGGTATGCACCAAACGGGCAAAGGTGGCCGTGTAGACGGCATCCTCCTTGATGCCTTTATCCAAGCGCGCCGCCTCCTCACTCCCATCGCTCCACCCCACGAACCTATAGCCTTCCTCTGGCTTCGCCTTCACCTGCGTTGCGTCATGCCCATCCTCCACGCTCTGCGTGACAGCGCCTTCAATGGAGCCACCATCAGCCGCTACGTAGGTAACTACATATCGATTCGAGAAGATAGCCTCAACTGCTATGCTGCGGGTTACGCCCCTGTCTGTACGGGGATTGTCCGTGAGACCATCGCTCCAACGAACGAAATGGTAACCCGCATCAGGAGTCGCCTTCACCTCCTTCGCATCAGCTCCATGCTCCACCGTCTGCGAGGCCTCCCCATCAATGGTTCCCCCAGCCGAATGGGTGTAGGCAACGGTATACTCTTTTGAGAAGATAGCCTCGGCCGTCACAGACTTCACAACGGCACGCTCGCATCGTGGGTTGTCCGTCCGCCCATCGCTCCACTTCACAAAATGGTACCCCGCATCAGCCTTGGCAAGCACCGGTTCGCTATCCTCCCCATAGGAGACTGTTTGCGTAGCAGCCCCCCCTTGCAGCGTGCCGCCGTCAGCCGCCGAGTAGGAGATGTCAAAGGTTAATGGCTTGAAATTAGCCTGCGCTTTTACCTCCTTCTCCGCCTTATCGGTACGCTCCGCCGTGGTTACCCCATCGCTCCACGCATCAAAGGCAAACCCCTCGTAGGGCTTAGCCGTAACCGCGGTACCCATAGCATTCGGGTCAACGGTTTGCTTCACCTCGCCTCGCAGCGTACCGCCCTTACCTGCAGTGTAGATAAAGGTGTACTTCTGCGCAAAATGCGCAACTATGGTAGCATCGGCTTGCACCTTTTGGTCGGTACGCTCCGCCGTGGTTACCCCATCGCTCCACTCCACAAAATGGTAGCCCGCCTTTGGCGTAGCGGTTACCCCCTTAGCATCCTCGCCAAAGAGTACCTGCTGAGAAGTCTCGCCTGTGATTTCACCCCCGTCAATTGGCTCAACCGTATAGGTGAGTGTGTAGAGGTTAGAGAAAGAGGCAGAAACATTGATGTCCTTATCAATAACCTTATCGGTTCGTGGATTTTGCTTGCTGCCATCGCTCCACTGCACGAAGTGATAATCGGGCGTAGTAGCCACCGCGGTCACAGGAGTCCCCTCGGTTCCCACGGTTAACCCTTGCTGATGCACAACCCCCGCGATCCTACCGTGCTCCCC
Source organism: uncultured Bacteroidia bacterium (assembly GCA_947252645.1). Classification (GTDB taxonomy): domain Bacteria; phylum Bacteroidota; class Bacteroidia; order Bacteroidales; family CAJPTX01; genus Bacteroides_D. Next base: position 129,598 of record CAMXWF010000004.1, read on the forward strand.
TGCCGTGTAGGACAGGCTATAGAGCGATGCCCCCGAAGAGGCTGGAGTAAAGAGCGCCTCGACAGTAGTAGCCTTGCTATCCTTGCGCGTGGGTTCGGAAACCCCATCCGACCAGCCAGCGAAGGTCCATCCTGCCTCGGCCTTAGCCTCAACCTGAGTTCCCTCTGTCCCCACCGGCGTAGTAACATTCACCTGTAAAGCTCCATTCACCGTACCGCCCTTCGTGGCGTAGTAGTTCAGCTGGACCTCTCCCGTAACCCCCTCTGGAACTACCGAGAGATTATCAATGCAGAGATACTCATTTACCGCTCCGCTGTAGTTAAATGTAAGCTGCAGCCACTCCTTCCCTGCAAACACAGCATTCTCAATTTTCTTTGAGAAATGGGTTCTGTTCCGATTGGGATCCTTAGTAAGTTCGCCAAGAAGCTGAGGCGTTTCCCCTGCCACCTGATAGAACACCTTCACCTTGGTACGCAGTACCCCGTAGAATATGTAATCGAAATCAACGGAGATATCGCCCGTTACGTTGTCCAATGCGAACCGGGGCGTTTCCAAATCAACTTTGAGGACGCTCCCGCTCTTGGGGTTCTTTATTGCTAGGAATCGTCCATCCAGCATAAAGCCTCGCACCGGCTCAGCAGTTACGTACCAGCCGGCCTCTGCGCTACCTTTGGAATGCATGAAGGCAGGTAGCTCATTAGAGGTCTCAAACTTCTGTATGTACGGGAGATTGACCTTTCTGCCGAAGAAAGCCCTATACGAAGCATCCTGACGAATTCTCCTATCCGTACGTGACGCATTTGAGTTTGTACGGTCACTCCATCTAATGAAGTAGGCTCCACCATCAGGGGTTGCCGTCACCTCTTCGCCGTCTTTGCCATACAGAACGGTTTGGGTCTTTTTGCCCGTAATGGTTCCTCCAATGGTTGCCTCGTAGGAGAGGGTAAACTTCGCCTGCTCAAAGAGCGCCTTCAAAGCCTTTGAGGTCTGTACATCCCGATCAAGACGATTAGGAGTCTGCACCCCATCGTCCCAGCCCTTGAACACGTAGCCCTCGTTCGGCTTGGCAAAGACCGGCTGTCCATCCTCTCCCTTTGCTAACGTTTGCGTGAGATAGCCCGAAAGGGTTCCGCCACCATCCGTTGCGTAGGTTAACGTCAAGGTACGCTTTCTTAGAATGGGCTTCTCCTCTATAGGGGCATCCAAAACCTCCACCCTTCCAACAGTCGGAACGTACCCCTCCTTCGTAACAACGTAGCTATGCACACCGGGCAACAGCTCCACAACCGTGGCTGTTGCGTTTGACACGCGCACCACGGTGCTGTCGACAGTAATAGTAGCCCCTTCAAGCACCGCATTCTCCTCGTCAAGTACCGTCAACGAAAGCGATACCGCCTGGCTAGGCAGCACAGTAAGCGTACCGCTGAGGGGGGTGATAACGTAGTTCCCCGACCTATAGGGCGTTGCATCCTCTGGCTCTATGGCGTACTCTCCTGCATCGAGTGCGCCCTCAGCTGGCGACCACGCACTGCCGTTCTTTATGATTCTATACGCCGGCAGCTTAGCTTGCTGTAAATCATCATACGTCAGCACCCCTGTGTAGTAGAAGTCAAAGGCTCCTAGCACTGCCCCTCGCTTCACTACCATGCTACGCGGCGCAACGGTAGCCTGCCGCGGCAGGACTTCAATCCTGTAATCCACTGGGGCAGCAGCCGCGTAGTGCGCATTCCCCTGCTGGCGAGCCATTACCGTGGCAGAGCCAACCGCAATCGCCCGCAACGCTCCCTCTGTATAGGTAACGACGTTAGGATTGTCTGTCGTATAGGTGATTGGGAGCTGCGCGCTTGACAGCCCTGGCAAATCGACAATGCTATCGCCATAAAAGAGCTGCGCCTTCGCGAGCGGCCAGTCGATCGCATTCTTCTTAACCACCGTAATCGTATAGTAAGCATCGGTACGCCCATTCGCAGCCAACACCCTAACCATAGTTGGATTAGTCACATCAAGCTTTACGGGCGATTGGATGGGTTTACCTTCCACCGTTGCTGTAGCCCCCTCGCTTATTGAGAAAGCGAAGGTCAGCTCGTTCGCCTTGAAGTCCTCGGTAGCGTCCAGGGCAACAGCGTTAGGTACCGGCTCTAACGAAACATCGGAAGCGAGTCCTGCGTTATCGGCTACTGTAGCCTTCAACGAAAGCATTTTGCACTCCGCTGAAGCCTCCTTCACCGCGTATATTGTAACTTTATCGAAGTAGTTACGACCATAGTATCCCACCAAAGTACCGTACAGCGTTACAGACCCCTCCGAGAAATCAAACGGACGCTTTTCTGTAATCTCCATCCCATTGTATAGCACATTCCCACGAGAGAATGAAGAATAGGCAATGCCCTCTACGTGGCGCAAATCCGTGGCCTCGGTGAGCGTCACCTGATAGCGCGAATCCGAAAGCTTCACGAGGTCTCCCACCTGGTTGTCAAAATGGATTCCCTGTATAAGCCTCCGTTCGGTTTGCCATATAGAGCTGTTGCCCGCCTCTATCCGCTTGCTCTGAATGGTTGCGTAATGCTCGCCCGCGTAGAGGGCTGCATTGGAATACCCCTCATTCATAGCAAAGTCGGCAATAAGCTCTTCCTTATGCTTTTTGGAAAGGCTGCTCGTATCCGTGTAGGCAATCTGCTTGGCACCTTGCGTACCGATATCTTCTTTCCAGAATCGCAGATGGTCTATGCTCCCCTCAAAGAGGTACATCGCCTTGAAATTGTGCATTGAGGAGGTACCATCGTTCCCCATAGAAGCAAGATTCACCTCTTCTCCATCAACGTATAGCTTCGGATGGACAGCAAACGAAATCGTTTGGTTCACTGCAATATGCTGCCACTGCCCTGGCTTGAGCGTACCACCCGGTGCTAGGTAAAGCACCTTTGTACCCGCGTAGGCAAAGAGAATGCTATTCTCTGGGAAGCCGCTCCCCTCGTTGCAAGCCAACATCAAGAATCCATCCGCCTGGCATATGGGCGCAAACTGCGCATGATCCAATTTGAGCATCATATCAAAGGAGAATGCCGACCCAGTCCTGGACTTAGCCAGATCGGAGAAGACGAGCATCTCTTCGTTGTCGGGGTCTCCGCCAAAGTGCAAGTAGAAGTCCTCCCCGCTAGCAAGCGAGGGGTCTATGCTGTGTACCGTCAGTCGAGCCGTATCATTCTCCCTATTGGCATTGTCGCTTGCAATCCATGCGGTAATGGCATGCTTACCTTGGGCGGCGAGATTCGCCTTGGCTTTAAATGTGTAGGCCGCAGTCCCCCCCAACGAATCGATGGCAAGGGCCACCCTCTCCGTAATAGGCTCTGCGTCATCAACCCGATAGGCAAGGGTCATATCCGACACCCGCTTATCGGACAGATTACTAATAGAAACCGTAATTTTTGCCGTATCGGACAGGGGGGCACCAACAACCTGCGTATCTATCCCCGCAATGGCGAGATCTCCCGCAGTAGGGAAATTCTCATCGACAAGGCGCACAATATAGTCTCGCGCATCGGCACGCGGCAGCAGCGTTGCGCCGCATGGATCCAAACTTCCCTTATCGGCAAGGAGCACACGCATACGCTTTGGCCCTGCAGCCGCATCCGTAGGCGCAGCAAGCGGCACGCATGCTAACGTATCTTCTGCCTTCAGTTCTACAGTGAAGAACTCCCCGCTACTCGCATCGCCAAACTGCTTGTCATCGTTCCAATCAACCCATACGCCGAGCGCACGCCCATCCTGCACCCCCCGCAGCGCAACCCGCAGCGTGTTTGCTTCAGCCGACCGATACATTTGGAGCGTATCGCGCAAATTAATAGTGCCGCGCGCGAAGGCCTTCACAGACGTAATGCTCCTATCAAAAAGAGCAACAGCACCTATGCTCGTACCCTCAATGCCTAACGGCGGAACGGCGCAGTACTCATCGTTGAGGACGAAGTGCCGACTCATATTGTCAGAGAAATCGTTATCGTACCCATCAACGAATACCCTCAGGCTATCATAGGTGCCTAGTGGCACAGCTGGATGGTACGAGAAGGTGTACTCTAGCGTCTCCTCTGGTTTTAGGTAATCTATCCTTTCCCGCGCCACCAGCTTTGCCCTACGCTCCAACAGACCCTGCAAAATGGAAATAGAAACATCGGTCTGCGGCGTGGACGACAGATTTATGACCTTCGCCGAGACCGTCATCTCCTCTGGGTTAGGACTCTGGGATATCTTCACTTCATCAATCTTCAGCGTGTTCTCCCTAGCCACCTCAACGGCTTCAACCTCCCATCCTAATCCCTTGCCATCACTTTGCCCCGCTTCGAAGACAAGCAGCACGCCCCCATCATCGGCTGAGGAAACAGCTGTGACTGGTGCCTGCAACTCGCCTTTGACTGTAGCCAAATTACGACTTCCACCCACCGATGTTGAAGATGCCCCAATATGGGTGTTAATCAGCAGGGCGTCACTCTCACCTAGAAGCGATGCCCTACGCACAGTAACCGCTATCGCCCGGTCGGGATTGCTCGGCTTAAGCAAGAGGGTTTCAGAACGTTTCCCCCTATAGCCAAAGGAACATGCCCCATCATCCACTATTATACGTCGCCCCTCGATGGTCAACACATCAGATGAGCCTGCGTAGCCCCAACCCGTAAGATGACCCCGTTTCATGGCGTACTTCTCACCGAGGCTGTACAGCTTACCCCGCTTAGCATTATCCTCAGGGTTAGCATCTCCCTCCGCCTTTAGCTCTACAGCCACATCGAGCAGCTCGCCCATTGGGCTATTGGCCGTAAGATCCAGGGTGAAATCAACCCGCCGCATCTCGAAGGGCTTGATATCTTTCACGATTGTTCCACCGATGGAACGACCATTCGCGGTGGCGTAAATTGCTGCAGACGCTACCGGCATTGAGCTATTGTTACGTACAAAGCTATACACAGGAACCTCTTTCCCGAAAGTCCCTACGCGCTCAATGCCCGCAAAATTCAAGAGAGCAAGATCCAACGCCTTCGACTCCCGCCGCAGCGCAATGTGGGTAATGATTAAATCTGCCGTGTCTTCTAGAACAACTACCCTAAGCGCCAAATTAATCGACTTACTCTTGTACTCTGACAGATCCCACACCCACTGCGCATCCTCGGCCTTCTCCTTGTCAACACCCACTACCTCATCTTCATTCGTAATCAATTTCACTGGCTGACCATCCACCTCAAGGCGCATCTGGGGATACCATGCACCTGAGAAGTGCCCATAGACCTCTAAGAACACCTTGCCTTGCTCTTTCGTGAGGTCTAGGGTTTCAAAACCGACCCGCGCAAATGCCTTTTTAGCAGTATAGGGATCAGAACCATCCCAGGTGTCATCCTCATCACCTTGATTCGTACGGCTAATAATCAGCGCATGCGCCCCGGGAGACTGCTGTAGGTGGGCAGGGGTCTCCTCATACTGGGCACTCATATATTCCCCTAGCTCCACGAAGACATCGGGCGATGGGACAATGCGGAACTCTTCAGTGAAAGGTATCGCCACGGAGGCAGCGTTACGCTGCGAAATTTCAGCTGTCATCACGGCCGCCGAGCGTTGCCCAACGGTACCGTCCTCAGCAATAGCCCGCACGGCAAAGGCGTAGCGCCCCTTTTGGGAAAGATATTTTGACGGCACCATGCATTTGTTCGCCACCGTCACCACAACCGACCTGTATTCCGCCTCCCTATCCGTTGTGTACAGCACCTCGTATTTCTTAATGCCAGGTACGGTATCCCATGCTAGCTGAACGCTCTCCCCGCTACCCTCTATCTTTTCAAAGCGTAGGTTCTTCGGCGTTGGCATAATGGTAAAGGAGTGAGGCGATACAACCACACGCCCCTCGTTGTCAATGAGTCGCAAAATGCCTCCAGCCGTAAAGGGGGCATCCAAAGGCAACTCCGCCACATCTCGATCCCCTTTGAGGGTAGCTATCGTGGCAAACGTCTTCCCTTTATCGTACGAAAGTTCCGCCCGTATAGGGGGAATTAAATTCTGTGAATGAACCACTATCGCCTCCCCTGGTTCAAGCAGCTCCCCGCCAACAGGGTAGGTAATCCGCAGGATGTCGGTGTCGAAGTGCCACACCACGTAGAAATCCTGGCTCATTGAGGCGACACGCTTAGGATCCACGGTTATCGTAAGCTCGCCAGAAGGGGCATCGATTGAGACAATCTCCGCATTGTTGATACTATCCACCTTGCGCTGCGGGTCTGCCTCCGGGTGGTCTTTATCCAACACCCAGGGCAGGAAGGTGTTCCCCCCATTAGAAACGTATAGATTCAGGTCATTGACAAGCGCAGGCTCGCCATATGGATGTACACCCCCCGACACCGTATCAGTCCACGCCAATGCAACCCACGCCCGCTTGGCATTGCTAGGCACCGGCACGCTAAAGGTCGTAGGTTGCTTCCCCTGCGAGAGGGAGCCCCGCCTATAGTTACCTTTTTCAAGCGCAGTGAGCGCCGCATCGGCATTCAGAATCCCGTAACCGTAGCTATAGTCTGGTCCAGGCGCATTCACATCGTCTGCAGTGGCAATTATGAGCGCCCGCAGCAACGCTGCCTCCGGCTCCGCCCCATGATGCAACTGATGGTAACGCTCGGTCATGAGAGCCAAATGCCCCGACACGAGCGGAGTGGCCATTGAAGTCCCCGACATCTTACCATACGTATCGCCCGGAAGTGTGGAGTAGACATCCTCCCCCTTCATGCTAATCGTTGGCACCACACGCCCATCATCCATAGGCCCCCAGCTACTAAAGCTGGTCATACCCCCAACCGCATTGAGCGCGGCAACATAGATAACGTTCTTGGCTCGGCGAAGCACTGACCCATACTCCCTACTGCACGCACCTTGGTCATTCCCTGCTGCGTACACCTGCGTCACCTCGGGAACAAGCGCCACCAACAGGTCAACGAGATAATCATTTGCAATGGAATTATAATACCCTAACCCGTCAAGGTATGGGCATAGAAGACGCATCTGAGGACCGTAGGAGTGCGAGGACAGAAGAATGTTGTAGTCATCCAGAGCGTAAAGCATTTCCGCCTGCTCGTTAAGGCCGTTGCTCTGCCGATTAAAGTTATAGGTATAGAGTTCAACGGCAGGCGCCACCCCTTGCATCCTGGGATTAAGCAAACCAGCTCCTGCGATTGACCCCGCCACATGCACCCCATGCCCTTCGCTCTCCTCCACCGACACCTCAAACTCCTTCTGCTGTAGCCGCGCAGCGAAGTCGAAATGGGGAACAACGTTGCCGTCCCACACGCCCACTTTCACCCCCTTGCCCGTCAAGCCGCACCCGCCTAGCGTGCCCGGCAAAGCCAAGAGATTTCCTCGCCCCATCGTCCGCCCTTGCGCATTGAACGCCGCTTGCGGAGCAGGAACCAGCCCAAGCGATGCCACCCACGGTAGCTCTGCCAACTCGTAGAGCTTCTCCTTAGGCAAATCCACCACGAGCAGCCTAAAAGCGGGAACGTCCTCTACATTGGCCACACCAAGCCGGGCAAGCTCGCTTTTTGCCCACTCCGTGGTAACATTGGGGAAATGGAAGAGCTGCACCCTCGCCGCTTCCATTCCAGCCTGCGCATAATCGGGGATACGCCAATCCTCAAGGCGAGGATCCATCTTCCACTCCCCGCGAATGGGGATGAGCGAGGTCATCCTATTTCCCCGCATACGGGCTGGAACAAAGCCCTGCTTCACAGTGGCGAAGTAGGCATTTCCGCCCACATAGTCTGTAAGGGCAACCCCCTCCCTTTGCAGCACCGCACGCTGTTCAAACGTTAACGCATGGGAGAATTGCATGAGCACATTATGCCTGCCCTGCACCGCCTCGCCTAATGGCAATGGTCTCAATGCCCTCGAGCGGGTGCGCGCCCCCACGTTTTGTTCGGGCACAAACTCATGCTTTCCGAGCCGTACCACCTGCTGCGCAACAAGAGCGGTCGCCCACAGCGTTAGCGCAACCATGAGCGATATAATCTTCGTAAAATTTCTACCTTTCATTGAAAACTGTTTTTTGGTCTATTTATAAGCCCCCCTAGGCTCCGAGGCTACAAGTATAGCAACATTCTGCGAATAATGGCAAAACTAGGGAAACACAAATTGTCACTCTCCATGCAACAAAACGTAACGCAACGTGCTTAAACGCTCAATACAAGCTGTTTGCATCGCTATTTTATCTTGATGAACACGGCATGGATTGGCTGCAATTGGGTTGGTAAAAAGCCCAGCAAACGCACTTCTTGGCAACCTTCCGTCCGCTCCTACGGTCTGGTGTGGCTCTCGCTATGCTCTACCTGCTCGCCCTCACCGCTGGTTACCCTCTCCATGCGCAGAAAGTTGACAGCCTTATTCGACTCGGGCAAATGGATGCCGCCATACGCATCGGCGACAGCATCATTGCAAGCCGTAAAACCTCGCCCGAAGAAAAATTCAACGCCCTCATCGCGGGCAGCTACTCGGCGAGCTTAGTCTATCGTTATCTACTCCGAGAACTACCACGACTCGCTCGCGCTGCTGCACTTCACAAAGGCTCTTTCGCTCTCCAATGAAAAAGTTGGCGGACAGTACGCGGTAGTATTTCGCGCGTTCCCATATCTCCTCCGGTGTGCTGCGGCTATGGCTATTCCTTGCATAATCGATAGCGTACTGTTCAATCCCCGTGATGATGCGGGCAGGAATCTTGGCAAATTTGTCCCCGTGGCGCTTGTTGAGCTCTCGGAAAGCTGCGAGCCTACTGTGACCACTAAGAACATAGTAACGGTGGTCTGTGGGGGCCTGCCACACGTTGATGGGGTCAAAAGCGTTGGGGTCGAAGTTGTTTACCTTCTCATCAAAAGATGCCTGGCTAAACTGCTCCTTGCGGTTTTGAAATCGCTTTTCGTCTGTATGAACATCCTGGAGCGGTATGTCTATTGTTTGAATTGCTGAGCTTGGCTTTGCCGTGGCGCTTGGCTTCCTTTCGCTCTTGTTGGTGGTGTTAGTCTTGTTGGCACGTTGTGGCTTTATACCTAGTACCACGCACGCCAGGCGAATAGCCTCTTGGAGTCGTTCGTTCAGACTGCCAAGCGGTCTATTGTTTGCCCCCATAAGAGAATTTCATTTCATTTCCTCCTGTAAATCAACGCAATAAGATTTTGCGCCCTCTTCAGAAATTGGATTATGAAAATCTTTTACTTCCTTTGCAGTGCGGGAGTTCAGGGTTGCGTACCTTGATGCGTCCTGGACTCGCTTGCTATAGAGAAGGGAATCTGGGCAGGCTCTAACACTGGGCGATTGGTGCCCTTTACGGGTTAGAGAAGACAGATTCCCTTCTCTGTTATTTCCTCCCTGTAAATCAATTCGATAAGATTCCATAGCCTCTTCGGGGATTGGATTTTGGGAATTGATTGCTACCTTTGCGGTGCGGGAGTACAGGGTTGCGTTCCTAGATGCGTCCTAGACTACACGTACTATAGAGAAGGGAATCTGGGCAGGCTCTAGCACTGGGCGATTGGTGCCCTTTACGGGTTAGAGAAGACAGATTCCCTTCTCTGTCATTTCCTCCCTGTAAATCAATTCGATAAGATTCCATAGCCTCTTCGAGGATTGGATTTTGGGAATTGATTACTCTCTTTGCAGCAAAAGAGTTCCAGTTTGAGGTCGGGCTCCGTCGAGTGGAGTCGTTGTACTCGTAAGAGCGTGGAACTCTTTTTGTCTACAATACAAAGCGTTCAGTTCCCTTTCCCCCTGAGAGTTTCCTTGCATCGTTAGTTGACCTCTGCGAGTCCCATGCTATAGCGTGTTGTCTTGTTGGTAGCTTGCGATTTGCTGCTTGCCGACCTCGTAGTTCTTCTCGTTGATTTCAAAGCCTATGAACTGCCGTCCGAGACTCTTTGCGGCCTCACACGTGGTGCCGCTGCCCAGGAAGCAGTCTAGCACCAGGTCGCCGGGCTGCGTGCTATCGCGCACGCATTGCGCTACCAGCTCCAGCGGCTTACGGCACGGATGCAGAATCGTCCCCACGGTGCGCCCGCTTTGCCACCGACTGATTTTATAGATTGCCCGAACGCTGCGACGCTTCCGGTAGACTCCGTCGCCATTGCGGCTCCCGTTGGCGTTGGTGTTGCCCTCTACCGTGATGAAAAAGCCCTCCTGTTGCCCGTCGATAAAGCCTACATGGGCAATGCGATTCTGCCGTGGGTAGTAGATACCGAACACATCGCCGCGCTGCACCACGGGGAGCTCCCGTGTGCTTTTCCTGGTGTAGATAGTCCTCCGTGCAGGGAACCAGGCTGGGGCCCACGCGCTTCGCGGGGCAGGGAGTCCAGCTTGTATAAAGCACCAGGACACGAAAATCACGTGCGGCCTCATGGCCTTTGATTGCATCGTAGGGTGAGGCTATAGTACCCTACATCCGCCTTAGGAAAATTCGGAATAGGTCTCAGAATGTGTTCTCGTCGAGCTCTATCAGCTCCATGAGGCTAGCTAGCCTATCAGAGCCCGTGGTGTCCACAATGGTCTGTAGCAGCGCCTGCGTGCGCTCTGCGAGGCTTTCTATCCCCGTGGGTACTTCTATAGTCACCTGCTTACTCGTTGTCATCGTCTACCTGCCCAAAACCGAAGCCCGCAGTAGCAGCTGAATAGGAACATATCCCGCACTGCCACGTAATCCTTGCTGTTCTCCTCCTCAAACACCAGCGACGCCAGTCGCTCCACCTCCTCCCGCCGCAACGCCGCGCGGTTGGCCTTGCCCTTCGGAAACCGCACCAGCAGGTAGGGGTCCTCCCCTGCACTCATGAACTCGCGCGCAATTGCCCGGCGAATCATCTTGCGGTACCGCTGGTGGTAGCGGTACCGTGTGCTCGTTGCCAGACGCTTGTACTTGTCTAGGTACTCATCGAGTCGCCGTACCCACTCCTCGTTGATGTCCTCAAAGCGAAGCTCGGGCTGAAAGGCTTTCAACACGTTGATGGCATCGTGCATCCGCTCTGCGTACTCGCCTCCCTGGGTTAGGTGCCCTGCCACCAGCTCCTGCTCAAAGAAATCAATGGCCCCCACGCTATCCCTGCGGGTAGGTCGCCGTACAGGCCGCACGGTCGCCATGGGCCCGTAGGCCTTCTCAAACGCCATGCGCGTGTACCAACCATTCGCCTCGCACACCGCCACCGTGGCCTCGCAGCGCGCGAGTACTGCCGCCATCTGCCGGGCCTCCGGGGTGCCTTCCTCGGTCGGACGGTGCCGGGCAGCATCCCACTGCGACGGCAACAGGCGAACCCCGGTGTTGATACGTGTTGAAAAGTAACGGCACTTGACTAGGACCAGCACTGGCCTCCGCCCGCGGGCATCGGTCTGCCCTACCGTGCCGAGATTGAGCTGTACCGTGTACGATGTACCCGCACGTTCCATGGCACCTCCGATTTTCATTAACAATCGTTATGAGGAAAAAGCGGGCGTTTTTAACAATCACTAACAATCACTGCCCGCTCTTTCACAGCCGCGAAGTTATAAAAGCGAAGATTACCGCACGGACTTTCGCGGCAATTATAAGTACTCCCCGAAACGGCAGGGAGGGAATCGGGCCCCCGCAGCCCATGGTAACCCGCTGGCGCACAGCCTGTTGGCAAAGAAAAAGGGCACGCTCGAACAGAGCATGCCCCGCGGAGAGAGGGGTGGCGATATTTCCAATAAATACTACAAGTTATCTGCTATTTGTGGTAGTTCAACAACTACTAAATGAATATAACACTCACATTAGTAGCCGTTTAAACACATATGTCAACAGTTTTCTTTTTGCGATGTGTACCCGAAAAACCGTTTTGGGGTACATATTCGTGCTGACGTGTACCCGAAAAACCGTTTTGGGGTACATATTCGTGCTGACGTGTACCCTACCTTATTTGCATTGAATCTAGACTCCCAAAACGGTTTTTAAGCGTGGTA
>CAMXWF010000005.1 GCA_947252645.1 uncultured Bacteroidia bacterium
GGCCCAGGCGTGGCCCCAGGGGCGGATGTCGCGGCCGCGCAGAAGGGGTCGTATTCGTGCGGCCGTGCATAACTTGCTTCGCGGTACGCAAACACTTTACGCCATGATATACGGGTACATTCGGGTCAGCTCCGACAAGCAGACGGTGGAGAACCAGCGTTTTGAGATCGACCGTTTCTGCCAGCAGCACCAGCTTTCGGTGGACGGTTGGATAGCGGAGACCATCAGCGGGGCGCAGACCTACGGCAAGCGCAAGCTGGGGGCGCTGCTTGCGCAGGTGACCAAGGGGGACATCATCATCTGCTCTGAGCTCTCGCGCCTTGGGCGCAATCTTTTCATGATCATGGAGATCCTCAACATCTGCATGGCCAGGGAGTGCCGCGTGTGGACGATTAAGGACAACTACCGCCTGGGCGATGACATCCCGAGCAAGGTGCTGGCTTTTGCCTTTGGGCTCTCGGCGGAGATCGAGCGTAAGCTGATTTCGCAGCGGACCAAGGAGGCCATGGCGCGCCGGAAGGCGGAGGGGGCGGTGCTGGGGCGCCCGAGTGGGCGCCGCACGGCGCCGGGCAAGCTCAAGCTCCATGGCCGCGAGCGCTACATTGCGCAGCAGCTGGGGGCGGGGGTTTCCCTGCGCGAGCTGGCCCGTAGGCTGCACGTGGACCGGGGGACGCTGGCGCGGTTCGTCAAGCGGTTCGCGCTAAACAACGCGGCCTCGGGGGCGCCAGAAGTAGCCGAGAGGGGTGATTGAGCCGCTGGCTGGCCGCGGAGGGGGAAGGCGGGGCTCTGAGGTTGCCACGGAGATAGGCCAGCAGCTCACCGAGGAGGAGGGACGCAACATGTGCAACACCAGCCCATGCCTCTGGCACCGCGCGGCATATCCAGTAGGGGCATATGAGCAAAAAAAATTACATTTGCGGAGAAGTAAAAATGGCTAGACTTGACCATGAAACGTTTATTTATCCTTTGTCTACTGTTTGCGGGGCTGCTGCCCGTGGGGCGTTTGCGCGCGCAGATGTCGGTTGCTACGAATGTGCATGTGGGCTATGCCGGCATGGCGGAGGTGGGGCCTGCTCTACACCTTGGCCTCAGCACGGATTTTCTACCTCTGCCCTTCATTGGGCCCTACCTTGCGCTGGAATTCTACGGCATGGGGGATAGCAATTCGGGTTTGGAGGCAGAGGATACGGAGACGGTGGCCCATGTGTCTGCCGTGGGCTCTGTAGATGGCCTCGACGCATCGCAGCGTGGCGGGATGTCTGTAGCAGGTTCGGTGGGGGTGGTTGTTAATCCCGTGGCGATATGGCTCCCCCAGACGCCCCACCTGCTCAATGTCCGCTTAGATGGTGGGGCAGTGGCCTACCTAGTGCGGCGCTGGGATTACAACGGCTCAGATAGGAGTCGTCAATTCTCCTACACCTCGGGCTATGGCTGGACGGCGGGGGTAGAGCTGTCGTACGCCTACCGGTTTGGGCAGCTGTTTTCCCTTGGGGCGTACTACCAGTTTCGGATTATGCCCCAGCTCACCTCTAGCGTGGGCGCCGTGTTTGCGCTGCATTTCCTCTCCTGGGCGGACGAGGCGGATTAGCGCGTACGCTGTAGCCATGCGTAGCTGCGCGGGACGTGCTTTACGTCCTGCGCTTTTTTTGTCGGGCTGGTCGAGTTAGCCCAGGGGCGTTCGTTGGGTCCCATGGGCCCAGGGGGAGTCTGTGGTGATGAAAAATGCATGATTGTGCGACAAAATGGCTTATGTTTGGCTGATTTTCTCCCCGTTTTGGCCCATTTTAAGACATAATGACAGGTCTTCTTGGGCTTTTCTTCCCTGGCACAGATATAGCATAATCCCCTGGTGAACGGGGCGAAGGAGCAGGCTGGAGGGGTGGGATAGAGGGGCAGCGCCGGGGGCCTCGGAGAGTACAACTAAAAGATAGGAGTAATCGATATGTTACCAGCATTGGGGAGTTCGTTGTATCCGCTCAGTGGTTTTGGTCGTATGCTAGAGGATTTCTTTGGGGAGCCCGACAAGATGTTCAGGGTGCCAGGGGTGAACATTCGGGAAGACGACAAGAAGATCGCCATAGAGCTTGCGGCACCTGGATTGTGTAAGGAGGATTTCCACGTGGATGTGGATCAGAATGTTTTGACGATCTCGGCCAAGCGGGAGAGCTGCGGGAGTCAGGACGAGAGGGACGAGCAGTGCAAGAAGGGGTGTGAGTACATACACCAGGAGTATTGCTACCAGTCGTTTAGCCGTAGTTTTTCTCTGCCCGAGGTGGTGGATGCCTCCAAGATAGAGGCCAGCTACGACAAGGGGGTTCTGGTTGTGGAGCTGCCTAAGCGCGCGCCGCGCGCCGAGGTGAGTGGGCGACGTATAGCCGTGAAGTAAGCTCTTTGCGGCATAACGCGAGGAGGGCATCTGGGTCTACGGGCGCAGGTGCCCTTTTTGCGTTTGGCCGTCTTTGTCTTCCCGTGGATTTAGTTGTACATTCGCGGATGCGTCGTTGGGCAGCTCGATGCCCGATGGGGGAGAGTGGCATTCTGGAGGAAACAAACATAGGGTGGTCATGGAGATAAAGAAGTTGGACGATCTATTTGGGAAGCTCAAGAGTCATCAGCAGCGTGTGCGCTTGGTGGCGGCGTATGCCAACGATGCGCACACCATAGGTGCTGTGGGTCGTGCGGTGCAGCTTGGCTTGGTGGATGCAACGCTGGTGGGTGATGAGGCAACGATAGCCAAGGAGAGCAAGGCGCTGGGGCTTGATGCGGGTCTTTTCACCATAGTGCAGGAGTCGGTTGACGTGAAGGCCGTGGCGCGCGCCGTTGATATGGTGCGCGAGGGTCAGGGCGATGTGCTGATGAAGGGCTTGGTGTCCACGGACAAGTACATGCATGGCATCCTCAACAAGGAGCGAGGTCTTTTGCCCCCCAAGGCGGTGCTGAGCCATGTGACGGTGGTCCAGGTGCCCAGCTACCACAAGCTGCTGGTGGTGGGAGACGTGGCGATAATCCCAGCGCCCGATTTCAAGCAGAAGGTGGCCATTACCAAGTATCTCATCCAGGTGGCGCATTCGCTGGGCATAGCGCGGCCGAAGGTGGCTTTGCTAGCGGCGACTGAGCAGATGCTGGTGGCCATGCCGGCCTGCGTGGAGGCTGCGCTAATTGCCAAGATGGGGCAGCGTGGGCAGATAGGCGGCGCGGAGCTTGAGGGCCCGCTGGCGCTCGATGTGGCCGTCAACCCGGAGGCAGCCAAGATCAAGGGCCTCACGGGGCCAGTGGCTGGGGACGCGGACTGCATTCTGTTCCCCAACATCGAGAGCGGTAACGTGTTTTTCAAGACGTGCACCAAGCTGGCAGGGGGCGAGCTGGGCGCCGTGGTTATGGGGGCCAAGGCGCCGTGTATTCTCACCTCGCGGGGTGACAGCGTCCAGTCGAAGCTCTACTCCATTGCGCTGGCCGCCAACGCCGCGCTGCGCTAGAGGCTCTGGGTATCTGAACAGCAAGACCTAAAACTCTATAGATGGAATCACAGATCATTGCAATCAATCCAGGCTCAACCTCCACCAAGATCGCGGTGTATGAGGGGGAGAAGGAGCTTTTCAACCAGACGCTGCGCCACCCCGTGGAGGAGCTGGCCAAGTATCCCGACATCCTCTCGCAGTTTGATTTTCGGCTGCAGGTGATAGAGTCCTCGTTGCGGGAGCATCCGGAGGTGGACTATGCCAAGGTAGCGGCCGTGGTGGGTCGAGGTGGCCTTCTCAAGCCCATCGAGTCGGGTGTCTATGAGGTCAACGAGCGCATGAAGGACGACCTACGTCACCCTAAGATAGGGCAACACGCCAGCAACCTAGGCGGTTTGTTGGCCGAGCGCGTGGCGGCCTACGCCCGTGAGCATGGTGCGCAGCGCGTCTATGCCCTGATAGCCGACCCGGTGGTGGTGGATGAGCTGGAGCCCGTGGCGCGGATTACCGGGCTGCCCCAGTTGCCGCACCTCTCGATATTCCATGCCCTCAACCAGAAGGCTATCGCCCGCCGCTATGCCAAGGAGCACGGGACCAAGTACGAGGATTTGGATCTTGTGGTGGTTCACCTTGGTGGAGGCATCTCCGTGGGGGCGCACCACAAGGGGCGCGTTATCGATGTGAACAACGCCCTCAATGGTGAGGGGCCACTGAGTCCTGAGCGCGCGGGGTCTTTGCCCGCCCAGCAGCTGGCCGAGCTCTGCTTCAGCGGCAAGTATACGCTGGATGAGGTTAAGAAGCTCATTGTTGGCCAGGGTGGGCTTGTGGCCCACACGGGGTCTAACAGCGCGCTCGACCTAGAGAAGAAGGCTGCGGCTGGCGATAAGGCTGCCCAGCTTCTGCAGGATGCCATGTCCTACAACACGGGCAAGTGGGTTGGCGCCATGGCCGCCGTGCTGAAGGGCCATGTGGACGCTATCCTCCTCACGGGCGGTATGGCCTACAATAAGAATATTGTGGCCTACGTCACGGACATGGTGCGCTTTATTGCGCCCGTGGAGGTCTACCCCGGGGAGGACGAGTTGGCGGCTCTGGCTCTCAACGGTTTGGCCGTTGTGCGCGGAGAGCGCCAGATCAGTGTGTATGCGTAGCCGTTAGTGCCCGGGGGGTGAGGGGCTTGGTGCTTCCGGCCTAGCTCCTTGCGCTCTCTGTGTGTCTAGCGGATGTAGCTAGTGGGCGCTGGTGGTTTGTCAGCACGATGCTGAGGCCTCCAGCGCCTTTTCTATGCCGCCTTGTGATTCCGTGTGGTGGCCCCCGTCATTAACCATTAACCTAGGAGCAGGAGTGGCTTCTGCTTCACCACGTTGCCCGGTTGGGGATCCATTAGGAGTTCCGACCCTTTCCCGGGGGCTTCCTGTACAGTTTACCTAGGGAGTACTCTGCGTCCAGCGGTAGCGCCCCCTGCCATAGCTTATGAGATTTTGCTATCTTTGCCGCTGTGCGTTGACTACCGATCGCCTTGGTTGGCGGGGTAGGGGAGCGCAGCGTGTAGGGTTCCTACGGGGTATTATAAAGCATAGAGACCATGGGCAAGTGTACTTTGGAGGGTCGGGGTAAGCCTGGGCAGAAGAAGCTGTTCGTGGTGGACACCAACGTATTGCTGCACGACCATCGCTGCATCTACAACTTCCAGGAGAATGACATCGTCATCCCGCTGGTGGCCATAGAGGAGCTTGATCACTTCAAGAAGGGCAATGAGACGATCAACTACCACGCGCGGGAGTTTTCCAGGGAGCTAGACCGACTTTCCAGCGGTCCACTCTTCGAGGGAGGGGTGAGCTTGGGTGTCGGCAAGGGCACGCTACGGGTGGTTACGGGTAAGCCATTCTCTGAGGCCATGCGCGCCTCTTTTGCTGAGGACATCCCCGACCACCGGATTCTGGCCATTGCCGACTACCTTCGCCATGCCCAGCAGGAGGAGCCCGTGGTGCTTGTTTCAAAGGACATCAACCTGCGTCTTAAGGCCAAATCTCTCGGTATCCCCGCGGAGGACTACCTCACCGACCGCGTAGAGAACGTAGAGCTCCTTGATGCGCCCATCCCTACCCTGCAGCTTGCAGGCGATGAGCCCTTCGAGCAGCTCTACAAGCAGCCCGAGGGCATGCCGCGCAGCCAGGCGCCCCTTGAGGCACCCACGGCCAACCAGTGCGTGATTTTCCAAGGGGGACAGTCCTCTGCCCTAGCCATCTATAAGGAGGAGCTTGGCGGTTACCTGCCCGTGGAGAAGATCAAGTGCTACGGTATAGAGCCGCGCAACACAGAGCAGGCTTTCTCTCTCTACGTACTCAGCGACGATACTATTCCCCTTGTGGCTCTGACTGGGAAATCGGGCACAGGGAAAACCCTTCTGGCACTGGCTGCTGCGCTGGCCCAAGAGGAGCGCTACGACCAGATCCTCCTCGCTAGGCCCATCGTGGCCCTTAGCGACAAGGACATTGGTTTCCTCCCTGGCGACATCGATGAGAAGATAGGGCCCTTTATGCAGCCCCTGTTCGACAATCTTGGCATCATCAAGAATTCCCTCAAGACCACCAGCCGCTTTGCCGCCCGCATCGATGAGATGCAGCGCACCAATAAGCTGGTCATCAGCCCCTTGGCGTACATTCGTGGGCGCAGCTTGGCCAACACGTTCATGATCGTAGATGAGGCCCAAAACCTCACGCCCCTCGAGATAAAGACGGTCATCACGCGTGCGGCCGCCGGGACGAAGATGGTCTTCACGGGCGACATCTACCAGATAGACCAGCCCTACCTCGACCTCAAGTCCAACGGCCTGAGCTACCTCTACCAGCGCATGAAGGGGCAAAGCGTGTTTGGGCACGTCAACCTAGAAAAGGGCGAGCGTAGCAAGCTCTCCGAGCTTGCCAGCAAGCTTCTCTAACACCTCTTATCGCTATGGGAAAGATTTTCTTGCATTTTGCCGTTGTGCTACTCCTGCTGGTTCCCCACATCGCGGATGCCCAATCGGCCAACGAGCAAAAGATACAGCGCGCAGAGGACAAGATAGTCCGTGCGCAGGAAAAGGTGGCTCGCTTTGAGAAGGCCAAGGAGAGCGCGGATTCGCTCATCGAGGCTGGTAAGGCCATGGTGGCGGCTGCCGAGGACTCCCTCAGGCAGCTTGCACTCGATGAGAAGAACCTCAATAAGACTTCCTTCGCCGCCAGCAAGGAGGCCCACGAGCAGCTCAATGAGGCCACGAAGGAAAATCGCGACTCAGTGCGCACTGAGTACAAGCAGGCCGCCGATGGGATCAAGCGCGACTACAAGGATCTCGACGTGCGCTACAAAGCTGCCCAGAAGCTCTTTGACAATGGCCAAAAGCAAATAGAGAAGGGTAAGCAACTCCTGAAAAAGGCCAAGAACGACATGAAGGAGGCCGAGAACGGGGTGAAGGAGGCAGAAAAGGCCCTTGAAAAGGTCAAGAAGGACATTGAGAAGAAGGAGAAAGCCCTAGAGAAGAAGCAGGAGGACAAGGCGGCCAAGGCTGCCAAGAAGGGTGCTAAGAAGAGGAAGTAGTTTGCCCTAGGTGTACCCCCGCCGATCCGAGGAGCCCTGTGTGGCGAGGGAGTCTGTATGGGCCAGTAAACCCAGGAGTTCGAGAATGCGCAATAGAATTTTCACGTTGATTCTGATGCTATCTATAGCGAGCGTAACAGGCTGCCAAGCGCCAGGGGAGCAGCAGAAAGACGCCGGGAGTGGGGTAGCGGCTCAAAAGCTACAAGTTCGCCCCCCCGCCGTAGTAAACCGGCACTATAGCCCCGAGATGCTCTGGAGCTTTGCCCGTCTGGGGGAGTTTGCCGTGTCGCCAAGCGGGAAGCAGGTGGCCTATACCACCACGCGGTACGACCTGGTGGCCAACCAGGGGTGGAGCGAGATCTACATCATGCCGCTTGAGGGTGGGGAACCCACGCAGCTCACGCATTTTTTCGCCCAATGCTACAATCTCCACTGGATAACCGACAACCGCCTTTCATTCCTTTCCACCAAGGACGGCTCTGGCCAGCTCTACTCCATCCGCACCGATGGTACTCAGCTCACGCAGTGCAGCCAGGAGCCCGAGGGTATAGAGGGCTTTGTTATCTCCCCGGACGGGAATCGCATCCTCTTCACTAGCCGCGTACAGGTCAAGCCGCGAGTTGCTGATCGCTACCCCGACCTTCCCAAGGCCAACGCCTACATTGTTGACGACCTCATGTATCGCCACTGGAATCGCTGGGACGATGGCACTCGTAGCCACCTTTTCCTCGCGCGGCTCGAACGCGAGCACCTCGCGTCGCCAGTCGACATCCTCAAGGGCCAGCCCTACGACACGCCCCTGCCCCCGTTCGATGGCATGGAGGACATCGCCTGGCTTCCCGATGGCAGCGGCTTCGTCTACACTTGCAAAAAGCTAGAGGGCAAGGAGGCAGCCTTCAGCACTAACTCTGATCTCTACCTCTACGACATCGCCTCGCAGCAAGAGCGCAACCTCACGGCCTCTAACAAGGGCTACGACAGGGTGCCGCTCCCATCCCACGATGGTAAACGCCTCCTCTGGCAGAGCATGGCCACCCCGGGCTTTGAGGCTGACCGCAACCGGCTCATCATCCGAGACCTCGAGGGAGGGCTTCTCGAGGATCTCACGGCGCAGCTCGACCGCAACGTTTCCAATGTGCGTCTCGACCCCAGCGACGCGGTGGTCTACTACATCGTCACGACTAACGGCACCAACCAGATCTACCAGCAGCACCTCCCCAACGGCCGCCCGGAGCCCATCACCTCTGGCCCATACGACTACCAGGCCTTTGAACTCGTCAACGCCCATACCCTGCTGGCCAGCCGCGTCTCCATGGTTGCTCCAGCAGAGCTCTACTTGGTCGACATCCCCACAGGGGAAGCAAAGCAGTTGTCGCATCTCAATTCCGACCTTTTGGCTCAGGTGGACATGCCCACTGTGAAGGGCGATTGGATTCCGACCACGGACGGAAAGCAGATGTTGACCTGGGTGGTGTACCCCCCGCATTTCGACAGCACCAAGCGTTACCCGGCCCTGCTCTACTGCGAGGGTGGGCCCCAGAGCGCTGTCTCGCAGTTCTGGAGCTATCGCTGGAATTTGGCCCTCATGGCAGCGCAGGGCTACGTGGTGGTGGCCCCGAACCGTCGGGGGACTCTTTCTTTTGGCCAGGAGTGGACCAACGCCATCAGCAAGCACCATGGTTCTCAGGAGATGAAAGACCTCCTAGTGGCCATCGACCGCTATGCCCAAAAGCCCTACGTTGATCAGGATCGCCTCGGCGCCGTGGGGGCCAGCTACGGCGGCTACACCGTCAATTGGCTTGCGGGGCACCATGACAAGCGCTTCAAGGCTTTCATTTCCCATTGCGGCATCTTCCACTCCGAAATGGAATACTACACCACTGAGGAGCTGTTCTTTGACCAGTGGGAAATGGGCGGAGCTCCCTATGAACGCGGGAACGCTGTGGCGCAGGAAAGCTTTGCCCAGAGCCCCCACCTGTTCGTGGACAAATGGGACACCCCCATCATGGTTATCCACGGCGGGAACGACTTCCGTATCCCCTATACCCAGGGCATGGCTGCCTTCAACGCAGCTCGGATGCGGGGCCTAGAGGCCAAGTTCCTCTTCTTCCCCGATGAGTGCCACTGGGTTTTGCAACCGCAGAACGGCCTGCTCTGGCAACGCGAGTTCTTCTCCTGGCTCGATAAGTACCTCAAAGCCCAATAGGCTCTATACAGCGTAATAGCGTAGATACACAATGAAGTTTTTTCTCGATACGGCGAACTTGGCCCAGATAGAGGAGGCCAAGGCTCTAGGGATTCTCGACGGCGTAACTACCAACCCCTCCCTCATGGCCAAGGAAGGCATTAAGGGCGCAACGGCTGTGCGTGAGCACTACGTGCGGATATGCCAGCTGGTGGGCGGTGATGTGAGTGCTGAGGTGTTTGCTACCGACTACGAGGGCATGCTCAGGGAAGGCCGTGAGTTGGCGCATCTCGATGACCACATCGTGGTCAAGGTACCCTGCACCAAGGAGGGTATCCGCGCCATCCGCGCCCTCTCCGAAGAGGGCATTCGCACGAACTGCACCCTCGTATTCGCCCTCGGGCAGGCCCTTCTGGCCGCCAAGGCAGGGGCCACCTATGTTTCTCCCTTCGTGGGGCGGCTCGATGACATTTCAAGCGACGGCATGCTGCTGGTCAAAGACATCGTGGAGTGCTTCCGCCGCTATGGCTATCGCACCCAGGTTCTGGCGGCTTCCATTCGACACACGCTCCACATCATCGAGGCCATCAAGGCTGGGGCCGATGTGGCTACTTGTCCCTTGTCGGCTATCCTAGGTCTGCTGAACCACCCGCTCACGACCAGCGGGCTCGAGCGCTTCGTGGCCGACAGTAAAAAAATGATCGACTAGCTCCATGAGTAGGCTTGTTCGTATTCACCCTGTCAACCCGCAGCCGCAGGCGCTTGACCAGGCCGTTGATC
Organism: uncultured Bacteroidia bacterium; assembly: GCA_947252645.1. Taxonomy (GTDB): domain Bacteria; phylum Bacteroidota; class Bacteroidia; order Bacteroidales; family CAJPTX01; genus Bacteroides_D. The sequence continues at coordinate 10,000 of CAMXWF010000005.1, forward strand.
TCCTCAGGCAGGGGGGCATCGTCATCTACCCCACCGACACGCTCTACGGCATGGGTTGCGCCATCGACCAAGTCAAGGCCATAGAAAAAATTATCGCTGCCAAGGGCCTCAAGAGTAAAACCGCTCGCTTTTCCTTCATCTGTGCCTCCATCGCCCAGGTGGCCGAGTTTGCCCAGATCAGCGATAGCGTCTTCCGGCTCCTAAAGAACAACCTCCCGGGCCCGTTCACCTTTATTCTCTTCGGGCTGAGTAAGGTGCCTGCCTACTTTCTCACCAAGCGCAAGACGGTCGGTGTGCGTATTCCCGACTGCTCTATCCCCCGTAAGCTCGTAGAGGGTCTCGGCATGCCCATCCTCACCACGTCCTTGCCCTGTCCCGACGATGAGCCGGCCTACATCCAGTACCCCGACCTCATGGCCGAGCGCTGGGGCCACTTGGTCGACATGGTCATCGATGGGGGCCAAGGTGAACTCCGCCCCTCCACCGTTGTGGACTGCACCCAAGATCAGCTCGTCATCATCCGCCAGGGCAAGGGGCTGCTCAAGCAGTAGAACGCCTCCGCCCCCAGTTGCTCAACATGCGGAAAAAGGCTACCTTTGCAATGCCAAGACGGCAGTAACCCGGCGCCAGGCTTTTTCTGCGCGCTGGGTTCAGCTGTTTATCCTCTCCCCGGGGATGGCAATTTGAGTATGCAAGGAGGCACAACGATGGCTGGAACAGTATATTTGACACGTGAGGGTCTAGCGCAGTTACAGGCAGAGCTAGAGAAGCTCTGCAACGAGGATCGGCCGGCGATCGTACGGGCCATCGCGGAGGCCCGCGATAAGGGTGACCTTTCCGAGAATGCTGAATATTCCTCGGCCAAGGAGGCCCAGGCATTGCTTGAGGCTCGGATCTCTAAGCTTGAGCTCACGCTGGCCAATGCCCGGGTGCTCGATCCGAGCTCTATCGATACTTCCAGTGTCCAGATACACTGCAAGGTCAAGTGGCATGACCACACCAACAACCGTGACGAGGAGTACACCATCGTTTCCCCCAGCGAATCCGACTTCAAGAACCATAAGCTCTCCACTGCTGCGCCCTTGGCCAAGGCTCTCATGGGCCACAAGGTGGGCGATGTGGTGGAGGTTCACGTTCCCAAAGGGACGCTTAAGCTCGAGATACTCCATATCGGTGTTTAGTGCTTGCCCTTTGGTTCGGATTCCCTCCCAAAGCTCACACCTAATACCCTATTGCCATGGCAACCATCTTTTCCAAGATCATCCAAGGCCAGCTTCCCTGCTACAAGGTAGCTGAGAACGATAAGTTCCTCGCCTTTCTCGACATCAACCCCATTCAGCGCGGCCATGTCCTCGTGGTCTCTAAGCTTGAAGACGACTACATCTTCCACCTCCCAGACGACTACCTCGCCGACATGCTTCCCTTTGCCAAGCGCGTGGCCAAGGGCATAGAGGCCGTTGTGCCGTGCAAGCGAATTGCGGTGGCCGTGGTAGGGCTAGAGGTGCCCCATACCCATATGCACTTGGTCCCCATCAACCAGGAGAAGGACCTTGCCTTTGGCTCGCACCATGTCCAGATGACGCCAGAGCAAATGGAGGCCTTGAGGGCCCAAATTGCAGCCCACATTAGTCTCTAGGTGGCCTGCCCCATGCTTGCTCGACCTACGCTGAGGGAACGGGTCGCTACATCGTGCTCCAAGAGGCCACTGGTGCCTGGGTGGATGCCCCAGGTGGAGCGTTGCCTCCTCTTCTTGGCTCTCTCTTGCTGCTGCTTGGTGAGCACGGTCTCTGCCCAGCCTTGGCGTCAGGGCGATACGCTCTTCAATCAAACCGACACCAAGGGGCGAAAGCAGGGACCTTGGAAGAAATACTACCCCAACGGCAAGCTGGCCTACCGAGCTGATTTCAAGGACAACCGCCCCGTGGGCCTTATGCTCCGATTCAACGAGCAGGGTGTGATGACGGCTAGGATTGTCTACTCCCCCGATGGGCACATAGGGCGCGCAACGATCTTTGACCACGATGGCCACTGCATCGCCAAGGGTAACTACTTAGAACAGCTGCGCGACAGCGTCTGGACATTCTACAATGGCTCAATAGTGGTTTCACGCGAAAGCTACGCCAAGGGTCAGCGTTCTGGATTGAGCGAGTACTTCACTGACCATGGTGTGCTAGTGGAGCGTAGAAACTATTTGTACGATAAGCTTGAAGGTCGCCAGCAGGTCTTCTTCCCCAACGGCCAGATCCAGATGCAGTGGCAGATGCATAACGGGATCTCCGTGGGGCCCTACTTCTCCTGCTACCCCAGTGGGCTCATCATGATCAAAGGCCAATATCTGCTCGACCTCCCAGATGGCGACTGGGTCTACTACGATGCCAAGGGCCGTCCCACCGACACCTTGCGCTATCAGACCGGCAAGCTACTCAATCCGGAGGTCCTGCCCAATGCCGACAGTCTCTTCCGCCTTATGGAGGCCAATAGGGGGCGTATCCCTGAGCCGAGCCAGATATCGCCTTACTAGAGAGAAAACCCCATAGACCATGTCGAAATACGAGGGGCCTATAGCCCCAACGCAGTTGCTCGACCTACTGGCTACTCGCCAGAGCGAGCGCCAATACCTGCCCACGCCTATTGCCCCCGATGCCATGCGGCGCATTATGGAGGCTGCGCGGCTGGCTCCCTCGGCTTGCAATGCCCAGCCGTGGCACTTCGTGATTGTCGATGACCCCGAGCGCAAAAACCAAGTGGCCGACGCCGCGGCGGGCAAGGTGATAGGTATCAACCATTGGACCAAGCAGGCGCCTGTGATTATCGTGGTGGTGCAGGAGAAGGCCAACCTCACATCGAGGATCGGGACTCTCGTCAAAGGTACCCAGTTTCCCTCCTACGATGTGGCCATCGCCGTTGCGCACCTTTGTCTCCAGGCAACCACAGAAGGTCTTGGTACCTGCATCATCGGTTGGTTTAATCGGCGGGGCATCAAGAAGCTGCTAGGCATACCCAAGCAGAAGGTCGTGCCGCTGCTTGTGGTACTGGGGCATCCGGCTGGCGCGCAGCGCGAGAAGAAGCGTAAGCCCCTCGCCGATATTGTGTCTCACAACGCCTACTAGCCCTGGTGTTCTGCGTTCCTCTCTACTCCCCACACCAGGCCTAGGGCCGCGGCTGCGAATAGCCAGTAGCCCAGCGACAGCGCTGCGCACCCCGTCAGTAGCCCCACAAGCCAGGCCACAAGTAGGCCTAAGGACTGTCGTTTGCCTCGCCGCAGGGCAGCCACCCCTAGCAGGAGGAAGGCCAACCAGAGCAGTGGCGTAACCCAGAGCCCCAGCGCGTAGGACAGCTGCCAGGCACCGAGTCCCGAAGATACATTCTCCCTCGCCTCCCTGAGTCCGTGCCCCCGCGCAGTGAGATGCGCATGCGCCCACTGCGTTGCAGCAAGCGTGCGCACAAGCGGCGTACGCGTTTCTCCGCGCTGTAGGTAGGCTTCGAGGGCCTCGCATTCGTGCCATACTGTTCGATAGGCCCAGCCCCTGCTGCGCAGGTTTGCATTGTATATTCCCCGCTCTACCGCTGCGATGTCCTCACTGGTCAGGAGGCTCATGCCTACCGAATCTTTCCGATGCCCAAGCGAGGTGAGGTAGCGGATCAGCGTATTCTCCACGCTGTCGTACGGATGCGCACTGCGCTTGTTCCACTCGTTCCGTAGCTCCTCTGGACAGACGTAGAGCCACGTCTGGTATCCGCTTTGGTATTCCTTGCGTTGGGGGTTGTGCGTATAGGGCCGGCCGTTTTTAGTCAATAGGGGGAGCTGGTGCGTGGGTAGGGCTCGCTGGATAAAGTAGTTGTCGGCTATATGGGTCACATAGGAGAGCTGGAAGAGCCATAGCAATGCTATCAGCACCCAGATGCTCAGGCGCCCTATCGTCCACGGTATGCGCCCTACGGCCTGCAGTAGTCCTGGCAAGAAGGCCAAGGGGAGCAGCGTCAGCACCCACAACGCCCCGTTAGCTATCAGCAGCGTGAGCAGTAGTAGCATGCAGCCTAGGGCAGCCCAACGGAGACGCTGTGCAGTCCGACATGGAGTTTGCGCATTCTGGCGCTGTGGGTTGCCCGGGACGTAGAGCGCTGTGGCCAGTAGTCCCGCCGAGGTGAGGAGGGTGTAGGGAACCATTTTGCCCGTAGGAAGCCCAGACATGCCACAAATGGCCCCTAGCTCCATGGCTAGGCAGCTGACGGTGGCGCTGGCAAGCAGGTACGTGCTGGCTCGTTGCGCAAGGGGGGCTGACGGGGTGACTGTGCTACAGACGAGAAGAACAGACACCAGGACTCCACCCACGCCTAGCTGGACGTTCTTGCTCGTAAAGGCTCCTATGGCCCCCACGAGGAGTATGAGCAGCGCGGCTGCGCACAGGATGCCCTTTTGGCGCACCGGTGGTTTTCGCCAACTTCTCTTGGAGAGCGCAAGCCCTGCTGCGCTGAGCAAAAAGAGCGAAAGGCCTACTATGGCGATCTTTGGCCATAGCGGAACAAGCCCTAGTAGCCCGCTGCCCACTGCTAGGCCTTGGGCTAGGAGCGCACTCACCTTCGCAGGGTCCATGCGATTCTTCACGTTTGATGCCCCCACGGGAGATTCGAGGTTGCGGCCTTGTGGCTACAGTCCAGAGGTGCAGGCAGTGCTTCTGCTTGCCTTGGGCGCATGGGCGGCAGCAGGCTGCGACAAGCTACGCCATATTGTCGTCGTCATCGTCATCGTCATCCTCGTTGCCATCGAAGGGGAATTTATCCTCCTCGTCGTGCTCAAAGGTGCGGTAGAAGCTGTTGGCCGAGGTCTCTATCAGGTCTACCATGCGCTCGAAGTTCGTCATGAAGTCCATCGAGGGCCCGAGAAACATCTCCACCGAGAAGTCTACGTCATCGTCTTGGTCCACATAGGCTTTGATCACCTTGCGCTGCGCATTGAGGGTGTTGATGTGCTCAAGGAGCGTGGCCCGACTGGAGGGGAATTCGGTGCTGTGGAAGTACGCGGAGAGCTTGATATAGCTCTCGTCCTCCTCCTCGTAGAAAAGCACGAAGTTGAGCCCGTTCATCTTGAAAAACAACCGCTCCTGGCTGTCGCGCTTGTGCTTGTACCCTTGCTCCTGTAGGTAGTCCTCGCAGGCGTTCAATATGGCCTTGAGGTCTTTAGGTTTTTTGCTTAATGCCATGCAACAATATGTTTATGAGTGATATGCAAAAAGTTATTCACAGCGAGTCCCTCGGGGCGGTTAGCGTCCTTGGATGGTTTCGACTTCCTGCCGGATGGTGGCTTCCAGCTGGCTTACAACCGTTGGCACCTCGTCCTCTTGCGCTGGGTGCGGCATGGGGGGTAGGATGTGGACTACGAGCGGTACGCGCTGCCAGCGGATGCCCGCTCGATATCTCGTTTGCAGCGAGCCATTGAGCGCAATGGGCACTATCGGTACGCCGGCAGCCAAGGCCATTCGCCCAACCCCATGGTGGAAATGCCCCACCTGCCCAGTCTTGCTCCTGGACCCCTCGGGGAAGATGAGCACGGGGAGTCCCCCCCGCAGAACCTCCTGGCAGCGGGTCATCATCTGCTGCGCGCTGGCCGCCCGGCCTCGGGCTATCGGTACGTTGCGCCCCATGCGCAGAATCCACCCGATGAGTGGCACGCTGAACAGCTCCTGCTTGGCTACCCACTTGAAGGGGTAGAAGAGGGTGAAGAGCATCAGGATGTCCACCATGCTCTGGTGGTTGCAGGCTAGGAGGCAGGCCCCCTTTGGCAGGAGGCTTCGTCCCTCCACGCGTAGACTCCAGAAGGGGTTGAGACCGATGAATAGTAGGCACCAGAGGCTCAGCACCATGTGATAGAGTACCAGCTTCCTATCGTACCAGCTGGTCAGCAGCCACACCAGGGTGCTGAGGATGAAGAAGGGTATAAATACTACGACCACCGCCAAATAGGCGATGCCCGTGCTAGCGATCCACCAGCTGTCGTTGCGTGTAGCCACAGCGGCTCGAGGGCTAATAACCTGTGGTCCGGAAGCTGCCGCCTAAGGGCATGACCGTGGGCGGAATGACCACCACGGGCACCGAGGCCTTGCTCAGCAGACGCTGCGACTTGCCGCCGATCATGAAGATGGGCAGCGACCGGCGGTTCTGCGAGCTTACCGCAATCAGGGCTTGGGGCAGTGCCTGGGTGTAGGCCAGCGTGCCGTCGACCAAGTCCATATCGTCGAGCGAGGCCGTCTGCACGCTCAGATCCCTCTCCTTGAAAAAGTTTTCCATCTGCTCGCGGTAGCGAGCCAGCTTCTGCCGGGCCTCATCGTTGGGCGAGTCTAGGATCGACAGCACATGCACCTTGGCCCCGTAGGCCTCGGCGATTTTGGCCACGTAGGGAGCCTTCTGCCGGCTCTCATAGGTGGTGTCCAGCGGAAACACGATATTTCCAAAGTCCTTTGGCTGCACGCCGTGCCTGATGGTGTACACGGGGCACTCCGCGGCGGCCAGCACACGCAGCGTATTGCTCCCTATGAAAAGCTCCTCAAACCCCGAGGCCCCATGCGTGCTGGTGACAATCACGGCATCGCGGTGTGACTTGGCCTGCGCCACGATCTCGCGGTATACGCTCCCCACCTTGACCATGCTCTTGATGGCCATGCGATCCCCTTGGTAGACCTGGTAGTCGGCCTCAAGCTTCCGGAAGTTCTCCTCGGCCTCCTTCCGCTCGGCCTCCGCGCTCATCTTGGCAAACGAGGGCTGGCGATTCTGCACGTACACTAGCTCTATGTTCGCCTGGAACTTGTGCGCCAGGTCCACCCCCAGCTTCAATCCATCGAGCGAGTACTCCGAGAAGTCTATTGGCACAACGATCGTTTTCATGCCTTTTTCCTGTTTTGGAGACCCTACATCTCCCAACGCACAGCAAAGGTAGCTTTTTTTACCCTAATTGCTCCCGTCGGCTGCGGCCCCATTAGGCCCCAGCGAGCCATGCCTATTCACACCTCTTCACAAACGCTGCCCCCATACCGCCCCAGCTACCAGCTTGACGGTCCTTTGCCGGTCCAACTTCGTACCTGTTCCGTACTAACTCCGCTCAAACTGCCCCTGCGAGCGGAGAGGGTACGCAGGCGATACCAGAGGAGCACGCAATACGGCCATGCACCTAGCGATAATTCAATTGCCCAATAGACTACTAGCGGAGCGACTGCCAGTAGCCTACGGCCTGTTGACCTTTGGGCTCTGGGATGCAAGGCGGCAGCCGAGACTCCGGCCCTGTGGGCACTGAAACCGAAAACTGAGCAATTGGTTTAGAGAAAAATAGTACATTTGCACTAGTGGGCCTGTGAAAATGTCGTGGACGAGGCAAGCTGAAGGGATAGCCAGGATGACAAAGAGCAAGCTAGGGATAGATTTTGAGGAGGTGCGCCACGCGCGGTCGTTGGCCAAGCAGATAGCCGATGCCGTGCAGGACTTTGTGGGTGGCTACACTACGGTGGCCGTGGAGCGCACGCTGGCGCGTTTGATGGGGATCGATGGGGTGGATGGCAACGATGTACCCTTGCCCAACGTGGTGGTGGACTCGCTACAAGACAAGGGGGTCTTGGCCGATGGGGTCCTGTTCTTCCTGGCCAACGCCATAGCGGCCACCAATCAGTCGCCCCAGGAGCTAGCCGAGCGCATTGCCAAGGAGCAGCTCGACCTGACGGCCTTCCCGTTCCTCCAGCCGGCGCAGACAGAGCAGGTGCTCAAGCCGCTGGTAACAGAGGGCCTCGGTCGGATCAAGGCCCGCCGGGCCAAGCGCGAGTGCTACTTGAAGACCATCGGCGAGGGGCCGCAGCCCTATCTCTACGTCATCGTGGCCACGGGCAACATCTACGAGGACGTGGTGCAGGCGGAGGCCTGCGTACGCCAGGGGGCCGACATCGTGGCGGTGATCCGCACCACGGGCCAGAGCCTGCTCGATTCCGTGCCCTACGGGGCCACCACGGAGGGCTTCGGTGGCACCTTTGCCACCCAGGAGAACTTCCGCATCATGCGCGCGGCACTCGACAAGGTGGGCGAGGAGGTGGGGCGCTATGTCCGTCTGTGCAACTACTGCTCTGGGCTGTGCATGCCGGAGATCGCCGTCATGGGGGCCTTTGAGGGGCTCGATGTCATGCTCAACGATGCCCTCTACGGCATCCTATTCCGCGACATCAACATGCAGCGCACGATGATCGACCAGTACATGTCGCGCGTGATTAATGGCTACGCGGGGGTCATCATCAACACTGGGGAGGACAACTACTTGACCACGGCCGATGCCGTGGAGCAGGCGCACACGGTGTTGGCCTCCGACCTCATCAACGAGCAGCTAGCCCTAAGCGCCGCGCTGCCTGAGGAGCAGATGGGGCTAGGGCATGCGTTTGAGATGGATCCGCAGCTCAAAGACGGCTTCCTGTTTGAGCTGGCCCAGGCCGTGTTGCTCCGCGAGATATTCCCCAAAGCCCCACTCAAGTACATGCCGCCCACCAAGTTCATGACGGGCAACATTTTCCGTGGGCACTTGCAGGATGCCCTTTTCAACATTGTGGGCATCTGGTCGCACCAGGGCATCCAGCTCCTCGGCATGCCGACGGAGGCCATCCACACCCCCTTCATGTCGGATAGGTATCTCTCCATAGAGAATGCCCGCTACATATTCAACAATCTCCATTCCATAGGCGACGAGGTCTACTTCAAGGAGGGGGGCATTATCCAGCGCAGAGCCCAGGAGGTGCTCGACAACGCCACCAAGCTCCTGGAAGACATGGTGGGCGAGGGACTTTTCACCGCGCTCGAGAAGGGGATCTTCGCCGATATCAAGCGGCCGCGCGATGGCGGTAAGGGCTTGCAGGGGGTAGCACCGAAGGGCGCCCACTACTACAATCCCTTCATCGACCTAATGAAGAGTAGGGCGTAGTTAAGCTGTGCAGGAGCGCACGATGGGTTGCTGTAGGGTGGTAACACTGCTTTGGGCATTGCTCACCGTGGGGTGGGGGGCGACAGCTAGCGCCCAGGAGGAGTATCACCTCTATGGGGGTGAGGGGCACGCCACGTACTACGGTTGCCTGAACTGCGAGAGCCACCGGGATAGCACGATATGGAATTACTACAGCCCCTACGGCTACCCTCTGGGGACGCAGAGCATATGGAACGACAAGCTGCCCATTGTCGATGTGGAGAGCCCCTATAGCTTCCGCAACCCGACGGCTGCCGATCCGCGCTGTCTGCCCATTGTGGTTGACAGCCAGGGGCGGTTCGTTGGGTATTTTACAGCCAATGGGGACATGCCCGAGCGCTGCGATTGGGCGTTGCTCGAGATCATATTGGACAACTACGATAGGATAGTGCTTGATGTCGACGAGGCCTACGAGGAGTTGTTCGGGGGGGCAATATCCCTCTACTGAGCCGGACGGAATCGTGAAGAAAGATGAAGAGAAAGGCGTAGCAAGATGAGTGCTGGGTTGTATTCGACAGAGGAGAAGGATTTCGATCGTACGCTGGACTTGAAGAAAGTCAAGCCCTACGGCGATACGATGAACGATGGCAAGGTCCAGTTGAGCTTCACGTTGCCCGTGCCGAAGGGCCCAGAGGCCGAGGAGGCGGCCAAGCAGCTCATCAAGGCCATGGGGCTGAACAACCCGCTGGTGGTCTTTTCCCAGGAGCTGACGCCCGGCTATACGTTCTTCAACTGCTATGGCAGCTGTACGCACACGGTGAACTACGAGGACATCTACGTGCCCAAGGTGGAGTCTAGCGTGATGAGCATGGAGGAGACCGACAAGTTCATCGCGGAGAAGATCGGGCGACCGGTAGTGGTGGTAGGGGCCAGCACAGGTACGGATGCGCACACCGTGGGCATCGATGCCATCATGAACATGAAGGGCTTTGCGGGCCACTACGGCCTGGAGCGCTACCAGATGATCGAGGCGCATAACCTGGGCAGCCAGGTACTCAACGAGGATTTCATCGCCAAGGCCCTGGAGCTGCATGCTGATGCGTTGTTGGTGTCGCAGACGGTGACGCAGAAGGACGTGCATATCAAGAACATGACCGAGCTGGTGGAGATGCTGGAGGCCGAGGGGCTGCGCGACAAGGTGATCTTGGTGTGCGGGGGCCCTCGCATCACCCACGAGCTGGCCAAGGAGATTGGCTACGATGCGGGCTTTGGGGCCAATACGTATGCAGACGATGTGGCCTCCTACGTGGTGGAGGAGTTGGCGCGTAGGCGAGAGGCAGGCATCGAGGGGTTGGGCGACGCCCAGTAGATGGCGAGGTAGTTGGATAGGCGAAGTAAAAACATGGAGACGAGCAAGATGGATAAGCAGCAGATGCGTGAAACCATTGCCCGCCGTGTGGCCAAGGAGCTGCATGATGGGGATGTGGTCAATTTGGGCATAGGGTTGCCGACGAAGGTTTTGGACTACCTGCCGAGCAACGTGCACGTGGTAGTACAATCGGAGAATGGCCTTGTGGGCATGGGCGCCGCGCCTGCTGCGGGGCATGAGGATCCAGAATTCATAGATGCCGGGGGCGGCTTTGTCACGGGCATCCCTGGGGCGGCTACCTGCAGCAGCGCCACGTCGTTTGGGCTGATCCGCGGCGGCCATGTGGACATCAGCGTGCTGGGGGCCTTGCAGGTGGACCAAGAGGGTAACCTTGCCAATTGGATTGTCCCCGGGAAGTTGGTGCCTGGCATGGGCGGGGCCATGGATCTGCTCAACGGCACCAAGAAGGTGGTTCTGGCCATGGAGCATACGGCCAAAGGCAAACCCAAGATCCTCAAGAAATGCACGCTTCCCCTTACGGCCAAGGGGCAGGTGAACATGATTGTTACGGAGATGTGCGTGTTGGAGGTCACCAAGCGGGGACTGGAGCTTCGGGAGAAGAATCCAGAGTTTAGCCTGGAGGATATCAAGGCGGCCACTGACGCGGAGCTGATAGTGCCTGCCCAGGTGCCCTCGATGTTTTAGTACACAAGATGTCCACATACAAAAAAGAAGCGTAATGGATTTTTCGTTGTCCAAGACGGAGCAGCTGTTCCTGCAGATGATCCGCCAGTTTGCGCAGGATGAGGTCAAGCCTCTGGCTGCTGATGTCGATGAGCAGGAGCGTTTCCCCGAGGAGACGGTGGCCAAGATGGGCCCGCTGGGCATCATGGGCATCCCCTTCCCCAAGGAGTATGGGGGCGCTGGGGGCACCAACCAGCTCTACTCCATGTGCGTGGAGGAGCTCAGCCGCGTGTGCGCCACCACGGGCGTAATCGTCTCGGCGCATACGTCCCTGTGCTGCAATCCGATTTTTGAGCTGGGGTCAGAGGATCAGCGCAAGCGCTACCTGCCGAAGCTTTGCAGCGGCGAGTGGCTGGGGGCGTTTGGCCTTACAGAGCCCAACGCGGGCACGGATGCCTCGGCGCAGCAGACCACGGCGCGCTTGGATGGCGACCACTACGTGCTCAATGGATCCAAGATCTTCATCACGAACGCGTCCAAAGCCCATGTGTTCGTGGTGATGGCCATGACCGACAAGAGTCAGGGCACGCACGGTATCTCGGCGTTTATCGTTGAGAAGGGCATGCCGGGCTTCTCCATCGGCAAGGAGGAGAAGAAGATGGGTATTCGCGGGTCGGCCACCTGCGAGCTGATATTTGAGGACTGCATTGTCCCCAAGGAGAACCTGCTCGGCAGGGAGGGCAAGGGCTTCTCGGTGGCCATGAAGACGCTCGATGGTGGGCGTATTGGCATAGCCTCGCAGGCGTTGGGGATAGCCCAGGGGGCCATGGATGAGGTGATTACCTACGTGAAGGAGCGCAAGCAGTTTGGGCGGCCGCTGGCCAAGTTCCAGAACACGGCCTTCCAGATAGCCGATATGCAGACGCGCGTGGAGGCAGCCCGCTTGCTGGTGCGCAAGGCCTCTTGGAAGAAGGACCAGAAGCTGCCCTATACGGTGGATGCGGCGTATGCCAAGCTATTTGCGGCGGAGACGGCCATGGCCGTGACGACCAAGGCCGTGCAGCTCTTCGGCGGCTACGGCTACACGCGCGAATACCCAGTGGAGCGCATGATGCGTGATGCCAAGATTACCGAGATCTACGAGGGCACTTCGGAGGTCATGCGGATGGTCATTAGTGGTGCCTTGTTGAAGTAATCCTACCAAAAGCCTATTAGCGATGAATATAGTGGTGTGCATTAAGCAGGTGCCCGATACGACGGAGGTACGCATCGACCCGGTCAAGGGGACGATCATCCGTGAGGGTGTGCCGAGCATCATGAATCCCGATGATAAGGGCGGGCTCGAGATGGCCCTGCGGCTCAAGGACAAATATGGTGCGCATGTGACCGTGTTGACCATGGGGCCCAATCAGGCCGACGATATGCTCCGTGAGGCTTTTGCCATGGGGGCCGATGAGGCCTATCACCTGAGCGACCGCAGGTTTGCGGGGGCGGATACGCTGGCCACTTCTTATGCCCTCGCGGGCGCCCTGCGGGTGATTGGCTACGACCTCATCATCACTGGCCGCCAGGCCATCGATGGCGATACCGCCCAAGTAGGGCCTGGCTTGGCGGAGCACCTCGACTTGCCCCAGGTGTCCTACGTGGAGAGCTTGGAGTTTGATGGAAAGGATAAGCTGCTCTGCAAGCGCGTCTTGGAGAACGGCTTCCAGATCCTGGAGGTCCACACCCCCTGCGTGGTCACGGCGGTCACTCCAGCCAAGGAGGCGCGCTACATGACTGTAGCGGGTATCATGGATGCCTACGATAAACCTGTCAACCTCTGGGATGCCGACAAGATCGACGTGGACCAAACCAAGCTGGGCCTCAAGGGATCGCCCACGCGCGTCTTCAAGTCCTTCGCCAAGGGCACTAAAGCTGCGGGCGAAGTGCATGAGCTGACCACCGAGGAGGCTGTGGATTTGATCGTCGAGAAGCTCCAAGAAAAATTTATCATCTAGCCATGGATTTGAAAGCATATAAGGACATCTACGTGTTCGCCGAGCAGCGCCGCGGCACGATCCAGAGTGTGGCCTACGAGCTGCTGGGCAAAGCGCGTGAGCTGGCCGATGGCGCGCACCAGAAGGTGTTTGCCATTCTGCTCGGCTACAAGATCGCTGACCAGGCCAATCTGCTCATCGAGTATGGCGCCGACGGGGTGATAGTGATAGACTCTCCGCATCTGGAGAACTACCTCACCGAGCAGTATGCCCAGGCCATATCGCAGATCATTGATGCCAAGCGTCCAGAAACCGTCTTGTTTGGTGCTACCACCATCGGGCGCGATTTGGCCCCTAGGCTCTCCGTCAGGCTCCACACGGGGCTCACGGCCGACTGCACAGGGCTGGCCATCGGCGAGGATGGCAACCTGCAAATGACACGTCCAGCGTTCGGTGGTAACCTCATGGCTACCATCCTTTGTACCGACAACCGCCCGCAGATGTCCACGGTGCGCCCCGGCGTGATGCGCAAGCTGAAGCGAGAGCCGAACCGCAAGGGCGAGATAGAGAACTTCCCCGTGAAGTTCGACCGCTCTCGCTTCAAGGTGACTCTGGTGCGCGAGGAGTTTGAGCAGAAGAAAAAGAAGGACATCACTGAGGCCAGCATCTTGGTTTCTGGCGGTCGCGGCGTTGGCAGCAAAGAGGGCTTTGCCAAGCTGGAGGCCTTGGCCAAGGTGATCAACGGCCAGGTGTCCTCATCGCGCGCCATGGTCGACGCGGGCATCATGGATCACGATGTCCAGGTGGGCCAGACGGGTAAAACGGTGCGCCCCGATGTATATTTTGCGCTCGGCATTTCCGGGGCCATCCAGCACTTGGCGGGCATGGAGGAGTCGAACTACATCATTGCCGTCAACCGTGACAAGGAAGCTCCCATTTTCAATGTGGCCGATCTGGGTATCGTAGGCGACCTGCACAAGATAGTGCCCCTGCTTACCGAGAGGCTCGAGAAGCTCCGTAAGGAGAGCCAAGTGAAGTAGGGAGGTCGATGATGGCTACTACTTCGTTTCAATGGCTTGTGGTTGAGCGCCCCAGCGAGTACATCGCGAAGGTCACTATCAACCGCCCGGAGGTGCTCAATGCGCTGGACACGGCCCTGCTCGATGAGCTGGAGTGCTGTTTCTACCAGCTGGGAGCAGACACCGCCCTGCGGGCGGTGTTGCTCACGGGCACGGGCAAGTCGTTCGTGGCCGGGGCCGACATCAAGGCCATGTCGCAGCTTACCCCACTTGCCGCCAAGGCCTTCGGGGAGAAGGGCAATAGGGTGTTTCGTCAAATCGAGCTCTTGCCCGTGCCTGTGATAGCCTTGGTGAATGGTTTTGCGCTGGGGGGGGGCTGTGAGCTGTCGCTGGCATGCGACATCCGCATAGCTTCACAGAAGGCACTTTTTGGGCAGCCAGAGGTCGGGTTGGGCATCACGCCTGGATTCGGTGGCACGCAGCGCTTGACCCGCTTGGTGGGAGCAGGTGTGGCCGCGGAGTTGATCTACACGGCCCGCAATATCAAGGCTGAGGAGGCCTTGCGGATAGGGCTGGTCAATCAGGTGGTGGCGCCCGAGGAGCTGGAGAACACGGGGCTTGCGCTGGCCGAACGTATAGCCCAGCAGGCCCCTGTAGCCGTGCGCAGTGCCAAGCAGGCCATACTGCGCGGCATGGATAGCCCACTCGACGTGGCGCTAACCTACGAGAGTGCGCTCTTCTCATCCTGCTTTGCCACGGAGGACCAGAAGGCCGGGATGGCCGCCTTCCTCCGCAAGGAGAAGGCAACCTATAGGGGACAGTAGTAGGAAGTCTAACCGTATGCGCTACGCATACTAAAAGGGGGAAGTACTATGAAAGTTTGTGTGTGTGGTACAGGTACCATGGGTACAGGCATCGTCCAGACGCTCCTTCAGAAGGGGATGCCCGTACTCCAGAAGGGCCGCTCGGAGCAGTCGATCAATAAATCGAAGCAGAAGATAGAGAAGAGCCTCAAACGCCTGGTAGAGAAGGGAAAAATGGATCAGGCGGCTTGCGACAAGGCGCTCTCCCTGCTCACCACGACCCTCAGCTACAGCGATCTGCGCGATTGCGACTTAGTGATCGAGGCCATCGCCGAGGACATGGAGGTCAAGAAGGGCATCTTCAAAGAACTCGATGGCGTATGCAAGCAGGGGGCCATCCTGGCTACCAATAGCTCTTCGCTCTCTATCACGGAGCTGGCCTCCGTGGTGAGCCGCCCTGAGTCGGTGATCGGCGTGCATTTCTTCAACCCTGTGCCCGTGATGAAGCTCGTGGAGATCATCAAGGGACAGCTCACCTGCGGGAAGGTGTGCGAAACAGTTACCGCATTTGCCACCGAGCTAGGCAAGACTCCCGTGCTGGTCAATGAGGCGCCAGGCTTCGTTGTGAACCGTATCCTAGTGCCCATGATCAATGAGGGGATCGGTATCTTGGCCGATGGCGTCGCTTCCCGCGATGAGATCGACACCGCCATGAAGCTGGGCGCCAACCACCCCATGGGCCCGCTAGAGCTGGGCGACCTGATAGGCCTGGATGTCTGTTTGGCCATCATGGAGGTGCTCTACAATGAGTTCGGCGACAGCAAGTACCGTCCGCATCCCCTGCTGCGCAAGATGGTGCGAGCTGGCCTCTTGGGCCGTAAGACCGGACGCGGCTTCTACGATTACACCAAGAAGTAATACAGCGTACTACTTTACAGCGAAGGGGGATCCATATGGGTCTCCCTTTTTGTTGTCCTTCAGTGGTGGGTAGAGGAGAAGCCATCGTTGCCCAGACGGGGTGTTGGTGTCCGATGTGGCCAGCTGCCTTGCGTTTGTTATCGCGCACTCCACACCATCATCCATTGGTGCATTTCAGGCTCTGGGCCATCGCTGATTGCTTGCTGCCTCTACAGGCTCTCCGTCTTGTCCGTGGGGACGACTACAACTATGCCGAATGCCGTGTGCCCTGTTGGTTAGCGAAGCACTCATCATAGGTGATTTGGTGGAGTTGATGTGCAATCTTGACTGGCTTAGGCACTTCTATTGCCCGAACTTCTCCACCCCCATCCCCCATTTTGGTGATAGGCGTAAAATGGCGTGCCTAGTGCAATAAGCTCCTTTTTGCGCACGCCCGGAAGGTTAGGAATAAAGTATGGTAGGTTCAGCCGCTTGAGCTGCCGACCTTTGCTGCCATAGGGATTAGACCCCACAGCAAACTATGCGGCAGTTCACTTCCTTGGTTCTAATGATGTCTATGCTGTTGTTGCCCTCCTTGGGCTTGCGGGCGCAGCAGGAGAATACTCAGATAGAATATCTTATTGTCCCACCGACAGTGGATACCCTAGAGAAGGCTCAGCCCAGCGCGCCCAGCTGGCTCAACAGGCTAGAGCTTCGGGGTATGGCCACGGCCAACTATCGTAACTACATACGCTATGATCTTGACCCCTACCAGAAGGACCAGATAGACCTGGAGCGCTTCAAGTTTGAATTTCGCTATAAGCTCTACCGCTGGTTATGGTTTGAGGCGGAGATGGAGTTTGAGCATGGGGGCACAGGCACTGCCATGGAGTTCGATGCCCTCGAGGAGGCTGGAGAGTTTGAGCAGGAGGTAGAGCAGGGCGGGGAGGTCAAGCTGGAGGAGCTGTTTCTTGAGGCTACGCTCCATCCTTACCTCAATGTGCGCCTAGGGCGTGTGAAAGTATACGTTGGGCTGGCGCAACAGCTGAGCGATCCCATGAAATACTCAACCGTGCTGGCCTCTCCCATGGAGCATGCGCTCATTCCCTGTAGCTGGTATGAGACAGGTGTTCAGCTATTTGGTGGTTTTCTGGACAACACGCTACGCTACACCTTGACCCTTTCCTCTGGCTTGGATGCTTCGGGCTTCAGCTCGCGCAATTGGATCCGTGGAGGCTACCAGGTGCGCTTTGAGCGTCCGATTGCCGAGGCATTTGCCGTGAGTGGGCGCCTCAACTATCATTTTGGCCCTGGCCAGCACTCCTATGTGGGTCTTGCAGCCTACACAGGTAACACCACGCCCAACAGGCCCAAACAGGATATTCTAGATGCCAAGGGGCGAGTTTGGATAGCCGAGGGGCATTTTCTATGGGATGGCTATGCCTTCCGCGCCATGGCTTCAGGGCTCTACGGCCACCTCGCTGATGCAGACATCATATCCTACAAGAATAAGAACCTCTCCAATGCGCTAGGGGTGAAGCGTACACCAGTAGGCACGGCTGCTTTGGGCGCCTATGGTGAGCTAGCCTTCGACTTGCTCTACTACGTTCCCAGAAACTACGGCATGCGCCTTTTCCTCTTTGGTCGCTACGATTACTTCGACTCCATGTTTGAGGTTACGCACCCTGTGCACAAGAACGGAGACTGGCAGCGTCAGATGGCCACCTGTGGCATCAACTGGCAATTTCTCTCCCATGCCGTGTTGAAGCTGGAGTACATGCACAAGTGGCGGGGAAGTGAGCATGTGGACCGTGAGACCATGCAAGACCTCGGCCATAGGGCGCAAGACCAGATATTCAGTGCTGGGCTGGGTGTCTCATTTTAAATGGAAACAATAATTTCTTAGTAGAATGAAACGTTTAATGCTATGGAATGCAGCCCTGTTGCTGTTGCTTGTGCTGCCGTTAGTAGGTTGCAAGAAGGACAAACCGGCGCCTGAGCCTGCCAAGAAGGCTGATGCCACGGAGGTGTTGAAGAATTTGGGGTACAATGTGATTATTCCTACCTATAAGGAGCTTCAGGCCAAGGCTGGGGTTATGCTGGAGAAGGTGAAGGCATACAAGGCTGATCCCACGGAGGCCAAGCTGGCAGAGGCGCGTCAGGCTTGGCGCGATGCGCGGGTGCCGTGGGAGCAGTCGGAGGCGTTTCTTTTTGGGCCTACCGACTCCGAGGGACTCGACCCGGCTATCGACACATGGCCAGTAGACAAGGCTGGCATGGATGCTGTGCTAAAAGGCACAGAGGCTATTACCGTGGCGGTGGTGACTGCCAATGAGAATACCCGTGGCTTCCACTTGGTGGAGTACATGCTTTGGTCTGATGAGATGGCCCCGTCCTTGGCCAGCTCGCCCCGCAAGCTAGAGTATCTCTTGGCAGCTGCGCAGGACGTGAAGGATATAGCCGATAAACTGGTGGTCAAATGGACACCCTATGCCGAGCAGATAGCCTCAGCGGGGCAAGACGGCAACAAGAAGTACCCCTCGCGCCGCAGCGCGCTGGAGGAGTTTGTCAAGGGTTCGGTTGACATCTCTGATGAGGTGGCCAACGAGAAGATCAACAACGCCCTCAACGGCGAGGCAGCTAATGGTAAACGGCCAGGGGGTGCCCATCCAGACCTGGAGGAGTCGCGCTTTGCCCACAACTCCAAGACTGACTTTATCAACAACATAGAGAGCATCCGTAACACTTTCCTCGGCGACAACAATGGGCACAAAGGGCCAGGCATCGACGATCTGCTGACAGCCATAGGGAAGAAGGAGCTGGCAGATAAGATCGTCAAGGCCATCGATGAGGCTCAGCAGGCCATTGAGGGCATAGAGGGTACTTTTACCGATGCCATTAAGGATGGTAATACCAAGGGGCGGCAGCAGTGCCAAGTGGCCCTAGAGAAAGCCAGTGCCCTGAGTGCCATGCTCAATGATGAACTCCTGCCTGTCATCAATAAGTCCGACTACGACTTTTAGTGTGCATGCTTCCAGGATTCCCTGGCCTCAACGGTCGGGGAGTCCTTGGTTATTCCCATTGCTATGTCAAGCTATAACTATTTTAAGCACTTTCTCCTGCTAGTCTGCCTTGGGCTGGCCGTGACCCTTTTTGCCTGTAAGGAGGAGGACGAGCCTCAGCTGCCCGATCCCTACGATGTGGCGCTTCACCGCTTCGCAGGAGGCAAGGAGGGCACTACGTTTCTGCAGTCGAGTCAGGCCTTCGGTCAGCCTATGGATGGGCTTACAGAAACCGAGGCCCTAGAGCACGACTATGGCGATAAGCTTTTTGAGACTACCTATGTGCAAGCGGGCACGCTCAACCAGCTCTACGCGGGCCTGGGGCCTCTCTTCAACAATAGTTCCTGCATCGATTGCCATCAGGACGATGGGCGCCCGCCATTCCCTGTCAACCTCAATAAGCGTACGGGCTTTTTCCTGCGGGTCTCTGCGGGCAACGACCCGATAAAAGGCCCCATTCCCCTGCCAGGATTTGGAGGTCAACTACAGCAGAATGCCGTCACCAACACCTCCTATATGCCCGAGGTGCACTTTATGGTGAGCTATGAGGACCGAGAAGAGACCTTTGCCGATGGCACGGTAGTCAAGCTGAGGAAGCCCAACTACGGCGTGATCGATGCCTACACTCCTTTCCCGGCCTATGGGCAGCTCTCGCCACGGATAGGCTCTCCCGTGTTTGGATTGGGCCTTTTGGAGGCTGTCCCCGAGGCGGAGGTGCTCTCCTATGCCGATCCATTCGATAGGGATAGGGATCAGATATCTGGACGTGCGAATTATGTCTGGAGCGATGAGTGCCAGAAGACCATGTTGGGGCGCTTTGGATGGAAAGCCAATACTGCCACTATCAAGGACCAGTGCGCCGCGGCCATGGTCAACGACATGGGGCTGACCAATCCTCTCCATGCCCAGGAGGAGCAGTACAACATGAATGTGGGGTGGCCGAAGGTGCGACCTGCTGGGGCACTTGAGGTGTCGGAAGCAGAGCTACACGCTGTCACGCTCTACTGTCAGACCTTGGGTGTTCCTGCGCCGCGCAATCTCGATAGGCCAGAGGTAAAGGACGGATACCGCCTGTTTGATGAAACGGGCTGCACCAAGTGCCACCGTCCCTCTATGACTACGGGCGATAGTCCCATTGCGGCCTTGGCCCATCAGACTATCTATCCCTACACCGATCTTTTGCTCCATGATATGGGTGATGACTTGGCTGACCATCGGGCCGACTTCCTAGCCGATGGCAAGGAGTGGCGTACGCGACCTCTCTGGGGCATAGGCCTCACCCTGGTGGTCAATGGCTATGAGTCCTATCTCCACGATGGCCGAGCCCAAAGCATCGAAGAGGCCATCCTCTGGCATGGCGGTGAGGCCCAGGAGATAAAGAACAAGTACAAGGCCCTCTCCAAGCATGACCGTGACCAGCTGGTTCTCTTCGTGGAGTCTCTTTAGGGCCATACAGTGAAGCCTCTCTTTTCCTGTGGTAGGCGGCGGGTATTCCTAGGCGATGCCCGCTGCCCATTTCTGCTGCTCTTTGTTCTGCTGCAGGTTCTCATTGCAGCCACCGTGGTGGAGCAGCTTATGGGGCGTGAGACTGCTCAGACCATGCTCTACCGTGCCTGGTGGTTCTACCTACTCTGGGGCAGCCTTGCATTGACAATTACTCTCACACTGTGGACTTATCGTCGCAAGCTCAACTCGCCCACGCTTTTGCTCCATGTCGCCATGCTCCTGATCGTGCTTGGTGGTGGTATGTCGCGACTTACCGGTTGGCGTACTATGGCAAGGTTACATCGTGCAGGTCCTCCTGTAGAGCAGCTCTGGGTGAACGGGCGCCTGCATCGCTTGCCCTTTTCGCTCGCGCTTATAGAGGCCCACACACTCTACTACCCAGGCACATCTACCCCGAAGGACTACCAGGCTACGCTCCTTTTGGCCGCTAGTGGAGGAGAGGCAGACACCGTGACCCTAGCCCTCAATCGCATTGTGCATAGGGCGGGCTACCGTCTGTTCCTCATGGACATGGGGCACAATGTCCCCTCGGTGGGTATCCAGGTCGCCTTTGATCCCTATGGCACCGCATGCTCATACGCGGGCTACCTGCTTTTCTTGCTTTTCATGCTTTGGACCATGGCCCACCGTCAGGGGCGTTTCCGTTGGTTGCTCCGTCGAGCCATCCTTCTCCCAGCTCTGTTCCTCATGGTGTCCATTCCCACACAGGCCCAGTCAGACACGCTGCCGCCCATCCCTAGCCGCCTGCTCGACCAGCTCGTGGTGCCGTACAACGGACGCATTGTCCCACTAGACACCTACGCCCGCGACTTCAACACCTATCTCACGGGCAAGATGCCCTCGGCAAGTCAGGCCATATCGCTGCTCTGCCAATGGATGCTCTTCTTCCCACAGATGAGGTGTAACCCCTGTATACACGTAGAGTCTGCCGAGCTCCTTCAAGAACTTGGACTCCGCAATCCCATAGCCCTCGATGAACTCTTCCATCCGCTCCGCGGTTACCTGCTAAAGCCCTATCTAGTTCAATACCAACGTAACCCCGAACGCCCCCTGTTTCAAGCGGCTAACCAGCTTCACGAAAAGGTTTCCCTGCTCATCGCCATTGGTAGAGGGTTGCAGCCTACCATCTTTCCCTATACCGACAGCTCCACATGCCATTGGTACGCTCCGGCTTCCCCATTGCCTAGCGAGCGATTGCCACCGCAGGATACCCTTTTCATCCACCATGCGCTCGACTTGCTCCGTGAACATATTGTGGAGCATCAGGAAGACTCTGCACGCCAGCTAGCACTAAAGATTGCAGCCTACCAGCGTCTAAACGCACCGCCAGGAGCTATACCAGCGCACTTCAGGCTTACTGCGGAGCGCATCTATAATGCATTTCCCTTCATCCTGATAGCCTTTCCCTACCTTTTCCTGGCAGCCCTGCTGCTTTTTCTTGGCACACCGCGCTTCCCGTGGCTAGCTCACCTCTCCCTGTTACTTCCTTTGCTTGGGCTTTTGGTGGTTGGTACTGGCTACATTCTGCGTGGACTTGTGCTCGGGAATGTTCCCCTCACCAATGGATTGGACACCAACCTGGCTGTGGCCATCCTGCTCCTTCTGCTAGGGCTTGGTTTGTCCCGAAGACTCCCCTTAGTCTCCCCGCTTTCTATGCTTATCGCAGGCTTTTTCCTTCTAGCTGCCTATGTGACGCATCGTGAGGCCTCGCTCACGCACCCCATGCCCATCCTCCATACGCCCATTCTGAGTGTCCACGTGGGGGTTATCATGCTGGCCTATGCGCTGTTTGCCCTCTCTTGCCTTTTCTCTCTGCTGGCCGTGGTGCGACGTGAGAATAGATGGACAACAGCTGGTGTGGGAGGGCATGTTTGGCCACTCGATGCCCTTGCGCAGCTATTGCTCTACCCGGCGCTGTGGCTGCTGGCTGCGGGTATCTTTCTGGGTGCCTGCTGGGCCAATATCTCCTGGGGGGCCTATTGGAGTTGGGATTCCAAGGAGACCTGGGCTACCATTTCCCTTTTGGCGTACGCAGTGCTGCTGCATAGCCAGCTGTTTGCCACGCTACGTCGTCCCATGCTGTGGAATTGGCTCAATCTACTCTGCTTCCTGTTGCTACTGATCACCTACTTTGGTGTTAACCTTTTATCGAGCTCTAGTCTACATGGCTATGCGGGCTAATGGTGGGGTGTGGGGGCGCTAGCGGTTTTGCGGACCGAGTGAAAGTTGCTACCTTTGCCACAGCTGTAGGTGAGGGGATCTAGTAGCTCAGCTGGTAGAGCACATCCCTTTTAAGGATGGGGTCCCGGGTTCGAACCCCGGCTAGATCACTGGGGAGGCGCGAGGGCGTCTCCCCTTTTTCTTTTCGGCCTTGTGGTGCTGCCGGGCTGCGTGCGGCGTGTGTGCTCGGAATAAAATGTACCTTCGCGTAGTGTGAGGCCGTCATGGGCGCAGTGGGAGCTATGAATTTTAAGGTCGGTATGCTCTTGAGCACGCGGCGCATGCTGTTCGGGCTGGTGGCACTGCTGGGGATTGTGGGCAATCTGCGCGCGCAAGCAGTGGACACCGTGGCGCTGCGCAGTCTGTGGGAGGCTTCCTCTTCGCAACTCTACGACACAGCCCTTGGGCTGCAATTCCGGGATTCCCTGTTGGCCTATCTTCAACAGCATGGGGGCCTAGCGGCAGCAGTACCACGCTTGCAGGGGCTGGCCGACATCCGCGACTCGCTCCGCACGCTCCGGATCCTGACCTGGGGGCATCGCCTGCGCGACCATACTTGGTGCTACTTGGGGCTTGTAGTGCACCAGCTGCCCGGGGAGTCGCCTCGCTACTATCCACTGCGAGATAGGAGGATTCCAGTGGGTCAGGGGCTTGTACCCGAGGAATGGCTTTTCTACCGATGCTCCCCGAACGACTGGGTGGGGGCGGTCTATTTCGACATTATCCCCTTTGCCCTGCCGACCCAGGAGACAGCCTACCTTCTTTTGGGCGTGGCGGGTGCCACCGATTTTGTTACGCGGCGAGTGGTCGAGGTGCTGCAGCCCACGGAGCAGAGCCTTCTCTTTGGAATGCCCTACATCAGCTATGGACGGCAGCACTATGGGCGTTTGATCTTTGCCCATGGCAGTAGGGTCGGCATGAATATGCTATACCTATCAAAGTTTCACCTTTTGCTGATGGATCATCTCTCCCCCGCGAAGGAAGAGTACTTCGACATGCCGCAATACTACGGGCCAGACTTCTCGTTTGATGCGCTGCGACTGCAGCCCAACGGCCGCTGGCTTTTTGAGCCCAATGTCGATGTGCGGCCCTACTTGCCTGAGCCACGCAAGCGACCAGTGCGTCAAGCTACCGGACACGGAAACCCGCAGCTAGGGCAGTATGTGCCCAACTGGAAGCATTGAGGCCATGATCGTAAAGAAGCATACCCAGCAGACAGTGCCTGCCCTCTGCGCCCTCACTATCGG
This sequence comes from uncultured Bacteroidia bacterium, assembly GCA_947252645.1. GTDB lineage: Bacteria > Bacteroidota > Bacteroidia > Bacteroidales > CAJPTX01 > Bacteroides_D. Next base: position 33,706 of record CAMXWF010000005.1, read on the forward strand.
TGTGGTAGGGCTCCTGGAAGCCTTGGTGGCCACATTCTCCCCGCATTCGCTTTACACCATGCTGTTCGGGAGTGCCATCGCCGCGCTGGGGGCAATAGGCTTCTATGCGTTGCGCAGGCCGAAAGCCCAGTTGCGCTGGGCTTTTCTTTTGCTCATCGCGCTGGGGGCTCTGATCCTTCTAAAGTTCCGATTCTCGTACGATGAGTCCTTTGCCCAGTTTAGCATCCTGATCTTTCCCCTGATGGCCATCCTGCTCTACCCGCATCGTGGCCTTTCGCTCGTATCTCTCACCTACCTTCTGCTCGCCTGCGCAGCTCTCTTCATTCCGGGGCACTCCGCCGCTCCGGAGAATGACCCCTTGGCGGCACTGTTGACCCTGCTGGTGGAGACCGTCTTCGTGTTCATAGCTGTCGATTTGCCCTACGTCCTCAAGCCGCGCCGAGGCCTAGGTTCGCTGGAGCCCCACACCGCCCAGCCCCCCACGGTAAAGATCTTCAAGAGCATCCTTTACCAAGTGAATACCGCCCTCTCCTTGGTCAACAAGGCCATGTCGCAGCACCAGGCCTCCACGGAGCATGATGGCGAGCAGCGTTCAGCTGACGCAATCGGTGAGGACTTGCAGCGGGCAGCCTCTCTGCTCGGCGAGCTATCCGAGAATCTGCTCTTGGCGGCTTCCAAAAACGATAAAGGGGCCCAGCTCTCCTACTTCTACCTCACCGAGCATATTGAGAGCCGCGTCGAGCTGGCCTTGCTCTCGCAGAACTTACAGGCCCAGGTACACTACTCCTTCGACCCCTCCATCTCTGCCTATGTGCGAGGCAACACCGTGGAGCTCAACAACCAAATTGAGCACATCGTCATCGACACCCTATACGACACCCTGCTCAAGGAACACACCCTCTACGTGAGCACCCTCTTCCTGGGGGCATCCAACAAGGATGAGTTCCTTGCACGGGTAGTGTTTGCTGCGGGGCAAGGCGAGGTACTCGCCCCGCCTGCTGCAGCCACCGACACGGGGAACACCCACCCCGATGAGGAAGATGCCTTCCACAAAATTACCGTCCAGCGCACACAGTATGGCATCACCGTGGCTTTCAACCTCGCGCTAGAGGCCCCACGCAAGGGCATGATGCTCCCAGCAGGTGATAGCGCGGTGGCCGTGATTCCCAAGGAGCTCGGGGGAGGCAGTCCCATGGCTTCCAAGTTGCGCATGGCGCACATACTCCTCGTGGAGGATAATGCCATCAATCAGCGCGTGATGCAGCATACCCTGCAGCCGTTGGTGGGGCAGCTAGATGTGGCCAACGATGGACTAGAGGCCGTGGCCATGGCTAAGTCCACACACTACCACCTGATCCTCATGGATCTACGCCTACCAAATCTCTCGGGCATAGAGGCCGCACGTCGCATAAGAACCCAGGAAGCCAAAAACAACGCCTATGTGCCGATCATTGCTCTCACGGCCTATGAGCAAAAGGGCGACAAGAACCATTGCCTCCGCGTGGGCATGGACGCATTCCTGGCCAAGCCCTTTCAGAATGAAAGCCTCATTCAGCTCATGGAGAGTCTGCTCGCCAAGCAAAGGCCGCCTAGCCCACAATCCTCCCCGGTGGCATAGGATTTGACACTCATACCTAGATATAACACCTTCACATAAAGCCCATGGTTACTCATACCTCCTTGCGTACTCGGCTAGCAATGGCCGCATGTACGCTCTTCCTGTTGGAACTCCTGTGTTGCCTACCCGCATTCCCTGCCCCCACGGCCATGCCTTGGCCAGCTCGCCAACTGACCCCAAGTGCCCGTTTGTCCGACCGCATCGTGCTGCGCAATGGGGGCGTGGTGGAATGCAAAATTGTGAGCCTCTCCAGCGATATCCTCTACTTCATGCGCCCCGATCAGGATCTTGAGCAAGTGCCTGTGAACCAGGTGCTCCGGGTAGAGTTTGGGGATAGCGTGCCAACTGCCCCTGCGCCTATCCCGGCGCCAGAGGCCTCTGCCCCGCAGCCTACGACCCCAGCGGCTCCAGCTACGCCCGAGGTCGTCACGCCACCCACCAAGGCCTCCGACGAACCAAGCAAGCCTACCAAAGGTAACGCAGTGATCCCCGCAGCTGCCCCCACGGCCTCCTGGAAAGACGTCAAAGTAACCAAGGACTCTGCCGAGTGCCAGGGGATGCTCTATGTGGACAAGTACGATGTCACGCTAACCCAAAGTCGCAACCTGGGCCGCATGACCTCCGATGACCTAGAGAAGGCCGCCGTCATGCAGCTCCAGAAAAAAGCCGTACAGCGCCGGGCCACCCTGCTCTACATCAGGAAGGTCGAATTCATCAGGGCCTACGGCGAGCCCCCCTCTATCCGTATCAACGCGGCGGCCTACAAGCCCAATTCACGTCACTAGCTCGCCACGATGAAGGCATATCTCGACATAGTGCGCCACGTCCTAGAGCAGGGGCAGCGGCGCAAGAATCGCACGGGCATTGACACCATCGGCACCTTCGGCTACCAGTACAGGCTCGACCTACAGAAAGGTTTCCCCCTCCTGACCACGAAGAAAATCCACTACCGCTCCGTGTTCTATGAGCTGCTTTGGTTCCTACGGGGCGACACAAACATCCAGTACCTACACGACCACGGCGTGACCATTTGGGACGAATGGGCGGATAGCCAAGGAGAGCTAGGCCCTGTCTACGGGGCGCAGTGGCGCCATTGGGCCACCGACAAGGGAACCTTTGTCGACCAGATCGCCCTCATCCAGCAGCAGCTCAAAGACGACCCCTTTTCCCGGCGCATACTCCTCTCTTCTTGGAATGTGGGACAGCTCGATCAGATGGCCCTGCCACCCTGCCATCTCTTGGCCCAGTTCTACGTGGCCAATGGACGGCTTTCCTGCCAGCTCTACCAGCGCAGTGCCGACCTCTTCCTTGGGGTCCCCTTCAACATCGCGTCCTATGCACTGCTGACCTACCTACTGGCCCACAGCTGCGGGCTAAAACCAGGCGAATTCATCCATACACTCGGCGACGTGCACATCTACCTCAACCACCTGAGTGCCATTCACGAACAGCTCACCCGTACCCCGCGCCACTTGCCAGAGCTAGTCATCGACACCGACCCAAAACCCGTCACCGAGTACGATTACGATGATTTCCACTTAGAGGGCTACGACCCGTGGCCTACTATAAAGGCCCAAGTGGCCGTCTAACCCCGTTCCAATGCCATGCTGCCCTCTTTGACCACCAAACCACCAGCATGTCAACGCATCCCCGTATGCCTACGATGCATCTATCGCGATATCTCTTCCTGTCCTGCTCCCTATTGCTGTGGGCTTACCCGCTAGCAGCGCAACCCCCCTTTGCCCACGAGCGTTACCCGCAGGCCAATTACCGCCCCCCTCTCGACACCCCGCTCACGCTTTCCGGGAGCTTTGGCGAAATACGAGGCAGACACTTCCACGCCGGCATAGACTATAGAACCAACAGCGAGCAGGGCCACCCCGTCTACGCGGTGGACGACGGCATGGTGGCCAGGGTCAACGTCTCCACCACAGGCTACGGCCGCTGTCTCTACATCACCCACCAAAACGGCACTATGTCGGTCTATGGACACCTCCAGCGCTTCGCACCTCGCATTGAGGACTGGGTGCTGGCCCAGCAGGAAAAACGACGGAGCTACCAAGTCCAGCTCTTCCCCCCAGCAGGTCTCCTGCCTGTCAAACGCGGAGACATCATAGCCTATAGCGGCAATACTGGTAGCTCAGGCGGCCCACATCTCCATTTCGAGCTACGCAATCTGCGCGATGGCGCCCCATACAACCCTGTGCGCGGCGGCATTCGACACCACGACACCATACCGCCCTATTTCACCAAGCTCTACCTCTACCCCCTCGACACCCTCGACTATGAATCCTCCCTTACCCACCGACAGCGCCTCTATTTCCGCAGGGAGGGCACACAGTACTACGCCCGACTCGATACCATTGCCGTAGGCTCCGTGGTGGGCTTGGGCATTGAGGCCTACGACAGGGTCAACGATAGTAGCCTTCGCTGCGGCATCAACTCCATCGTCCTCACCCTCAATGGCGACACCGTCTACCTCTTCGACATGCACTGCGTGGCCTTCAGCGAGTCCATCTATGCCGATGCACACGTAGACTATGGGCTGCGCAGAGCCAATGGCTCGCGGGTGGCTCTCCTATTCGTCTTGCCTGGCAATGGCCTCTCCCGCTACGCCACCACCCATCGGGGCCTGATTACGCTACGTGAGGGCGAGCGCGCTGCCGTAACCATCTCCATTGGCGACCTGCTGGGCAATACCGCCTCGCTCCACCTACAGCTCAAGGGTAAGGCCAACGAGCCCCCCGCCGCCCTGTCCGATGCACGACAGGTCTGCTACGATAGCGCATGCGACATACAAACCAAATGGTTCAAACTCCACCTGCCGGCTCGCGCACTCCCCTACAACCTCGCGCTCAGGAATTCGCTACGCGACACCACCACCCGGCACCTAGCCCCCTCTGTGACCTTGGACAACACCGCTGTACCCCTCCTCAAACCTGGACTACTGAGTATCTATGCCCCCAACGTGCCGGGCAGACTCCGCCGCTACTGCTTTCTGGCCTCGGTGGCCCCAAAGGGGCGAACACACTACTTCGTGGCCCCGTGCTCTTGGCAGGGCGACTGGGCTTCAGCACATATCCGCAGCTTTGCCGAGTACACCATCGGGGTGGACACCGTGCCACCGACCATCGCCCCTAGAGGCTTGCAGCGCGTGTGTGGACGTACGCTCAGCCCAACTTCGCAGATCGAGCTCACCGTCACCGACCAGCACACGGCCATCCAGCGCATCGATGGCTATATCGACGGCCAGTGGAAGGTATTCAACTGGGAGCCTAAGACGAACCTCGCAAGCTATTCCTTCCCCCCCGACGCACCCCTGCTGCGGCAGGAGCATACCCTGCGCCTCGAGGTGCGGGATGCCGTGGGCAACCTGCTCACCAAGGAGTGCTCCTTCATACGCTAGCGGGAAGCCAGGGCGCAGTGGACGAGAGTACGCCGTAGTTAGCTACCGCTAAGCACCCAAGCAGCTTGCCCTATTCTTCCGTCAAGTGTGGCATACGATCCCAGCCGCAGGGGGCAATTTCGAATTGGCGGATCATGGCGGCCGTGATGTCGTGCAGGAAGCTCAGGACGATAAGGTCGATCTCGTGGTACCGCTCCTCAACGAGCCGCCTAACGTAGGGGCTGGCATCGGGTAGGGTGGTGGTGGTGGCCATGATGTCAAGCGATTCGCATATCCCCTCGATGGTCTGGTAGCGCCCCAAACGATCGTCCTCAACGAGGCTCGGCAGGTGGTCGTGCCAGTAGGGGGGCAGCAGCGACCACTGGCGCACCAGCTGCAGGTAAAACTGGTAGACGAAGGGCTTGTAGGGGTAAGGGGACAGCTTGAACCAGCTGTTGGCGATGAAAAGATCCATGAGCACATCCAGCACCACGCTGGCGTACTTCTTATAGCCTGGGCGTAGCCACTCCCGGCAGCGGCTGAGCCCAGGGTGCGTATCTGTGAAAGAGTCGATGGCCCTATGCATCACGATCCCACGGGCCACATCGGGGGGATAGCTGGTGAGCGGGATGCCCTTGATGTGGTCCGCAATGAAGTTTCCCAAGCGGATCTGCGGGTCTGCGCCCGCGAGGTAGAGGTGTCCGAGAAAATTCATTGGGCTGCGCGGCTATCGGGGACTTGTCTAGACTTAACGACTTGTAAATGTAACGTATTTCCTGCAAGTTATGTTGCTCCCACAACAGCGAAAAGGGCCTTACGTTTTGATTGCTAGGGCCTTTGTCGTTTTAACTCCATGCGCCCAGCACTACTACGAGTTATCCTCGAAACGCATTGACCCCTAGCACCAGCGGCTCACACAGAGTGAAATCGAGAAGATGTATTAATTTTGCATTGCGCTGGGGGTGCGCCAGTGGGTGTGGGGCGTGCGCAAAGCGCTAGGCAAGCGAGAGACGCAGAATGTGTGAAGCGGGCTACACCACGTTGTTGAACCCCTGTACGGGCGAATACCGTGAGAGACGGAGCGTCTTTCTAGCCTTTGGATTCCCGCTCTCGGGGGGCTTTAGCGAGGTACGAGCGAGGCGCAAGACGCTTCGTGCTGCCCACCCATCGGCCCACCACTGCTGCTATGGCGCTGTCTTGGATGCGCAGGGGGAGAGCTTTTGCCAGAGTGACGACGGGGAGCCTGCGGGCACAGCTGGCCGGCCTATCCTCGGCGCCATTCGGGCAGCAGGGCTAAAGTGCGTGCTGGTACTCGTGGTGCGCTATTACGGAGGAGTGAAGCTGGGCGTCCCGGGGCTCACTGCGGCCTACCGTACTGCCGCAGAGAGGGCCTTGGAAGCCGGCACCACAGCAGAGAAACACCAAACGGTTTACTATGCCATTTCCGCGCAGTATTCCCAGCTGCAACGTGTACTCGATTTCGTGCGTGCCACGGGGGGGCAGCAAGGGCCTATGGATTACGGCGAGGCGGCCTGCGCTCTCCGCGTGGGGTGGCCCCAGGGGAGCCTGACGATGGTAGAGGCGTGGTTGAGGAGCCATTTGGCCCCAGAGGATTGGCATCAAACGCTGGCCATGGCGCCAGCGGGTGGGCAAATAGAAAGGTAAGAGCATCATGATGAAAGGGAGGTCGCTGGTATCCATCGATGACTTGAGCAAGGGGGAAATCCTCGGTTTGCTCGATTTGGCGGACGAGTTTTCGAAGAATCCTCGTCTGCCCGTACTGGAGGGCTTGGTAGTGGCAACGCTATTCTTCGAACCCTCCACCCGCACGCGCTTAAGCTTCGAGAGCGCTGTGAACCAGCTGGGGGGGCGTGTGCTGGGGTTTGCAGAGGCCTCCTCGTCAAGCGTAACCAAGGGGGAATCCCTACACGACACCATCCTCACCGTGTCGAACTACGTGGATCTTATCGTCATGCGCCACCCCTTGGAGGGCGCTGCGCGCTATGCCTCCGAGATCGCCCCTGTCCCCATAGTGAATGCTGGCGACGGGGCCAATCAGCACCCCACGCAGACCATGCTCGACCTGTTCTCCATTCGCAAAACACAGGGAACCCTCGACGGCCTCACTATCTGCCTAGTGGGCGATTTGAAATACGGGCGCACGGTCCACTCGCTGCTCATGGCCATGTCCCACTTCAACACAAAGTTCATCTTCATCGCTCCACCGGAACTCCAGATGCCCAATGAATACAAGCTCTACCTCGAGAAGCTGGGCTTGCCATACCAGGAGTACACCACCATGGGCGACCACATCGCCGAGGCCGACATCCTCTACATGACCCGCGTGCAGCGAGAGCGCTTCTCCGACCCACTCGAATACGAAAGGGTGAAAAACGTCTACGTACTCCACGAATCTGACCTCGCGGCCTCCAAGCCCAACTTGCGCGTGCTGCACCCGTTGCCCCGCGTCAAAGAAATCGCCTACGATGTCGACTCCTCACCAAAAGCCTACTACTTCGAGCAAGCACGCAACGGCGTCTATGCCCGGATGGCCATCCTGTCAAGCATCCTAGGGCGTAAAGAGGTCCACGTGCGCTAAACGCCTATGCATCAACGCAGGAAGTAAACCACATTTGCCATGGAGAGTAAACGCCAGTTGGTAGTCAGTGCCATAGAAAACGGCACCGTCATCGACCATATCCCTGTCGATAGCCTTTTCAAAGTGATCCAGATCCTCGGCCTGGATAAGCTACACAACCAGATGACCTTGGGCTCCAATCTAGAGAGCAAGCTCATGGGGCGCAAGGCCATCGTCAAAATTGCAGACAAGTTCTTCGCGCCAGAGGAGATCAGCCGGATTGCCATCGTGGCCCCGCACGCCAAGTTGAATATTATCCGCAACTTCCAAGTGGTCGAGAAGAAGGACGTGATGCTGCCAAAGCAGGTCACCGGCATCGTGCGATGCATGAACCCTCGATGCATCACCAACCACGATGACATACTCCAGAAGTTCGACGTGATCTCCGTCGACCCCGTCTCCCTCCGATGCTGCTACTGCGAAAAGATCACCGACGGAGTCCACATGGAATACATACAGGAGTAAATCGTGCCCACCTCGCAGAACACGCCCACAAACGGCACGCCCCTCGCCTCCCTCGGTGAGTTCGGACTGATCGACCGCTTGACCAACGACATCGCGCTCACCGACCCCACATCCACCCGTGGCGTGGGCGATGACTGCGCGGTGATCTCTCCAAGGCCCAACGAGCAAACGCTCGTCACCACCGATATCCTGCTCGAGGGCGTACACTTCGACCTCACTTACTTCCCCCTCGCGCACTTGGGCTACAAGGCCGTGGTGGTCAATCTGAGTGACGTGTGCGCCATGAACGCAACGCCCCGACAAATCGTGATGGCCCTGGGGATTCCCAAGCGATTCACCGTCGAAATGCTGGAGGAATTCTACCGAGGAGTCCGGGCAGCCTGCCAGCACTACCACGTTGACCTCGTGGGAGGCGACACCTCCACCTCCATGACCGGCTTTACCATCTCGGTAACAGCCATCGGCAGCGCGCTCCCCGAGCGCATCACACCCCGCAACGGCGCCAAGCCCAACGAGCTGCTATGCGTCACCGGAGACCTCGGCGCGGCCTACCTCGGCCTACAGCTCCTCGAACGCGAAAAGCAGGTCGCACTCGCGCAGCCCGAGGCCAAACCCGAATTCGGCGGATACGTTTACCCGCTCCAGCGCATGCTGCGCCCTGAAGCCCGATGGGATGCCGTGCAGGCCTTGGCCAGGGCCAACATTTGCCCATCCTCCATGATCGACATCAGCGATGGCCTCTCCAGCGAGGTGCTCCACATCTGTACGGCTTCGCATGTCGGATGCCGACTCTACCCCGAACGGCTCCCCATCGACCAGCAGGCCTACAAGCTAGCCCACGAGCTGAACATCTCGCCCTATGTGGCCGCCATGAACGGCGGGGAGGACTACGAACTCCTCTTCTCCGTACCACGGGAACTCCAAGAGCAAGTGGAAGACCTCGGGGCCACCACCATCGGCTTCACCACGGATAGCCCCAACGATTGCCTCTACGTCACCCCGCAAGGCCAGGAACACGCCATCATCGCCCAGGGATGGCGGGCGTTTTAGTCGCCTGCACCCCTGGGCCACTCAGCGCCCTCAGACGCCTAGTGAGCTCTGTTACCTGATCGGGCCATGGGCTCTCGGGCAGCAGTATCGTGATGTCGAACACGTTATACCCATCTGGCAGAAAGCTCACCTTAAGCCCTGCACGGCTGCGCTTGACCACCCAGAGAAGCGTCAGGCAGGGCTCCACAGAGCAGTCGATAAGGTAGTCTGCCTGAAAATTCCACACCACCTCCCCAGGGTAATTCTTGGGCCGATAAAACCAGTCAACGCTCTCGGGCCCTATTACGATCAGATCCTGGCGTAGCACGAGGGTCTCCGCAGGCTTCTTCTCCTGCGTAAACGCGCAGACCAGCACGTGCTTGCGCTGCTGCTTTAGCTCCTGCGCATAGCGCATCACCTGTTCGAAGCGAGTCAGATTGCTGGCATCCACCACCAGCAGGATGCGGAGTGCGTCCTCGAGGGCCAACACGCGGCGCAATCCCCGCCGGGGCGTCGCTAGCTTGGCGAGTCGTTTGCAGCTCTGCTGCGTTCTCCATTTTCTCAGCATTGCACCTTACTCCTTCAAAAGGGACACGAATTCCGCTTCACTCACGATGGGAATGCCCAGTGCCAACGCCTGCTTGCGCTTCTCGCCCCCCATGGCCTCCCCAGCTACCACCATCGATGTACTCGCCGACACGCTCGACTGCACCCGTCCTCCCTGCGCGCTGATGAGCTCCTTGAGCGCCTCCCGACTCATCTGCTGAAATCTGCCCGACACCACGATCCGCTTACCCGCAAGCTTACCAAGGCCTTCGCGCGGCTTTACCTCCTGCGACATCTGAAGCCCGTATGCGCGCAGGGCGTGCACCATGTCGATGTTGGACTTGAGGCTGAAAAACTCACAGATCGCGTGGGCGGTCTTGGCCCCTATGCCCTCGATCGGCTCAAGCTGGGCCTCAGTGGCCTCCATGAGGCTATCGATATTGCCGAAATGGTCGGCCAGCGCACGGGCCGTCACCTCTCCTATCTGCGGTATGCCCAGCGCATACAGAACCCGGTGAAATGGACGTTGCTTTGTGCCCGACAGCCCGCGCAGTAGGCGCTGCGCGGCGCCCCGCTGAAAGCAGGGATCGGCCAGTAGTTGCTCCTCGCTCCAGCCTTCCAACTGCCGGAGTTCTTCCTTCACCTCCTCAGGCGCTAGCAGCAACGATAGCATCGCCACCTGGCCTGCAGATACAACGTTGCGCTGCTCAAGCCCATCGGGTAGTGCTGTCAGGAGCTGGCTGGGTGTGCTGTAGGCCGCTGCTATCGCCACTATGCTCTTGGCCCCAAAACCTCTCCCAGACTGCTTGTGACGGCTGACCAGTACGCGGAGCATCAGAGCCATCCGCTGCGACTCCAAAGGGAGCTCTGGGGACAGGAGGATGCCCATGTCGGCATCGCGGAACTCCGCAGTCCGCACCAGACGGGAAAGACTAAGACCATAGAGATCAGACACTTTGCCCACTAGCCCAGAGTCATAGAGCGCCCGCGCGGTGCGCTCGCCGAGGCTCTGGCAGTCGAGCGCATGGCGCGACGCAAAGTGCGTCAGCGTGGCAATGATCTGCGAGGGGCAGGTGAGCCGGTTGATGCAGTAGTAGCGGGCCTCACCCTCTAGCTTCTCTAGCGGCGCCCCGCAGTCGGGGCAATGGGTGGGGAAAACGATCGCCGGCGCACCTGAAGTGCGTAGCTCCTTCACCACGTCGACTATCTTGGGAATAATCTCGCCCCCCTTCTCTATGACTACCGTGTCCCCTTGGTGCAGGTCCAGGCGCTTGATCTGCTCCGCATTATGCAGCGTGGCCCGCTTGATGGTAGTTCCTGCCAGCTTCACCCCCTCCAGCTCCGCCACCGGGGTCACCACCCCCGTGCGCCCCACCTGGAAAACCACCTCCTTCACACGGGTGCGGGCCTGCTGCGCAGGGAACTTGTAGGCTATCGCCCAACGAGGGCTCTTGGCCGTATGGCCCAGCTGCCGTTGCAGGGCGTAGCTATTCACCTTGATAACGGCCCCATCGATATCGTAGGGCAAGCTATCGCGCTGTTCGCCTAGTTGCTCGATTTGCGCAAAGGCCTCCTCGATGTCCGCGCACCGCGCACGATAGCGCGCCACCGGGAGCCCCCAACGAGCAGCCGCCTCCAGACTCTCTGTGTGGGTAGAGTAGGGCATCGCTTGGCACAGGAAGAAGTAGAGAAAGCACGTCAGACCCCGTCTAGCCACCTCGTGCGGGTCGTGGAGCTTGAGCGAGCCCGATGTGGCATTGCGGGGGTTCGCGAACTGCTCTATCTTCCCCCCTTGCTCCCCGGTGGCCTTGCCCTCGTTGAGCCGCGCAAAGGCCGCGTGCGGCATGATCATCTCCCCCCGCATCTCAAACGCCTGCGGGTAGCCCGACCCCGTGAGCCTCGTGGGCACGGCGCCTGTGGCCACCACGTTGGCCGTCACATCATCGCCCTGCTGGCCATCGCCCCGCGTCACCGCTCGCACTAGACGACCCTGCTCGTAGATGAGCGAAATGGATACCCCATCGTACTTCTGCTCCACCACGTATTCCGGCGCTTGCCCCAAGGCCTCACGCACCCGCGCGTCGAACTCACGGAGATCCGAAAGCGAGTAGGTGTTGTCGAGCGATTGCATCGGCACGAGGTGGCGCACGTGCGCAAAGCCCATCGTGGTGTCGCGACCAACCTGTAGGGTAGGGGAGTCGGACTGCTGCCACGAGGGGTGGGCCTGCTCTATGGCCTTGAGCTCCCGCATGAGGGCATCGAACGCCTGATCCGAAACCTCCGACACGTGATCCTGGTAGTACCGGTGCTCAAGATGCCTGACCCGGGCCAGTAGGCCTCGGTAGTGCTGAAGTTGAACCTCCGCCTCGTGTTGCTCAGCCATGCTCCTCCGCTCCTTGCTGTAGTAGATGCCTGGGGCTGGCCACCCAGGTCACCAGGTGGCTCGGCAAAAATAGATATTCCAGGCTATAGGAATAGATGATGCCCCTAACGCGTACGAGCATGCGAAACCGACCGTGCGCATCAGGCTTACCCAGCGGTAGCACGGTCATGTCTTCAAATGAGTTCACTCCCTGCATACCCGGTAGCTTGTAGAGGGCCTCCTTGGCGCACCACACAATCGCCATCTGCCGCGTGTCCTTCACATCCACCCACGTGTACTCGCCGAGGGTGAGAAACTTGTCGGCAATCCGCTCGTAATTACGATCCAGCGACTCGATGTCAACCCCAACATGGAAGCTCGGGCTCACTAGCACCGTCACCAGCGGAAACGAGTGGCTAATCGAAAGCTCCACCCGACCGCTCGAGAGCATGGGGCGCTTGTTGCGCGCATAGATGATCGGGTCGTTGTAGCCAAGCATCTTCAGGCAGCAGCGGCTCGCCAGCCATTCCAAACGACGCTTCTCGTTCTGAAACTGCGCTAGCACGGGGAACGAGTCGCCACCTATGTATTGCTTGAGTTGCTCCTCGGCCTCCTCGATCTTCCATATGGCCAGCGAGGCCGGCCCTGTCGACAGCTTGTGGTACTCGGGCATAGCGTGTCAGCTGCGTGGCCAGCGCAGCGTCTCTAAGAGCTTGACTATATCCTCACGGAAAAACGACACCGCGGGGGCCAACGAGTCGGCATTCGGCTCGCAGTAGAAGTAGAGCGCTCCACGTAGGAAATAGGCCGCGGAGTCCGTGGCGTAGAATTGCACCGCGCTTGCCACATCACCCTGAAGATCGTAGACCATCGCCCACACGCGGTGCACGCTATCCTGGTACATCGTCTCTTTGATCGCATCGGCCCGGATTGTATGCTGGTAGACCATCTGGCGGCTCGCCTCCATGAGCGAACCCAGTGTACCCGGGCGGTCGTAGTACGTCAGGTAGAGCGTTGCCTTGTACTGCGGGAAAACCAGATTGTACGCATAGGGTGCCTGACCCGCCTCCAGGGTCCCGTAGGTGGGCATCATGAAGTGGAACGGCACGCTATCGTCACTCGCCCGATAGGCCTTTGCCGGGAAATCAATGCGCAGATACCCCCGCGGCTTGGGCACAGGCGGCTGCCCGCAAGCCGTGAACAGCAGCAGGAATACCAGCATGAAAAAACTCCCATAGTGCCACATCGTCTCCATGCGCTACGCTAGAGTTCCACGCGGATGGTCTCTATCCGGCGGGCACTCACTGCCTCTATCCTAAGCTTAATGCCTTTCACTTCCAGACGCTCGCCCACCTTGGGGATGCGCCCCAGCACCTCGAGTACAAGCCCCGCTAACGACTCCGCCTCCCCCTCCACACCAGCAAATAGATCCTCCGGCGCCCCCACGATACGAAGAAAATCGTTCAGCTGCGTCTTCCCCTCAAAAATATACGTTTTCTCGTTCAACTTGGTGTACAGCTTCTCCTCCTCGTCCGACTCGTCCTCTATCTCCCCAAAAATCTCCTCCAGTACGTCCTCCAAGGTGATAATGCCGCATGTGCCACCATATTCGTCCACCACCACCGCCAGGTGGATCGACTGCCGCTGGAAATCAACCAGCAGATCCCCTATGGGCTTGTTCTCTGGCACGTAGTAGGCCTTGCGCAGGATCGACTGCCATGCAAAGCTATCCCCCTCGCCCATGTAGCGGAGGATGTCCTTCACGTAGAGCACGCCCTCAAGGTTGTCAAAGCTCTCCTTGTAGACGGGGATGCGGCTGAAACCCGACTCCATGATCACCTGCTTCACCGCGTCGAACCCCAGCGCAGTGTCCAAGGCCACCACGTCTATCCGAGGGGTCATGACCTCGTAGGCCTCCTTGTCTCCAAAATGCACTATCCCCTGCAGGATCTGCTCCTCCTCGGGCAGATGGCCCTCCGTGATCTCCAGCGCACGCCCGAGCTCATCGAGCGAAATACTGCTCTTCCTAGGCATCCGAGGGCCCACATAGGCCATCGATCTCGACATCACCCATGACAGCGGACGTAGCACCACGTGGAGACCATAGATCGGCCGTGACTCCAAGCGAGCCACCGTCAGGGCATAGTTCGTACCAAATATCTTCGGCATGATCTCCCCAAACAGCAGCAGCAAAAACGTGATAACCACCGAATTGACAAAAAAACCTAACGCCGGTGCCTGCTCGAACGAGACCACCTGACGGAGCACAAAGTCCGCCAGAATCACTACGGCCACATTCACAAAATTGTTCGCCACCAATATCGTGGCCAAAAAATTGTCCGGCTCGGCGCGCAGTCGCAGGATGAGCCGTGAGGTCACCGAACGATCCTGCGTCTGCACAAGGGTCTCCACATCGTCCGCCGTGAGGGAAAAAAACGCCGACTCCGCGCTGGAGGCAAACGCAGAACAACCCAGCAGCACCATTAGCACCGCCAGACCAATGTAGAATGGCCAGCCTGGAACTACCCAGACCACCGATAGCAGCACTAGACTACTACACAAAATACGGCAACATAAAATTCCTAGCCACTACCACTTGCCCTGCCGCGCGGGGGGATTGCTCCTCTGCCTTAGCACCCCACACCATGGAAGGCCTCGCCGACTCCGGGCACACCTGCAGCTCCGCCCCCTTCTGGCTAGAGACACCGGACACGGACTCGCGCCGTGCGGCCATCACCAAGCACGCCCGGTGGCCCACCTGGTTGGCCTCCTCATATCCCCGGTGGCGCAGCTCCCCCTCCACGAAGGATTCGCTGCCCTTCCCCGCCTGCTCCTGCACCACGGCCGACATCCGACCACGCACTTGCACCGCGTGCCGCGACGTCTGCTCCACCTCCCCTCTGCCGCCCATGAAGCGCATGTTCGCCGCCAAGCGCAGCCGCAACATACTGTCCCCATCGTCGAGCCAACGCAACTCGGGCCCTGCGATCAAGCAGCCCACCAGCATCACCCTATTGACCGACATCGCGACTTCCTCGCCTACCGTTCATTTGGGCAAAGGTAATGATTTTGACAAGACCATGCGGACATCCCCTCTAGCTAATAAAAAGGGGCCGTTGCGCGCGCAACGGCCCCCAAGAATCTTCGCAACGATCACGCACCATGGAACAAGTACTTGGCCTGGATGTCCTCGGCCAGCCGGGTAAACAGCTCCTCTACCATGGCATCTGTCAGGTCCAAAGCCGACCATAGCAGCTCGTCGGAGGCCGACTGCAGCTCATCGAGGGCCGTCTGCGGGTGGGTCTTGTATATCGACACGTAGTCCTCCTGGATCTCCTTTATCCGCGCGTCCGTCTCCTGCTCAAACTGCCGGTAGCAGCTTTGGATATAGGGCGCGTAGTTGTTGAAGTCCACCATTCCGAGCGACTGCACCTTCCGGAAGCGCCAGTAGGCCGAGTAGGCATCCGAGCGCCGCTTGCCCACCGTGTAGGGCTCCGGATAGCTCTTCACACCCTGGAATAAGGGCAGGAAGCAGCTCAGGGCCGCCATCCCCAAGCACACATGGTTGATGCACCCCACTGCCTGCGGCAGCTCCGGCTGCACCTGCAGCAGGTGCGTCTGCGTTGTCCGGAATATCGACACCGGGCGATAGGGCTCCTTGGGGTTGCTGTGCAGGTACGGGTCGTGCTCCGTGCCGTTGTAGTGGAAGCGGAACACCCGCCGCACATCGCCCAGCGTCAGCTTCTTCGCGGGCTCCGCGTATACCGGGAAGGTGTTCTTTGTCACATCGTTCTTTATCTCGGGGCTCAGCATCCCCTGGATCCCCCACACGCGCGGGTAGTTGTAGGTATGGTCCAAGGCCTCATCGCGTATGTAGGCTTCGTGGAAGTCAAACTCCCCTTGACGCGCATCGTAGAGTCCCTTCTGCTGCGCAAACTCTATCAGATCCTTGCTGGCCAGGAAGTTCTTCGTGTCCTTCGGGTCGTAGTGGCGGAAGCGGCTCTGGTTGCCCGTCACGAAGTACTTGTCCTCCGGCTGGCGACACGCCAACCACCTATGCCCGCTGGCCGTCTCCAGGTACCAGATCTCGTCCTTGTCCACAAAGCCTATCCCAAAGCCCTCGGCTATACCATGCTTCTCTATCAGCATCCCGAGTCGCTCCACCCCCTCGCGGGCCGTGTGGATGTAGGGCAGCACGATGTTAAACACGCTGTTCTCTGCCAGCCCCTCGGGCACCAGCGGATCCGCCGCCAACGCCTTCGCGCTGCTGAAAATGCTCTCCGTGGCACTCATGCCCACGCCGGCCGTGTTGAACCCTGCGCTCCCCCAGTGCCCCGGCAAATGAAATGGCGCCAAGGCACTGTAACCCAAGAATTCCCGCGGAAGGTCACACTTGAACGGACTATCCATCGCCTCAAAGCGCGCCGGGCCAAACTTGTTGTCCTCATAGAGCTCAAAATTCTTGGAAACCATCGTGTTCCAGTCTTCCGACCGCGCAAACAGAAGTGACCCATCGGCCATCTGCTTACGCCCAACGATCAGCGACGTGCACTCCGAAGGGGTCTGATTGCTCTGCTTTGTATCCATAATCTAGCTGCTTTTGTTGTTTCTACTATACCCCGCGCGCTGGCTCTTGCTCCACGGGGGCCTCACGCACCGCTAATTTATGCATTATTTCCCACACTAGCCCTTCCGCCTAGCGCACCCCCGCGTCCGGTCTGCCCGCGCCCTCTGACCCCAAATGCCCTGTTACAGGGATTATGCGTAACTTTGCGCCCTAGGTGCAGGAGCCCGACCCAGCCGCAGCTCGCCCTGCCACCGCCACAGCAGCCTTATGGAATACAGCAATGAACGCATGCCCTTACCTTGGTATGGGCGCAACGTGCAGCAGATGGTCAACTACCTGCTCACGATAGACGACAAGCACAAGCGTACCGAGCAGGCTCGGGTGGTCCTCCGGGTCATGGAAGCCCTCACCGCCCAGTTCAAGTTCAGCAGCGACTACGGTCGCCGCCTCTGGGATCACCTCCACATGATGGCCGACTATAAGCTCGACATCGATGGCCCCTACCCAGCCCCAGCGCCGGGGCAAGGACGCATGTTCTCCATGCCCTTGCCCTACCCCGAAACCGACACCATGCCCTCCCATTACGGGAATCTCCTGCCACAGATGGTGGAGAAAGTGGCCGCCATGCCCGACTCCCCCGCGCGCCACGCCTACGCCCTCAGCGTGGCCAACCAGATGAAGCGCGCCTACTCCGATTGGAATAGGGGCACGGTCACCGACCAGGTCATCCTGCATGACCTGGTCTCCCTCTCCAAGGGACGCCTGGCCCTGCCGGCTGACACCCAGCTCACGGGGGTCGCTGCCCAACCCCAGCGCGCCGTGGCGGGAAAGGAAAAATCCGCCGAGGGCCCCCGACATCAGCAGCGCGCCCGACGCAAACACCGACGCCGAAAAAGCGCCTAGTCTACACCATGGCCAAGCTCAGCATTGTAGGCGGGAAACGGCTCAAGGGCACCATCACCCCCCACGGGGCAAAAAACGAGGCCCTACAGGTCATTGCGGCCTGTCTGCTCACCGAGGACCCCGTCCGTCTAGACAACCTACCCCGCATTGACGATGTCCTCAACTTGCTGCGCATGGTCGAAATGCTCGGTGCCCGCGTGGAGTGGGCCGACGAGCACTGCTGCACCATCTGCGCCCGCAACGTCAGCGCCGAGGCCCTCCACGACCCCAGCTATGCGGCTGTGGCCAGCCAGCTGCGCGGCTCCGTGCTGCTGGTAGGCCCCATGCTGGCCCGCTTCGGTGAGGCCTACGTCGCCACCCCTGGCGGCGATAAGATCGGCCGGCGACGGCTCGACACCCACCTCCTCGGCCTGCAGGCCCTTGGTGCTACGCTCTCCCACTCCAGCAGTAACGGCGGAGGCTACTGGCTCCGCGCCTCCAGGCTTCAGGGTTCCTACATGCTCCTCGACGAGGCCTCCGTCACCGGCACCGCCAGCATCGTCATGGCGGCCACCGCCGCGCACGGAAAAACCACCATCTTCAACGCAGCCTGCGAGCCCTACGTACAGCAGCTCTGCCGGCTTCTACAGGCCATGGGTGTCAAAATAGAAGGACTGGGCTCCAACCTCCTCTCCGTCTACGGCCCCAATCAGCTCCACGGCGCCACGCACCGCCTACTGCCCGACATGATCGAGGTCGGCTCCTTCATCGGCCTCGCCGCGCTCACACAGAGCGAAATCACCATTGCCCACTGCGGCTACGAACACCTGGGCATCATCCCCACACAATTCGCGCGTCTCGGCATCGCCTTGGAACGCCGTGACGACAACATCTATATCCCCCCCGACCAGAACTACACCGTGGAGACCTTCATCGACGGCTCCATCATGACTATCTCCGATGCCCCTTGGCCCGGCCTCACCCCCGACCTCATAAGCGTCCTGCTCGTGGTGGCCACCCAGGCTACGGGCGCCGTGCTCATACACCAGAAAATGTTTGAGAGCCGTCTCTTCTTCGTCGATCGGCTTATCGAAATGGGCGCCCAGATCATCCTCTGCGACCCACACCGCGCCACCGTCATCGGCCTCGGACACCGCGTCCCGCTCCATGGCGCCAAGCTCGTCTCCCCCGACATCCGCGCGGGGGTCGCCCTGCTCATCGCGGCCCTGGCCGCGCAGGGCCCCAGCGAAATCGACAACGCCGAGCAAATCGACCGGGGCTACGAAAATATCGAGGGGCGGCTCATCGCCCTCGGTGCCGACATCACACGACTCCCCAGCTGAAGCCCACCCACCCACTCCTGCAGACAGTCACGATAGCAACCATTCCTCAACACTTCTTAACCTCTCCAACTATGGCCAGCGCGGACTTCAACCACTATCCTTTTGCCGGTAAGCGCGTCTTGGTACGCGTGGATTTCAACGTCCCCTTCAGCCCCCAGACAGGCCTCGTGAGCGACGACACCCGCATTCGCCGCGCGCTGCCTACCATCGAGCATATCGTCAGCCGGGGCGGGCGCGCCATCCTCATCTCCCACTTGGGGCGTCCAAAGGGCCAGCCTAAGCCCGAGTTCTCCATGCAGCGCATCGTCCAGACCGTCTCCACCATCCTGGGCAAGCACATCACCTTCGTCCCCGACTGCATCGGCCCGCTAGCCCTACAGGCCGTGCAGAAAATGCACGATGGCGACATCGTCCTCTTGGAGAATGTGCGCTTCCACCCCGAGGAAGAGGCCAAGGTCAAGCAGGCCGATGGCGAGCCCAACGAGGCTTTCGCCGCGCGCAAAGCGGCCATGAAGCGGGCCCAACAGGAATTCGCTGCCGCGTTGGCATCGCTGGGTGATTGCTTCGTCATGGATGCCTTCGGCGCTGCCCACCGGGCCCATGCCAGCGTGGCCGCCATAGCCTCCCATTTCCCCAACGACAAAATGTTCGGCCTACTGCTCGCCTCGGAGTTGGAGGCCATGGCCAAGGTGCTGCAACACCCCGCGCGCCCCCTCACGGCGGTCATGGGCGGCGCCAAGGTCTCCGATAAGCTCACGCTCATCGAGCAGATACTCCCCAAGGTCGACCGTCTCCTCATCGGGGGCGGTATGGCCTATACCTTTGCCCTTGCCCAAGGCGGCACTATCGGCACCTCCATCTGCGAGCCCGAGCAGATCGCTACTGCCCAGCGCATCATGGAGCAGGCCAAAGCCCAGGGGGTCACACTCCTACTCCCCACCGACAGCGTGTGCGCCCGCGAGTTTAAGGCCCAAGCCACCCCGAGCGTCTATCCCACCGCCGCCATCCCCACCGACCAAATGGGCATGGACATAGGCCCCGAAACGGTGAAGCAATTCAGCGAGGCCGTGCGCACTTCTAAGACCGTCTTCTGGAATGGCCCCATGGGCGTGTTTGAGTTCCCCACCTTCGCCAAGGGAAGCTTTGCCTTGGCCAAAGCCCTGGCCGAGGCCACCATGCAGGGCGCCTTCACCCTGGTAGGCGGGGGCGACTCCGTGGCGGCTATCCGCGAGAGCGGCCTCGACGACAAGGTCTCCTTCCTATCCACGGGCGGCGGTGCCATGCTCGAATATCTCGAGGGCAAGCGTCTGCCCGGGGTGGCCGCCATAGAGGATTAATACACCATGGCAGATCAACAGCCCCCCAGCCCCCTTGCGCAGGCCTCCGTGGCCCCTGCGCAGCCCGAGCCCACAAAAAAACGGGTGGCTTGGCTGAGCCGTGCCCGCATCCTCCACGGCGATAATCTCGTGCTACAGGACGTGGAACTCTCCATCTATCCGGGAGACTTCATCTACCTCGTGGGGCGCGTAGGGTCGGGTAAAAGTAGCCTAATCGCCACTCTCACCGGTCAGATCCCCCTCCAGGCAGGCCAGGGCTGCGTCTGCGGCTTCGACCTCGAGACCCTCAAACGCAACCAGATCCCCCTCCTCCGGCGAAGCCTCGGCGTGGTCTTCCAGGATTTCAAACTCCTACTCGACCGTTCCGTGGAAAAGAACCTCCTCTTTGTCCTCAGGGCCACGGGCTGGAAGGACAAACAGGCCATCGCCGACCGCATCGCCCAAGTACTCGACATGGTGGGCATGCGCCACAAGGCCTTCAAGATGCCTAACCAGCTCTCGGGGGGCGAACAGCAGCGCGTGGCCATTGCCAGGGCTCTGCTCAATGAACCCCAGCTCATCCTGGCCGACGAACCCACGGGCAACCTCGACCCCGACACCTCCGAGGGCATCCTGCAACTCCTCCAAGGCCTCGCAAAAAAAGGAAAATCCGTCCTGATGGCCACCCACAACTTCTCCCTGGTCAACAACTACCCCGCCACCACCTACCAGTGTAAGAATCTGCACCTCTCCCCGCGCGCAGCCAGCGTCTCCCTCGACCTTCAGGACCTCTTCGATGCCTAGGGGCCCCCGCCCTCGCAACGTGCGATGCCACGCCCACGTAGGCTGCCATGTCGACACATCCTCCAAACGCTGTACCCGCTGGCTCTCCCCGGGGGCCTAGCCTGAGGACACCACCCAATCTGTAATCATTCCGTATTACCGCAAAGCCCCCTCGGCCCTGTGATTCGCGAGTGGAATACGGATATATTTGTGGTTATAAAACAGTATACTACCAAGCGCAGGGGGCGCAGAGAAAGGGTGCTTAAACATGTTCAAGATTGTACATAAGTCGTTGTTGGCCCCGAACATCTACCGGATGGACATCGAGGCCCACCGCGTGGCAGAGTCGGCCCAACCCGGCCAGTTTGTCATCGTGCGGGCCGACGAGGCCGGCGAGCGCGTGCCGCTCACCATCGCCGATTATGACATCAAGACGGGGCTGGTAGCCATTGTCACCCAGACGATAGGGGTGAGCACTAGAAAGCTCTGTGCCCTCGAGGAGGGCGACAGCCTGCTCGACTTCGTGGGCCCGCTGGGTAGGCCGAGTGAGCTGGTCGAGCTCTCCGATGAGGACCTGGCCAAAAAGCAAATCATCTTCGTGGGCGGGGGCGTTGGTGCGGCCCCCATCTACCCCCAGGTGCGCTACCTCGCGGAGCGGGGCTTTAAGCCCGACGTGATCATCGGGGCCAAGACCAAGTCCATCGAGATCATGCGCCCCGAGCTTGAGGCCTGTGCCGAGCACTACTTCCAGGCCACCGACGATGGCTCCGACGGCTTCCACGGCATGGTCACCGACTGCCTCAAGGATCTCGTGCTCCACCAAGGCCGGCACTACAACCACTGCGTCACCATCGGCCCCATGATCATGATGAAGTTCGTCGCGCAGCTCACCAAGGAACTCAACATCCCCACCGTGGCCAGCCTCAATACGCTCATGGTCGACGGCACCGGCATGTGTGGGGCCTGCCGCGTCTCTATCGGCGGCCAGATGAAGTTCACCTGTGTCGATGGGCCCGAGTTCGACGCCCACCAGATCAACTTCCCCGAGGCCATGCGCCGCCAAGGCATGTACAGAGCCGTGGAAAAAACACGCTTGGACTCCTACCAGTCGCAGTGCCAATTAAACCAGTAGACATCATGGCAAAGTTGCAATTGGTGCGTACCCCCGTACGCGAGCAAGAGCCGCAGGTGCGCGCGGCCAATTTCCAGGAGGTCTGCTATGGCTACAATGTCACCGAGGCCCAGGCCGAAGCGGCCCGCTGCTTAGACTGTAAAAAGCCCTCCTGCGTTCCAGCCTGCCCTGTGCATGTGAAGATCCCCGAATTCATCAAAAAAATCGTGGAGGGCGATTTTCTCGCCGCGGCCGATAAGATCTGGGAAGATAGCAGTCTGCCAGCCGTGTGCGGGCGGGTGTGCCCGCAGGAAACCCAGTGCGAGGGCTCGTGCATCGTGGGGCGCAAGGGCGACCCCCTGGCCATCGGAAAGCTCGAGCGCTTCGCGGCCGACTATGCCCGCGAGAAGGGCCACTTCAACCCCCAGTGCGCTGCCCCCAACGGCAAAAAGGTCGCCATTGTGGGTTCAGGCCCCTCAGGCCTGGCCTGCGCCACCGACTTGGCGCGTCTGGGCTACAAGGTGAAGATCTTCGAGGCCCTGCACCGTGCGGGCGGCGTGCTCCAATACGGCATCCCAGAGTTCCGCCTGCCCAAGCAGAAGGTGGTCGACCCCGAGATAGAAAACGTGCGTCGACTAGGGGTGGAGATCGAGACCGACGTGGTAGTGGGCCGCACCCTCACCATCGATTCCCTGCTCGAGCAGGAGGGCTACGATGCCGTCTTCGTGGGCTCTGGCGCCGGGCTGCCACGCTTCATGGGCATCCCCGGGGAAAACCTTAACGGGGTCCTATCGGCCAACGAGCTGCTCACCCGCTCCAATCTGATGAAGGCCTTCGACCCCCACTACGATACGCCCGTCTACGTGGGCAAGCAGGTGGTGGTGGTAGGCGGTGGCAACGTGGCCATGGATGCCGCCCGGACCGCCCTGCGCCTCGGTGCGCATGTTACCTTGGTGTATCGCCGCTCGGAGGCCGAGCTCCCCGCCCGCCGTGAGGAGGTCCACCACGCCAAGGAGGAGGGCATAGAGTTTTGCCTGCTCACCAACCCCATCGAGGTGCTAGGCACCGACGAGGGGTGGGTACGCGCCGTCAAGGTTGTCAAGATGGAGCTCGGGGCGCCCGATGCCAGCGGCCGGCGCAGCCCCATCCCCATCCAGGGCTCTGAGTACGAGATCCCGTGCGACGTGGTGGTCATGGCGCTGGGCACCTCGCCCAACCCCCTGATTGCCCATACCACCCCGCACCTAGATGTCAATAAGCACGGGTGCCTCGTGGTGGATGAGGCCAAGGGACAGACCTCCCGACCCAACGTCTTTGCAGGGGGCGATGCCGTCTCCGGGGCCGCCACGGTCATCCTCGCCATGGGCGCCGGCCGCAGCGCCGCCGCAGGTATCCATGCCTACTTGCAGGAGAAGGAGCGCCAGTAGTGTCCCGCACGACATTAACCTCTCGGGCGATGGGGTGCGGGAGTACCCTGCCCCATCGCCGTTCTATCCCTATCCCCACTGGCCATTGGCATTTACCCGGTGTGTCTACCCCGCCCGGCCTCCTCTACCAGCAGCCCTCGGGACGGTCTTTCGGGCAGCTATGACCCAAGAACGAACGCCCAATATATAGCCAAAAGGTCCCCATTCGCGCACCCATTGCACCAACTCCGTACCAACTCCGTACCAACTCCGCTTATTTACGCCTTGGGAGCGGAGCTTATGCGAAGTTTGTACGGAGTTCGTTCCTTTTACGCTATTTTCCCCTGACGATTCTTTTTTGAATTCGCCAAGGGAAAAGGTCGATTTCGCCGTAGTGTATCACCCCAAGTGTTGCGGCAGTTTGGGGCATGTTGGGCGAGGTGGGCGGTGCGGCTAGGGTGGTGTCTATTCTTGGAAGCGGCGGAGCGCGATGGTGGCGTTGGTGCCGCCGAAGCCGAAGCTATTGCTGAGGATGGTGTTGATATTGACCTCTTGGCGCTGGGTGGGGATGTTGAGCTTGGCGGCCTCGCTGTCGGGATGGTGGAGGTTGATTTGCGGGGCCACGAAGCCTTCCTCCATCATGATGAGGGAGTAGACGGCCTCGCTGGCGCCGGCCATCCACATTTCGTGGCCTGTGAAGCACTTGGTGGAGGTGACCAGGGCCGGGTGGCCCTGGAGGATAGTGTCGATGGCGGAGGCCTCCACGCTGTCACCCGCGGGGGTGCTGGTGGCGTGGGCGTTGATGTAGTCGATGTCGGTGGGCTGGAGGTTGGCGCTTTCGAGGCAGTGGCGCATGGCGCGCACGAGGCCATCGGCATTGGGGCGGGTCAGGTGGTCGCCGTTGCCCGAGAAGCCGTAGCCCACGATTTCCGCGATGGGTCGGGCGCCGCGGGCGCGGGCGCTCTCTAGGCTCTCCACGATGAGCGCGGCCGCGCCCCCGCTGGGTACTAAGCCGTCGCGGTCGCGATCGAAGGGTCGAGAGGCCTCGGTGGGGGCATCCTCGCGCGTGGAAAAGGCCCCCAGCCCGTCGAAGCTCGCCGTGGCGCACGGGCCGGTTTCCTGGGCTCCGCCGCAGACGATGCACTCTTGGAGGCCCTGCCTGACCAGAAGCCAGGCCAGCCCGAGGGCATGGCTGCCTGAGGCGCACGCCGCGCTGAGGGTCATGTTGATCCCCTTGAGGTGGTAGTGGGTGCCCAGGTTCATGGTGACGGTGCTGGTCAGTTCCTGGAACACGGCGCCTTTGCCCGCCAGGCGCGTATCGTGCTTGGCCATGATGATGTTGCCGGCCGTCAGGGTGGCCTCGGCGCACGAGTCGTTGCCAAAAAGTATGCCTACCTCGTGGGCATCGATGTAGGCCTGGCTAAGCTGCGCCATGGCCAGGGCCTGCTCGCTGGCAAAGTAGGCGTAGGCCGACTGCTGCCCGAAGGTTACCCGTTCGTTGCGCGGGAGTATGCCCTTGAGGTCGGCGGGGGGCACCATGCCGCACAGGGCAGAGATGTAGCCAAACTCCTTGCGTTCCTTGGATAGGCCGATGCCCGAACGCCCTTCGCGGAGCGAGGTTTTCACCTGCTCTCGGTCGGTGCCGATGCACGAATGGATGCCATACCCAGTGATGACTACTCGTTGCTTCATCTTGAATGCTATATACCGCCGCTGATGGCGAGGGTCTGCCCGGTGATGTAGCTGGCTTCGGGGGAGGCCAGAAAGCACACGGCTGCCGCTACCTCTTCGGGGCGTCCGAAGCGGCGCATGGGGATCTGTTGGCTTAGCTGCTCTACCGGTAGCCCAGCGGTCATGTCCGATTCGATGAACCCGGGGGCTACGGCGTTGACGGTGATATTTTTTCTGGCCACCTCCATGGCTAGAGCCCTGGTGGCCGCGAGGAGTCCGCCTTTGGCAGCTGCGTAGTTGGTCTGCCCAGGTACGCCCTGCAGCCCGCTCAGGGAGGCCACGTTGACGATCCGCCCGTAGTGGTGGGTGAGCATGCGTAGCAGCACCAGCTGCGTGACGTGCAGGAAGCCGTCGAGCGTGGTGTCCAGCACGGCGTGCCAGCTCTCGGGGGTCTGCCAGGCAAAGAGCTGATCCTGCCGGATGCCCGCATTGTTGACTAGCACCTCGACTGCCGCCTCCTTGTGATCCGTAAGCCAGCCGCCGAGGCATTCCTGGACGCCCGTTTGGTTGCGCACGTCGAACAGCAGCCCCTGGGCGTCCACGCCCAGCCCGCGCAGGGCCTCGAGGGTGGAGTTGGCTTGGTCGCTGGGGTGTTGGTACGTGATGAGCAGGTTGTACCCCCGCGCGGCCAGGGCCAGCGCGATGGCGCGCCCCAGCCCGCGGCTGCCGCCCGTTACGAGCGCATAGGCTGCTGTCTCCGTTGTGGACATCATAGCACGTCGTGTTCCCGTTCCCCGATTCCTCTGGCGGGCGGCATGGTTTGTGTCGCCAGCTGCCTCGCGCCGCGAATGTAGCTACTTTCTCTCTGAGTGATGCGTCTCCCCTCCATGGCATGACGTCCCTGGGCTTTTGGGGGCTTGGTTGGTTGCGTGGATGTGACGGGGCGTTTTTGGTATGGTAGTTGTGTGTGATGATAGTGAATTGGGAAGAAATGTCTACCTTTGCCGCGATATGATTGACACATCGGGGAGGTGTATGCGGCGCGAATACCGTGCACTGAGCCGGCAAAGTAAGATTGAGCGATGAAGAGGACATTCCAGCCTTCGGTGCGCAAAAAGAGGAATAAGCATGGCTTTAGGAAGCGTATGTCGACGGCCAATGGTCGGAAGGTGCTGGCGGCTAGGCGTGCAAAAGGGCGTAAGCGCCTCACCGTGTCGGACGATTTTAATGGGCAGAAGCGCTAGCGCGAGGCCCCGTTGGGCGGCTCGTGTTGCGTTGGGGGGCTGGAGCCTACAGGGGTTGACGGCGCTGGTCGCCGGGGTGCTCCTGTTGGGGTTTCTCGGCACTGATGGGGCGTATGCCCAGAATGGGCACACGCAGAAGGTGGCCTACGACACCATCTTCCTTACCTCGGGTCGGAAGTACT
This sequence comes from uncultured Bacteroidia bacterium, assembly GCA_947252645.1. Lineage (GTDB taxonomy): Bacteria > Bacteroidota > Bacteroidia > Bacteroidales > CAJPTX01 > Bacteroides_D. The sequence goes on from CAMXWF010000005.1 coordinate 60,254, forward strand.
TGGGGGTGGTCAAGAACATCTCGGGCAGCAAGATCCTCTACACCGACACGCTCAATCAGGAGCGGTCGTTCCTGGAGCGCAACGTGCAGAAGATCGTCTATGCGAATGGGAAGGCCATGACCTTCAACGCGGTCGCGGTGGAGAGCGTGTCGGAGTCGGACTGGCGCATTGTCATCCTCACCGAGGATCCCAAGCAGGTGGAGGGGCTCTTCCCGCGCGGTCACGTGTTTGGGGAGTCCAATCCCAAGAACAAGAGTCTTAAGTCGGCCCAGCGCAGCGCGGAGACGCGCATCAAAAAGCGTGCCGTGGCCAAGAAAGGCCTCGTGGTGCTGGTCTCCAGGCGCCTAAAGACTGGCGGCTATGGCGAGATCCCGTCCTACAGGATAGAGGGTGAGGTCTATGGCACAGAGCCGCTCCCCGAGGGCGAAACGGGCGATGAGCCTGGGGAGACCCCTGAGGCGGAGGGTAAGTAGTTCCTGTCGATGGGCGGGCGTCGCCCTGGGGGGCAACCCCCTAGTGGAAGTTTGCGAGCTCCTGGGCGTTGGCCGATTGGGCTTGCGACTGGAATTCTAAGTTGCAGCGATGTGAGGGAGCTGGGTACATACACCCAGCTCCCTAGCTATTTGTAGCGAGGGGCACGGGGGCCATGGTGAGGCTCTGCGCAAAGGTTTCTGCGTGACCATTGGTCTTCGCGGGGGCTTCTTGGACTCTTAATCCTAGGCCAAAAGTTTTTTCTGCGTGGACTCTCGGGTAGGGTGCCCGATGGACTTAAGGGAACTGCCGTTGGGCTAGCGTCTTCCCTGGGGCCAAGGGGCGAATTAGCCTCCTGGGGTGGTGTCCCTGTGGTGTGGGATGCCCGCCCGTGCTCGATGTTTTCTCCCCGGTAATGCTTTCCATGGGATAGCCAGGAGTGCTGCCCTTGGTCTGGTTTTCCCCTAGGTAGGGCGCCCGCAGGTCTTAGGGCAATCGTTTGGAGGTTAAGGGGGTTACTTCGGGGCAGGTATTCCGCCACGCGGCGCACGCTTTACTCTGGGAGGCCGATTCTGCTTCCTCGACTTCTAGGGTTTTCCCGATGGGTGATGCCCCGCTCGGGGCGTGGTTGGGGAGTCCTTCCATGCACCCGTCCCCTCCATGCTGTATGTGCTGCCCATGCCCTACGGACAACGGCCCCGAATTCGCGGCGCGCAGGCGACTGGAGGCGCTGCTTGGCAAGCGGGTTTACTTTGCGCAACCCTATTGCCTAGGGCGAAGAGACCCATGGGCGCGCCAACAGGAGCTACTGGCAGCGTACCCCTAAAGAGGCCGCCTTCCCCCCTACTGTGGGAGAACTCGACTAAGTACAGGGCAAGATTATACGAGGCTAGGCGAGAAAAGGCAAACGAAGAGTTGCCCTATGGGTTGGATTTACAAGTGCGACTTAGTATATACGTTATTTTGCAAATAGAGAGATCTGCTGTATCTTCGCAGTGAAATACTTAAACGTTGTTCTAAATACGAAGGGGAAGAAGGTATGAGAATGATGGTGAGATTGGCGTTTTTGTCCATCGTAGTGCTACTTTTGGGCAACCTGCAGGCGAGTGGTCATGGTGAGCCAGAATGGATAGGCACAGTGGAGATCGGCGGGGTGAAGTGGCAGTACGCGAAGATAGAATTCGAAGATGGCGTGTACCAGGTGCAGCCTAGCAAGAAAAAGATCGCTAAAATGCGTGGGAGTACGACCCGTCAATCAAAGGCACCATTACCATCCCGAGCGTGATAGAGGGAGTGCCCGTTGTGGCCCTAGCCGCGGATGCCTTTCGAAAATGTGAAACGCTTGAAGCGGTAATAATTCCGAGCAGCATCAAGACAATCATGCTCGGTGCATTCTACGCTTGCGGCGGGCTAAAATCGGTGACTATTCAAACGAGTGGCAGCGAGGGGCTCAAGAAGATCAAAAGGAACGTATTTGAGGATTGCAAAGCGCTCCAAAGCATTGAGTTGCCGTCGACTGTAGAGGAGATATGCGGCGAGGCGTTTTCTAAGTCTGGGTTAAAGAGCCTTACGATTCCAGGCAGCGTGAAAGTGCCAGGGTATGAACCGGGTCAATTTAGTAGTCGCGCAGTGGCCATATGCAATGGTTGTGCCGCGTTGACCACCATTGTCTTTAAAGAAGGGGTAGAGAAGATAGGCGGAGATAGCTATTTTGTTGGTTGTGACAATCTAGTGGCTATGCATATACCAGAGAGCCTAAAGGAAATCCAAGAGTATTCAATAGATAAAGCTCCACAGTCGATTTACTACTATGGGAACAGCCCGGATGGCGTGTCGTCTTTCAACTTTGGGCGCTGCGGAGAGGCTACGCTCTATGTGCCCAAGGGGACCAAAGCTAAATTTGCCAATGTGAAGTGGCCAGATGCGTTTAAGTCGGTGGAGGAAATGGCGACTGACGTTGTGCTATCCTATGATAATGCGATAGTGAAGGTGAAGGACTACGCCAATGGGAGTACGGTTGCGGTGGGGGTGAGCTTGCAGATTACGCTGGTGGGTGACGATAAGGTATTCGATGAGCTGAGGGTCAACGGCGGAGATCCGATTGTTGCGGCACAGGGGCTGGAGATGTGGCAGTATGAGGTAACCAAAGACGACGAGGCCAAAGGAAAGGTTGAAATTTCGTGCACGGCGAAAGAAGGCATAAAGCTGGTGCTAGACGGAGCTGATGCCCAGTTAGAGGGCATGGCGGGAAGGCACTTTGTGAAAGTGGGCGAGCAGGTGACCATCGTTGTGGCCGATGTGAAGAGTGTGTTCCAGGAGCTTAAAGTAAATGGAAAGCCGCAGCCCGAGGCGATGTATATGCAGCGATACTCCTACACGGTGACCGGCGAGGATGAGAAGGCGAAAGTGGTCAAGATTGAGGGTAAGTGCGTGCAGGGTATAAAGCTTTCATTCAACGATTTAATTGTAGCTGTTAAAGTAGGAAACCAGGTAATGAAGTCTCCCTCGCGGGTCGCGGAGGGATGCCGGCTGGCGATAGTGCCTAAAGATGCGAATACGGTGTTTTCAGAGCTGAAGGTTAATGGCCAGCCCCTGGAATCAGCAATAGGAGAGGCTTCGTATGACTACACGGTGCTCAAGGCCGACCAGGAGGTTAAGATAGAGTCGGCCTCCACGGCTCCCGCAGCCCTGGAGTACGATGAGTCGGTGGTGAAGATCAATGGGCACGAGCATGGGGATAGAGTAAAGAAGAATGAGGTTCTAACGATAGCGCCGGTAGCCGCAAGTGGAGTGTTTGAAGAGTTGACGGTGAACGGGGTGAAAGTAGAAGATGCTAAGGGTAAACGCGAGGTTGTCTACAGTCTGACAGTAGCCGATGTGGTTAAAAAGACGCTGAGGATAGTGGCTAGCGTTAAGCCGGCTGGCGATCCGCAATCTGCCGTGGAAAGCGCATTGCTGGCTGCAGCTTGGGTAGAGGGTAATCCGATAGGCGACGCGCTAGTTTTGCGGGGAGTAGAGGCCGCTGAGCGGGTGACGGTCTACTCGCTGCGCGGGGAGCGAGTGTACTTTTCAGCTCTGCGCGGGCAAGAGCGTTTGGCCATCGATGCGCGCGGGTGGGCACGCGGTGTTTACCTAGTGCGCATATGGGCGGCCGATGGAAGCCGTTCGCTGCAGATAGTAAAGCGGTAGGCTAGCGCAGCGGGGCTTACCAAGCGGCCCTAGCTAAGCCGGAGTCAAGAGGACAAGGGGCTACGCGCCGGGTGGCGCATAGCCCCTTGCTTAGTGAAAGAGCTATTGCACCGCCAGCAAAACGCACGGTGCAGTTAGCCGTGCAACTCCAACGCGAGGGAAAGCGCGATAAGTGGGGGGGCAATGCAAAACGAGGTGCCATTTTGTCTTCTCATTTTCCAGGTGGGAAATGTATCCGCCAAACGAAGGGTTTTGCTTACCTTCGCTGCTGCGGCTGCATTCGGGGGAGCAGTCTGCATTCTTGTAGCAGAGGATTTATTCGTTGTGTATCTCTAGAAATTTGTAGCCGTTAAAGTGTATTAGATGGTTGGGTTCCTCAGCGATCCACACTTCAGTCTCCCATGCAATTTCAGCGACAAAGCGTCTGAAACTTTTTCGATCCAGGAAGGCTGAAATAAAAATGGGGATTGCTGTGCATGCAGTTAGTTGTCGCTTAAGTCGAGCGACTCGCACTTCGCTCATGGAGCCAGTGCTGTAAACGGCTTCTATTAGAAAAAGTAGATTCTTTTCTCTGGAAAATGCGACTACATCTGGGAGTTCTTCGTGTCCAAGCTTGTAGAATCCAACTTCTTTAAGGATATTCTCCTTCACGTAAAGAAGTTTGTTAGAGGTGTCGCCGATGTATAGTAGTTCGGCTGCCATGCCAAAGCGAGGTATGAATTCCTCAACGATTAGTTTTTGAAGATCGTTGTGAGTGCCTGGAGAGAGTGCGAGTTTGAGTTCATCGTTTAGCTTAACATCGATATTATTGGCATTTCCAAAACTCCTGGCCGTGCGTTGTTCTTTAGCTCTTACTGCAAGATACTCGTTGAGAGCTTTTTCCCAGTTTAACTTCCCATAGGATCTTAGCAATTCGGCAAACTGTGGGGTAAGCGCATATCCTCTAGTAGGGTCGTTGGTTGCTTTTCGTGGGTATAAAGCGGCATTAACAATGCAGCCGAACTCGACCTGTAGCACTAAGTATCTTCGGCGGATGTTATCGTATGACCCTCTGGATATGTTCTCTTCAAAGAATTCATTGATGTATTCAATGATGTCGCGGGTCTTTATCGGGGCTTTGGCAGCGTAGTCTTTGGCTTCACGAAGCGAGTGCTTTACGCCCGCAACAGCGAGTGTTGCGAGAGCTGTCATTTCTTGTCGCCTATCGGACAAATCGCCTATAGGCAGACCGACTTGCTCAAGGATGTCTAGCGTATTTAGGATCAAGCGTTTTGTCGATTCTCGCTTATCTCCTTTAAATTTGATTTTGCGAATCGTAGTAGGCCTAAGGTGTTACCGATATTGCTATTTTGGGCCTCGATTTGCGCTGGTGCGTGGTCGGTTTTTCTTAGTGCTTGTAGTGCCGATTGCGCGAGGTGGTAAGCCAAGAGGGGAGGCACGGCGTTGCCTATCTGGGTAAACTGCTCGGTTTCGGAGCCCTGAAATGTGAACCAGTCGGGGAAGCTTTGCAGCCGAGCGGCTTCTCGCACTACGATGCGCCGCCGCCGGCCATCGGCCATGCGTACGCGCTGCATGTCGCTCGTGGCCCCTGCCAGATTTCGGCAAGTGAGCGTGCGGGCTGGGCGGTTGGGGTATAGATCGCGCGGATTTATGCAGGCTGAGGCCTTCTCGTAGCGCGCAATATAGGCGTCCTGCGCGGGGGTTAGGATGTGGCCGCCCGCTACCTCGCCGTGCATGGTGTCGCCTATGGCATCGCCGACCGTGGTGCTGCGTTGCGTTGGTTGAGGGTAGGCGAAGAAGCCTCTATAGCCTACGGCTATAAGCCTTTCCCGTCGTTGCGGCACGCCATAGTGCACTGCATTTAGGCACTCGCAACGTACGTAGTAGCCAAGGTTACTTAGCTCCGTGAGGATGAGATCGAGGTACTCGCGGTGACGCTTAAAGAGGTTGCTAACGTTTTCAAATAGGAAGATGCGGGGTTCTACGCGCCGCACGGCATCGATGAAAATGGGGAAGCCATCGCGTGCGTCGTTGATGCCGTGCTGTCGTCCTCGCACGCTGAAGGGTTGGCACGGAGGCCCTCCTATGAGTACGTCGGCCTGGGGGTAGTTCTGCCCCTGCGAGAGCGTTGTGCAGTGGCAGTCGCCCTGTAGGTTCTGCCGGTAGGTGGATGCCGCGGAGGTGTTTTTTTCGTAGCCAACAGTGGCGAAGCCAGCCGCCTCAAAGCCTAGCGATAGCCCGCCGCACCCGGCGAACAGGTCGAGTACTTTGAACCCATTCCTTTCGCTTGGCGGCTTTAAAAGCTGGTTAATTAGGCGTATGTAGTCTGAAACGTTTCCCATGGTGGGCAATGGCAGATGCTGACTCATTTCAGTAGGGTAAAGATAGCGAATAGTTTTAAGCTGGGCGTTGCACGGTGCAGTTAGCCGTGCAACTCCAACGCGAGGGAAAGCGCGATAAGTGGGGGGGCAATGCAAAACGAGGTGCCATTTTGTCTTCTCATTTTCCAGGTGGGAAATGTATCCGCCAAACGGAGTGTTTTGCTTACCTTCGCTGCTGCGGCTGCATTCGGGGGAGCAGTCTGCCCCAATTCAAGGCGTGGCTCCTCCTATTTCTGCAGTAAAAACGATTATAATAGCTAATACCATGCCGAAATACCCATTGACGTTGCTATTCCTCTCGGTGGCCACCCTATCGTGCCAAGGCTCTAAAATGCAGCCTATCGCACTGCCGTCCCCCGACCTTAACGCCCTTTCGAGCGCAGGGGATGCGTTCAGAAATCGTCGCAGCACCCGGGAGTTCGTGTCGGAAGACCTCACGCTACAGCAGCTCTCCAATTTGCTATGGGCGGCTAACGGGATTAACCGGTCTGCGGAAGGCAAGCGCACCGCCCCCTCCTCGCGGAACAGCCAGGAGATCGACCTGTACGTGGTGATGGCGAAGGGTGCGTATCGCTACAATGCGTTGAAGCACCAGCTTGCCCCCGTGGCAGAGGGTGATTTCAGGGCACTTGTGGCAGGCCCTTACCAGAAAGAATTCGCCGAGGCCCCCGTGTCGATAGTCATGGTGGCCGACCTTCGGAAGCTGGGCGAGGGCCAAGGGACCGACCGAGACATCCGGTCGGCACACATTGATGGGGGCATCGTTAGTCAGAATATCAACCTTTACTGCGCCGCAGCAGGCCTGGCTACCGTCCCTCGTACGAGCATGGAGTCGGATAGCCTGGCCAAGGCCTTGCAGCTGGATGCTAAGCAGCTACCGATCATCAACAACCCGGTGGCCCTGCCTAAAAAATAGTCGCTAGTGGCTAGTTCCCGACGGGGAGTGCGGCTTTTGGATGCGGTTGAAGCGCGTACACTGCAGGGCGCCTTATAGGGGAATCGTGTCCCCTCCCCGCGATATTTCCTGGGCGTGCGGTGACTGGAGACACGAGGGAGTAGCGAGTGGAGACGTGAGGAGCGCAGGTGGGTTTTGCCATGCCATCCCGCGGCGTTGTAGCCCTGAACGCTCCCCGTACAATGTGCCCCTGCGCTGCGTGCGACTTCTGCGAAAAATATTACCTTCGCGGTGCTGTTGAAGCAGTAGGTAGAAACGATGGGGAATTGGTGTCTGCGGAGGGTTGCGAGTAGGTTGTCAGTTTGGACGTTGCTCCTGTTGCTCTGCTTGCCTGCTGCGGGGTACGCGGTGGAGAGTGCAGGGCGCGGCGAGGCCGAGGAGTTTGACCCGGCGAGCATGGTCTTCTCGCACATTTACGATGCCTACGAGTGGCACATCTTTGCCATAGGGGATTTCCACTTGACCATCCCGCTCCCGGTGATGCTCATCAGTCGAGAGGGCACGGGTTTTCACTGCTTCTCGTCGTCTCGCTTTGAGGGCGGACGGGCAGTGTACGACAACTTTGCAGTACGGGTAGGAAAGGGCGCAGAGGCTAAGCCGCGGATAGTGGAGCTGGATGCTTCGGGCAAGGAGTTGTCGGCGCCCATTGACCTTAGCATGACCAAGAACGTGGTGGCCATTCTTTTTTCGTGCCTCCTGATGCTCTGGGTATTCATAGCGGCGGCCCGTGCCTATAGGCCGGACAGGCCCTCGGCGCCGCATGGGTTGCAAAATGCGGTGGAGCTGATGGTGATCTTTGTGCGTGACCAGGTGGCCCGGGTAGCGCTTCCAGCGCAGAAGGTCGACCGCTACCTGCCCTTTCTGCTCACGGTGTTTTTCTTCATACTGTTCAACAACATCCTGGGGCTAGTGCCTTTTTTCCCTGCGGGGGCCTCGGTGACGGGCAACTTGACCGTGACGGGCACGCTGGCGCTGTTCACCTTCTTGGTCACGAACCTGAGCGGTAACCGCCATTACTGGCGTGACATCTTCAACACGCCGGGAATGCCGATATTCATGAAGCTGCCCGTGCCCATGATGCCCGCGGTGGAGCTGATGGGTATATTCATCAAGCCTATCGTGCTGATGGTGCGACTGTTTGCCAACATGCTGGCCGGGCATATGGTGACGCTGGTGCTGATGTCGCTGATCTTCCTCCTGGGCGGGATTGCGGCGGCTGCGGGTTACGCCATAAGCGTGATCTCGGTGGCCTTTGGTATCTTTATGATTTTGTTGGATTTGCTGGTCTCGCTGGTGCAGGCCTACGTGTTTGCGCTGCTGAGCGCAGTGTACATCGGTATGGCCACCGAGGAGCCCGAGCACGCGGGCAAGGAGCCGGTGAGGGCAGAGCTGCTCGCAAAGTGAAGTAGGAAACGGAATAGAGATTTAATGCAATGACAGAGCTAATGATGGTGCTATTGCAGGCCACGGAGCTTGCAACGCAGGCGGTAGCGACCGCCGCAAGCCCTGAGGGGATGGTGGCCTTGGCTAAGATGGGTGCGGCCATAGGCGCGAGTATAGCCGTGATAGGTGGCGGCATGGGGATATCCCGCATTGGGCAGCAGGCGCTGGACAGCATCGCCCGCCAACCCGAGGCCGCGGGCGATATCCGTTCGAGCATGATCCTCTCGGCGGCCTTCATCGAGGGCATTTCGTTCTTGGCTATCATCGTGGCGCTGCTGGTGCTGTTTGTGGCCTAGCAGGTGCGCATGCGTCAGCGTGTGCGGGGGCTTGCGCCGCGTGGAGCAAAAAGAGAGGGATAGGTCATGGGCTTGATCACGCCTGAGTTTGGGCTTTTTTTCTGGATGCTTTTGGCCTTCGGGCTGGTGTTCGTGCTGCTTCGTAAGTATGCCTGGGGTCCGATTGTCCGTGGGCTTTCAAAGCGCGAAGACTCGATAGCCGAGGCGCTGATGCGGGCAGAGGCCGCGCGTGCCGAGCTTGCCAAGCTTGAGCAGGCCCGTGAGGCTCGGCAGAAGGCCTTCCTTGAGGAGCAGCACCGCAGTTTCCAGGAGGCCCAGGCGCAACGCGAGGCCCTGATAGCTGAGGCCAAGCAGCGGGCGCAGGAGGAGGCTGCTCGGTATATAGCTGAGGCCCGGGCGGCCATGGCCCAGGAGGCTGAGCAGCAGCGTCGGCAGCTAAAGGCAGAGGTGCTGCAGCTTTCGCTCCAGGTGACCGAGCGACTGCTGCGAGAGGAGCTCTCGACGCAGGAGGCCCAGCGTCGGCATATGCAGCGCGTGGTCGATGAGGTGGTAGCGCATCCGTTGCAAGAGAGTAGGAGCCAAGCATGAATGATGGACGAATAGCCACGCGCTACGCGAAGGCGCTTTTTCTGCTCACGGAGCAGGAGGGGAGTTCTGCGCAGGTGTATGAGGAGAGTCTGCAGCTGTTGCCCACGATACACTACGCAGGGGCGGCCTTTGCTAAGGTGTTGGGTTTTGCGTCGGCATCGTTGTCCGATCGCAAGGCTGTGCTCGAGGAGGTGGTCAAGCCCGTTTCGTTGTGGCTCTACAAGCTCGCTGCGTTCATGCTGGAGCAGGGGCGTGGTGGTTATGTGCCGCGGGCGATCGAGGTGTACGCAGAGCTTTATCGCCAGCGTGCGGGCATTGTGTACGTGGAGTTGATTAGTGCCTCGGAGCTTACGGGCGAGCAGAAGCGTACGATAGAGAGCTACTTGTCGCGGTCAGGGATCAAGAGCGTTCCAGCCTACCGTACGAACAAGGAGCTTTTGGGTGGATTCCAGCTCATAGTGGACGGTCGGCGTCTGGACAAGAGTTTGCTGGGCGAGTTGGTTCGCCTGCGTAGCTTGTCGGGTTGCTAGTGGCCGCCCGGGGAACGAGAATAGTAGTAGGGATAGGCAATGGCAGGAATACGTTCATCGGAGGTGTCGGAGGTGCTGGCGCGCGAGCTGGCCGGTCTGACGCAGTCGTCGGAGTTTGAGGAGATTGGGCGCGTGCTGGAGGTGGGCGATGGGATCGCCCGCGTGTATGGGCTTCGGGATGTGGAGGCCAACGAGCTGGTGGAGTTCGAGAACGGGCTGGAGGGCATAGTGCTCAATTTGGAGGAGGACAATGTGGGCGTGGTGCTGCTGGGCGATGGGTCGCAGATAGGCGAGGGCCAGTCGGTCAAGCGTACGCGCCGCATAGCCTCCATCCGCGTGGGCGAGGGTCTTTTAGGTCGCATTGTGAACACGCTGGGTGAGCCGATAGACGGCCGGGGCCCGATTCAGGGCGACCTCTACGATTTGCCCTTGGAGCGCAAGGCCCCCGGGGTCATATTTCGTCAGCCGGTCAAGGAGCCCCTGCAGACGGGGTTGAAGGCTATCGACGCCATGGTGCCGATAGGGCTGGGGCAGCGAGAGCTGATCATCGGTGATAGGCAGACGGGCAAGACGGCTATAGCCGTTGACGCGATTATCAACCAGCTGGAGAACTACAAGAAGGGTAAGCCGGTCTACTGTATCTACGTGGCCGTGGGTCAGAAGGGCTCCACGGTGGCCTCGCTTGCCAAGGTGCTGGAGGACAAGGGGGCGTTGGCCTACACAGTGATTATTTCGGCCACGGCTGCCGATGCCGCAGCCATGCAGTTCTATGCGCCCTTTGCAGGGGCCACGGTCGGGGAGTTTTTCCGCGATACGGGTCGGGCGGCCTTGGTAGTCTACGATGACCTTTCGAAGCAGGCGGTTTCCTACCGTGAAGTCTCCCTGCTGCTCCGTAGGCCGCCAGGACGAGAGGCCTACCCAGGGGATGTGTTTTATCTTCACAGCCGTTTGCTTGAGCGGGCAGCCAAGATCGTGGAGTCGGATGAGATAGCCGCCCAGATGAATGACCTGCCCCCTGCACTTAAGCCCTTGGTGAAAGGTGGTGGCTCGCTCACGGCGTTGCCCATCATAGAGACCCAGGCTGGCGATGTGTCGGCGTATATACCCACGAATGTCATTTCCATTACGGATGGGCAGATTTTCCTGGAGACGAACCTGTTCAACAGCGGCGTGCGTCCAGCCATCAACGTGGGGATCTCGGTGTCGCGCGTGGGGGGCAATGCGCAGATGAAGTCCATGAAGAAGGTGGCAGGCACCATGAAGCTGGACCAGGCGCAGTATCGTGAGCTGGAGGCCTTTTCGAAATTTGGTTCAGATCTGGATGCGGCTACGCTGAGCGTACTCAACAAGGGTGCCCGCAACGTGGAGTTGCTCAAGCAGGCGCAGTACAGCCCTGTGCCCGTGGGGGAGCAGGTGGCCATTCTCTACTGCGGGAGTCGGGCTTTGCTCCGGGATGTGCCGGTGGAGCGGGTGCGTGAGTTCGAGGCCGATTACCTGGAGCATATGCGTGCCAGTGCGCCCGATACGCTGGCCGAGTTGGCAGCCGGAAAGTTGACGGAACGGGGTGAGCAGGTGATGCGGGCGATGGTTCAACAGTTGCTGCCGAGCTACGCGGTGGCAAAGCCTGAGTGATGGGGCATGGTGGGGGTATCTTGTTGTTGTTAGATAACGTGACGAGTTTACCCCCGGCTCTGATGTGGGCCAGCTATAGACGGGAGGAGCGAGAATGCCCGGATTGAAGGAGATACGTTTGCGCCTAGCCACAGTGCGCTCCACGCGCAAGATCACCAGCGCGATGAAGATGGTGTCGGCCGCCAAGTTTCACCGTGCCCAAGGCCGGCATGCGCACTATAGTCAGTACATGGAGCGCTATAGGCAGGTGATGGCCTTGGCGCTCCAAGGAGGGCAGGGCACGGGGTCGCTGCTCCAGTTTGGTCCAGCGGAGAAGCCAGATTTGCTTTTGGTGGTGGCCTCCAATAGTGCCATGTGCGGTGTGTTTAATGCCAGCGTTGTCAAGCTGGCGGTAGCACGCTACGGGGAGCTCGTTGGTCAGCAGCGTAGCGTGGCCGTGTGGGCCTACGGCCGCCGAGCCTACGAAGGACTGAAGCGTGAGCTCATTCCTGTGGCGGCGCACGATGAGGAGCTGGTGCAGCATTTGGACTACGATAAGGTCTGCGCCCTGTATCAGCAGTTGCAGCAAGATTTCCAGTCGGGTAGCTACCGCACGGTGTCGGTGGTGTACAATTCTTTTCGCAATGCCGCCCAGCAGAGTCCTTTGGTGCGTCAGATTTTCCCGGTGGAGGTGTCGCCTTTAGAGGCGCAAGAGGCGGCGAATGCTGAGCATAGCGAGTATATTGTAGAGCCCTCACGTCAGGCGCTGTTTGCGGCCATAGTGCCGCAGTATGCGCTTCTCCAGCTCTATGGGGCGTTTCTCGACAACATGATAGGCGAGCACGGGGCGCGCATGACGGCCATGACGCAGGCGACTGACAATGCCGATACCCTGATAGGCGATTTGACGCTCGAGTACAACAAGGCCCGCCAGTCGGCTATCACCAACGAGATTGTGGAGATAGTATCTGGGGCCGATGCCTTGCGCGCCCAATAGTAGCCACCCCCGCGGGGGCATGGGGCTTTACATCCATGTGCCCTTTTGCCACGCTAAGTGCCCCTACTGTGATTTCTACTCGGTGCTTGGTGCCCGTTGGCGCGCAGGCTATGTAGAGGCTCTTTGCTGGGAGCTGGAGCTAGCGCGTCCTTTGCTGCCTCTGCCTGTCCAGAGCGTTTATCTTGGTGGGGGTACCCCCTCGGTGCTATCCTTGGATGAGCTGGGGCGTATCATTGCTGCTGTGCGGAGAAGTTACGCCCCCTACGGTCTTCCCGAGGTGACGCTGGAGTGTAATCCAGAGGACGGCACGGTCGATTATCTGCGTGGTCTTCGAGAGTTGGGTGTGAATCGCTTGAGCGTGGGCGTGCAGGCCACAGACGATGCCCTTTTGCGCTATTTGGGGCGTCGGCACACTGTGGTGCAGAGTCGAGCAGTAGTGGAGGAGGCGCAATCTGCGGGGTTTCGGAATATTTCTGCGGATCTGATCTATGGGCTTCCAGCTATGGGGGCCGGTGCGGTCTATGAATCGGTGCGGGAGGTACTTTCCTGGGGAGTGCAGCATCTTTCGGCCTACCATTTGCAGCTTGAGGAGGGCACGCCGTTTGGATTTAGGAGTGAGCAGGGGCGCATGCGAGTGATTGCGGAAGAGGATAGCTTGGCGCACTATGAGGCAGTTGTACGGGCTGTGGAGAGCTGTGGAATGCACCAGTACGAGGTGTCGAGCTATGCGTACCCAGGGTGCGAGTCGCGCCACAATTTGCTTTACTGGGTGGGAGTGCCCTACCTGGGTGTGGGCCCCGGTGCGCATTCCTACGATGGGCATGCGCGATGGAGCAACCCGCGCGATGTGAGGGGCTACGTGTCGACGCTTGCACAGGGTCGTTTGCCGCGGGTGGTGGAGGAGCTGGGCCCCGAGGCGGTGTTTGAGGAGTACTTGCTGACGCGCTTGCGTACGGTGTGGGGGGTGGAGGTTGCTGAGTTTACGCGGCTTTTTGGGGCCTTGTTGCGTGACCGTCTGCTCGGGCGGGCTCACCCCTGGGTGGAGCGTGGGGCCTTGCGGGCAGAGTCTGGCAGACTTCACGCGACGCGGGCCGGTTTCCCTGTGCTTGATGCCCTCATTCTAGACTTGTCACAGGCTTGGGAAGATGGGGAGACTGCGAACAGCGTCTCTAGTCTCTGAGATTCGTCTGTCGAGAGTCTGTGCGGCTTGAGGCCGGCAGCTGCGCTGTTGCGCTAGATAGTTAGCGGTAGCTTTGGTGCGTTTTTCGTCCCTATGCGGCTTAGGTTGAAGCGAGCGATGAGCTGCTGCTGGTGCTGGAGTCGGTGCGTGTTGTCTAGGTGGAAGTTCCAGGCGAAGTAGCAGTACATCCAGCGGTTGTGGACGAGGTAGAGGTAGAGACTGGTGCAGCTGTAGAAGTTGGACTGGTAGAAGGGGTCGCCCCGGTTCAGGTCAGGCCCGTAGATGGGGTAGAGCGGCATGAGGGGCTTGCCGTAGTAGACGGTGGTGCGCAGTCCGACCCAACGCCAGCGCATGGTGAGTCCGGCCAGAAAGCCCTGGGGAAAAAAGGTGTCGTTGGGGAGGTCGTTGCGGATGCGCTGCATGCCCCATACGTATCCAGCTCTGAGGCTGAGGGAGTCGAGGGGCGTGTAGGCCGTCAAGTCGACCCCAAGGTAAGGATTGAGGAAGATGTCGTCGCAGACGCTATCGTGGTTTGGGGCGCCGTAGCTGGCCTTGTGGTTGAGCTGGGCGTAGCCGCCCGTGAACAGGAGCTTGTAGTGGAATTGCCCGTTGAGCAGTAGGAGGAACATCTCGCGCTTCGTGGGGGAGGGGAGGCCACGCCAGTCGCACATGAACTCGGCAAAGCCCCACTTGGAGACGTATTGGAATAGGGCGCCTTGGATGTTTGGGTAGGCGTAGGCTAGGGAGTCGTAGCGCATGAAGGCGGGGATGGGGTCGATGCGCTTGGTGTAGGGGATGGCTCCGAGGGCAATAGAGAAGCCTTTCCGCAGCATTTCGATGTAGAGGGTAGGCCAGAGGTGTATGTTGCGCCAGTTCCCGCCCATGGGCTGTATGTAGTGGAGTCCGCCGACCAGGTGGTAGCGGCCTTGGGTAGAGTCTTTGAATGCCACGCCGATGGTGGGGGAGAGGCGGATGCCGTAGATTGTTTGCGATCGCTGGTTGGGCCTGTCGTATTCCCGATTGTCGAAGAAGGAGAGGGCCTCGACATCGTAGATGAATTTCTGGGCTTGGGCACTAGTCGCAAGGTCTAGGAGCAGGAGCGGGAGCCAGAAGAGGAGGCGAATGCTATGCATGGTGCTGGTGCTGCTAGGGTAGTTCATGTGGTGCATCGTGGGGTGCAGGCTGAGCGTTTTCCCAGGGGGAGGCTGAGATTTCCTTGGAGGGGACGAAGTCGGCGTAGGCCTCGCCTATTTTGCTTAGCATGTCGTCTAGGGCCCTGGGGTCGAGCGTGGTCACCAGGGCCAATCGGTAGCTCTTGAAGTGGGGTAGCCCCTTGAAGTAGGCGATGAGGTGTCGGCGCAGCTCCAGGATGCCTCTTTTTTCGCCCTTGGCCGCTATGGCCAGCTGGAGGTGTTGCTTGGCAATGGCCACCCGCTCGGCGATGCCCAGAGGTGGTGCTTCCTCGCCAAGGGTGAGGAAGTGTTTGATTTCTTGGAATAACCAGGGATGCCCGTAGGTGGCCCTTCCGATCATGACGCCGCTTGCCCCGTAGACGTTGAAGGCCTTGGCGGCCGAAGGGCCATCGTGGATGTCGCCGTTGCCTATGATGGGGATAGTGATCTGCGGATCGTGGCACACTTGGCCAATATGCGCCCAGTCGGCCTGCCCGGTGTAGAGCTGCGCGCGGGTGCGTCCATGTATAGTGAGGGCCGCGATGCCCACATCCTGTAGGGCTAGAGCCAAATCATGGATGATGATGGACTCGCTGTCCCAGCCTAGCCTGGTCTTGACGGTTACGGGCACAGGGACATGCTTGACGATGGCCTCCGTGATGCGTAGGAGCTTGGGGACATCGCGCAACATGCCTGCCCCCGCGCCGCGTCCGGCGATTTTGCGCACGGGGCAGCCGAAGTTCAGGTCGAGGAAGTCGGGCCTGTAGCGCAGGGCGACCTCGGCGGCTTGGAGTAGGGAGGCCTCGTCTTCTCCGTAGAGCTGGATGGCGGCTGGGCGCTCCTCCTCGCGCAGGGTCATTTTGGCCAGGGTTCGCTGCGCCTCGTGGGTGATACCGTCGGCATTGACAAACTCCGTGTAGACCACGTCGGCGCCGTGGGCCTTGCAGAGGCCGCGGAAGGAAATGTCGGTGACATCCTCCATGGGGGCCAGGAATAGGGGGTGTGGCCCTAGGTCTAGGCTTCCGATTTTCATCTAGTGTGCCCTCTTGTTGTTATGCTTGGTAGGCTGGTGCGAAGGAGTGGCGTGGAGTGTAGGGGGTAGGGGGGAGCTGCTTTAGAACTTCTCGCATGATGGCTTCCACCATGGGTACGCACACGGAGTTGCCTACCTGGCGATATTGCTCGGCGGTGGAGTTTGCTCGTCGGAATTCCGGGGGGAAGCCCATGATGCGGTAGCACTCTTGGAGGGTGAGCTTGCGGACCTTGCCGTCGACAAGGATCCAGAAGCGCCCACTGGTTTCCTGGGAGGGTAGCGCGGGGTGCACGCCTCGGGCATCGTAGATGCGGTTTGGCTGCTTGTGTACTCGGGAGAGCTGTAGCGTGTTAGGACGCACGCCGCGCTTGCGGATGGCCTTATTCCTGTAGCCAGCGAAGATGAGTCCCGAGGGCTGTTGGCGGGGGTTGTCGATGAGCGTGTAGGGTTCCTGGAGGTATTCGAAAGGCCCGTGGCTGTCGAGGAAATCCACCAGGACAGGCCGCATACACCTGTGGCGGAGCTGGGAGAAATCGAAGCGTGCGCTTCGCATACCCACTATGATGATGCGCTCGCGATTTTGCGGCACCCCGAAGTTCACGGCGTTTAGCACCTCGCAGGAGGTCTTGTAGCCTAAGGAGGTCAAGGCCTCTATGATGACTTTGAGGGTCTGCCCTCCATCGTGGTATCGGAGGTGCTTGACGTTTTCCAGCAGCACTACGGGTGGGTGGTGCGCATCAAGAAGCTTGAAAACCTCATAGATGAGCGTGCCGCGGGTATCCTGGAAGCCGCGCATCTTCCCCGAGATGCTGAAGGGCTGATAGGGAAAGCCTGCGGCCAGCACATCGAAGGTGTTAGGCACTTGGGCCTGCACCTGGGGTAGGGTGATGTCGCCTAGCGGTTCTTCCCCGTAGTTCTCCCAGTAGACCTCACGGGCGGCCATGTTGATCTCGCTGGAGAAGCTGCATCGTCCCCCGGCAGCTTGTAGCCCTAGGCGAAAGCCCCCGATGCCGGCAAAGAGGTCGATAAACGTGAAGATGGGGCTACTGGGGCCCGGGAAAGGGATGCGCACTCGCCGCTCCATCTGCTGTAGGGAATCCAGGGGTAGGTGAGTGCGTTTAGAGTCAAGCGGCTGCACGGCTGCGCTAGCCCAATTAGAGCAGAAGCCCCGGGATGACCAGCACGCCGTAGGTTAAGCTGGCCACCCCATTGAGGAGCATGTATTTGGGCGTGATGTGACTCAAGTCGTGGGCCTTCACCGCGAGCAGCTGCACGAGCATGATGCCAAAGAAAAGTCCCGCCCCCATGATGGTCAGCATGCAGGCCTTGTAGTAGATGGGCACACCGCAGATGGCCACGGCGCTCAGTAAGCTGCATACCCAGGCCACCCCTATGGCCTGCTTGGTGCCTATGGCACAGGGCAGCGAATGGAGCCCCTGGAGCTTGTCTTGCGCCACATCCTGGAGGGCATAGATGACATCGAAGCCAGTCACCCATAGTAGTACGCCCACCCCGAGCAGGACAGGCGGCCAGGTAAATTCCCCGCTGAGGCAGAGGTAGCTGCCTATGGGGGCCAAGCTCAGTGCCAGTCCTATCCCAAAGTGGCACAGGGGGGTTACCCGTTTGAGGTAGCTATAGCCTAGCACCACCGCCAGCGCAATAGGGGAGAGGAGAAGGACCAAGTTGTTGATGAAGGCGCAGGTGCCGATGAAGAGTAGCCCGCAGGCTACCACGAGCTTTCTGGCGGCCCCCACAGAGATAATCCCAGCGGGGATCTCCCGTTGGGCTGTACGTGGGTTGTCGGCATCGATTTTGCGGTCTACAACCCGGTTAAAGGTCATGGCCGCCGTGCGCGCGAGCACCATGCAGAGGAGCATTTTGACCAGCAGATCCCAGGCAAACTGGTAGCCGTCGGCTATCGCCATGGCGAAGCCCACGCAGGCAAAGGGCAGCGCAAAAAGCGTATGCGAAAACCGTACTAAATGAAACCATGCGGCCACGCCGCCCCTACGCCGCGTGACCTCTCCTTCTGCTACCATGACTTCTCCTTATCGTATTTGAAGCGCACTCTACCGCCCTGGGCAGCTACTTGCCTGCCCCTAGGGCTTCTTGGTATAATGCGTAGTTTTCCGTGTCGAAGCAGACAAAGAGAATGCGCTCCAGCGTGGAGGATTCTCCAACGGCCTCCTGCACAGCACTGAGGGCCACCTTTGCTGCGGCCTCCTTGGGATAGCCGTAGACCCCCGTGCTGATATTGGGGAAGGCTAGGCTCCGGAGCTTGTGGGCTTGGGCTAGAGCTATGGCGTTGCGGTAGCAATTGGCCAGTTGTTCTGGTTCGCCCTGCGCGCCTCCACGCCACACGGGGCCCACGGTGTGGATGACGTAGCGGGCTGGTAGCCGGTAGCCCTTGGTGAGCTTGGCTTCGCCTACGGGGCATCCGTGCAGTGCTCGGCACGCTTGGAGTAGCTCGGGGCCAGCGGCCCTGTGGATGGCCCCGTCTACGCCCCCACCGCCCAGGAGAGTCGAATTGGCGGCATTGACTATGGCATCGACCTCTAGCCTGGTGATGTCGCCTTGGATCGCTTCTATCCTCGTCATCTGGTGCGCCAGTTAGTGGAGCTTGGCCTGAATGAGCTGCATGAACTCCTCACGGGTCTTGCTGTCGTTCATGAATGCGCCCGTGAAGGCCGAGGTGGTGGTGACGCTGTTTTGCTTCTCCACCCCGCGTAGTTGCATGCACATGTGCGCAGCCTCGATCACCACGGCCACCCCGAGAGGATTGAGTGCCTCCTGGATGCATTCCAAAATCTGCCGGGTGAGCCGTTCCTGTACTTGTAGGCGCCGAGAGTAGGCATCCACCACGCGGGCAAGCTTGCTGATACCCGTGATGTAGCCATTGGGGATGTAGGCCACGTGGGCTTTGCCGTAGAAGGGCAGCATGTGGTGCTCACACATGGAGTATAGCTCAATATCCTTGACTATCACCATCTGCTTGTAGTCTTCCTTGAAGCGTGCGCTGCGCAATAGGGTCAGCGGCTCGCTCCCGTAGCCCGCGAGGAGGAACTGCATGGACTTGGCCACACGCAGGGGCGTTTTTTGCAGGCCTTCCCGCGACGTGTCTTCCCCCAGCAGTTCCAGGATGGCCTTGTAATGCTCCATAAGGGCCTGCGTGCGAGGGCCCTCCCAGCGTTCTATCTTGTCGTAGCCACCACGCGTGTTGTGCCCAGAGCCTCCGTTTATCGTCTCGTAATCCATTCGGTCACTATGCTTTAATGCGCTAGTAACACCGCGAATTTACTAAAGATACAGTTGGCGCGCTGCATGCTCGCGGCAGACAGGCAGCCCTCGCCCCACGGAGGAGGGTAGCCTTGGGATGCGATTGGTGGGCCTACTCGTCGGGCAGGGCGTTGTCCTCTGCCTCGGTGGACTCGTTCTCCTCGTCGAAGAAGGATGCTCTCAAGGCATCGAGCTCTCGACGTTCTTTCTTGGTGGGGCGCCCTGTACCTGGTTCGCGCCATAGGTTGAGCGTAGGGCCGCGCCCGGTGAGTTTTTGGATTTCAGCGGGGGAGGTCTTGTCCTCTAGGTATTCCACGACCAGTTTGGCCGACACGCGGTTCTGGGGAATGCCTTTCACGCGGTAGGTGTAGAGTACTGGTGCGCGACGTAGGGTGAATACCTCATTGAGGGCCACTTCGTGGGCAGGCTTACAGGGGAGTCCATTGAGCGTCACCCGTCCTTTGGTGAGGGCCTCGTTGGCCAGCGCCCGCGTCTTGAATAGGCGCACCGCCCACAGATACTTATCCATCCGCATGGCCCATTCCCCAGAGATTACGTCCCGAATACTAATGCCCCTTGCCGGTATTGACTACGTTCATGGTGCGCTCTACGCCCAAGGTGACGAAGAGCTGCACCGCCTCCTGGGCCTTACTCAGGGCCGACTCCACCAGGGGCTGCTCCTCCTCGCTGAAGCGCGACAGCACATAGTCTATTTGCTCCCCATGACGGAAGGCGTGCCCTATGCCAAGGCGAAGCCGTGGGTAGTCCGTTGACTGTATTAGCTCAGCGATGTTCTTTAGGCCATTGTGCCCGCCATCTGATCCCCTGGCACGTACGCGTAGATGCCCCACGGGGAGGGCCAGATCGTCCACCACCACGAGCATGCCCTCAAGCGGAACCTTCTCCCGCTCTAGCCAGTAGCGTACCGCCTTACCGCTCAGATTCATGAACGTGTTGGGCTTGATAAGCACCACTGTACGCCCACGTAGCGCCAGCTGCGCCCGTTCGGCGTAGCGTACGGTGGAAAAAGAAGTGCTGGATGCCCTCGCGAGGGCATCCAGCACCATAAAGCCCATGTTGTGGCGCGTACCCTGATACTCAGGGCCGGGATTCCCCAGCCCGACTATGAGGTATTTCACCGCGTGGGGCTACTACTTCTTGTCGGCAGAGGCCTTGGCGTCGGCAGCAGGTGCTGCGGCAGCCTGTCCCGCCGCAGGGGCTGCGCTAGCGGGTGCCGGCCCTTGGGCAGCCCGCTGCGAGAGCACCGAGACGACAATCAGGTTGGGCGTTTCAACGATCTCCACGTTCTCAAAGTGCAGCTCGTGTACGTGCAGCCTATCGCCTATCTGCATCGCATCGATGTTCACAGTTAGCTGGTCGGGCAGGTCTTTGGCCAAGCCGCGTACGCGGATTTTGCGTATGCCCTTCATGAGCTTACCACCCGCCTGCACGCCCGCAGCGTGGCCTTCTATCTGCACCGGGATGGCCATCACGATGGGCTCATCCTCTACGTAGCGATAAAAATCCAGGTGTAGCGGCCGATCCGTCACGGGGTGATACTGCACCTCCCGAATGATCAACGTCTCCACCTCGCTCCCGATATGCATCTCCACCAGGTAGACCTTGGGCGTTATCAGGAGCTTCATCAGCTCATCCTCCCTCACGGTCACCATTCGGTTGTCGCCGTGGCCGTAGATGTTGCACGGCACCAGGCCCTGTAGGCGCACATTGTGCGCGTAGCGACGCCCCGTCTCGGTGCGCGGCGTGGCCTCAATCACAAACTTCTCCATATTCTAGCAATCCTCCGGCACTACTCAACGACCCCCTCCCCGCTTTCGTATTGGGCCATCCCATCATGCCTGTCTTGTTGGGGAACGGGCGCAAAGTTAGCACTATTCAGCGAATCCGCAGGCATGGTGCTAACTTTTCCGTCATTGGTATGAAAAAGGGGAGAGGGCCTAGGCCCCCTCCCCCGCAAGCTGCGGTCTGTGCGCTAGTAGCCGTACAGCGCGCTGAGCGAGAGCGGCTGGAGCTTTCCGTAGGTGCCCAGCTCCTTGGTGGGGAGCTGGCTCTTGTCGCCCAGGAGGGCTATGCGGTAGACTCCGCCCTTGATGTTGTTGGCATAGAAGGCCTTGAGATCCTCTATGCTCACGTTTTGCACCTTCTCAAAGATGGTGCGGTTGATGTCGTAGTCGAACCCCAGGCGCTGCAGGTGGAGGTAGTAGGAGGCCCTGTTGCGGGCTGAGGTGCGGTTAGTGCGTAGGCTCGTAATCACCGCTTCCTTGGCCAGACTGAAGGCATGCTCAGAGACAGGCATCTCGTTCAGAATCCCCGTCATGGTCGATAGGGCTGTAGCCAGCTTGTCGGCCTGCGTGGCGATGAAGCCATTGGTGTAGTAGGGATCCTGCTGTCGGCTTGGGCTGATGAAGCCCGCCCACGCACTGTAGGCCAGCGCACGGGATTCACGGATTTCTTGGAACACCACCGAGTTCATGGAGCCGCCAAAGTACTCGTTGAATACTCGGCGCACGGGCTCTATCCCTAGGTTGAAGGACGTACCCTTAGAGGCGTACATGCCCACCATGAACTGCTGCATGGGGAAGTCCGCGTGGAACACCTCGGGCTGCGTGGGCGTAAGGTACTTGAAGTCCACCAGCTTGGCTGGCAGTGCGCGCGGTGTGGCAGGCGCAGGGTGCACTGCATTCAGGATGTCCTTGGCTTGCTCTACCCCATCGGGGGCGTAATAGCAGATGGTGTGGGGGTAGTCGAATAGGTTTTTGAGTTCGTCTACCATCACCTGGGGATCCAGGCTCTCGAGCTCCGCGTTGGACAGTAGCGTGTTGCGTGGATTCTTTGGCCCGTAGGCGTTGAAGCTGCGCAGGTAGCTCGCGGCGGCCTGTGGCGATGCCTTTGCATCGGCCCTAGCCCGCAGGGTTGCGGCCACAAACTCCTTGGCCTTGGCCCCATCGGGCACCAGGGTTCGGATGTAGCCTTCCACCGTCTCCAGAGCCTCCTTGATGTTCTCGTTTAGCCCGTAGACTTCTAGCGTGGTGGTCTCATCGTCCACGTTCAAGGACATCTCACACCCCAGCGCAAACATCTTCTGGTTGAAGGCCTGCAGCGAATACTTTTCCGAGCCAATGTAGTTGAGATAATTCGATGCAAAGGCCAACGTACGGCTGTGCATGCTGCCGAACTCGAAGCGGTAGCGCACGTTGAAAAGCTGGTTCACCGTGTTTTTGCTCTGGAGTACCTTTACCCCCTCGCGCAGGTCGTATTGCTGGAGTTCGGTGGAAAAGTCCACGAACTTAGGCTCTATGGGACTCGGGGTGGCGTTCTGGATAGCGCGCACGAACTGGCTCACCGAGTCACGGTTCATCTTGATAGGGTTGATGGCTGGCTTCTCTATCTGGATCTTGTTCTTATTCTCTTGCTGGCGCTTGTAGACCACCGTGTAGCCATTGGGCGTGAGGTACTTATTCGCAAAGTCCACCACCTGTTGCTTGGTGATCTTCTTCATGCGCTCGGCCCTATTGGCAGTCCACTCCCAGGGGGTCTGGTTGATAAACGACTCCACCATGCTCATGGCGCGGCTGCGGTTCTTTTCCATCTGCCGCTGGTCGTAGTAGCGGTCGTGGTTGATGATGGCCGATAGGAGCGAATCGCTGAACTCGCCCTTGCGCAGCTTATCCACCTGTGCTAGTATGAGTTCTCGCAGTTGGTCTAGGCTCTGCCCCTGGAGGGGGTTGGCTATCATGATCATCACATCGTAATCCGTGAGTCCCCAATGGCCAGCATACGACGATAGGGCCTTGAGCGGCTGGTTGACGTTCACGTCCAGCAAGCCCACGCTCCCGTTGTAGAGGACAGAGGAAACCATGTCGGCCAGTAGGTTCTCCTCGCTGCGTGCGCCGGGCATGAGCCAGCCGAGTGCCAGCTCCTCGGGCTGTAGGCC
This sequence comes from uncultured Bacteroidia bacterium, assembly GCA_947252645.1. GTDB lineage: Bacteria > Bacteroidota > Bacteroidia > Bacteroidales > CAJPTX01 > Bacteroides_D. Next base: position 83,331 of record CAMXWF010000005.1, read on the forward strand.
GTCGACGTACTTCACGCACGGTTCGCTCTTGGCCGGGACACTCACAGGAGCCCAGGTCGGTAGGTTGTCGTTGGCCTTCAAGCTCCCAAAGTAGCGGTTCACCACGGCGTACACGCTGTCGGGGTCAAAGTCTCCAGCGATGCACACGGCCATGTTGTTTGGCACATAGTAGGTGTCGAAGTGTTTTTGGATATTGAGCAGCGAGGGGTTCTTCAGGTGCTCCTGCGTGCCCAGGGTGGTTTGCGTGCCGTAGTGGTGGGGCGAAAATACGCCGTAGAGCAAGGAATCGATGAGGCGGCTATCGTCTTGGTCGAGCGACATGTTCTTTTCCTCGTACACGGCCTCCAGCTCGGTGTGGAAGCCCCGGAGAACTAGCTCCCCAAAGCGCTCGCCCTGCACCCGGGCCCAGTTCTCCAGCTGGTTCGAGGGGAAGTCCTCCACGTAGCAGGTCATATCGTTGCTAGTGAAGGCATTGGTACCCTCCGACCCTATGGCGGCCATGAGCTTGTCGTATTCGTTGGGGATGGCGTAGGTGGAGGCCACGTAGGAGAAGCTGTCGATGGTCTTGTAGAGGGCTTTCCGCGCCGCGGGGTCCTTGAGTGCGCGGTACTGCTCGTAGAGCTGCGTGATGGTGTCGAGGTAGGGGCGCTCATGCGCGTAGTCTGAGGTCCCAAAATGCGAGGTCCCCTTGAACATCAGGTGCTCCAGGTAGTGCGATAGCCCCGTGGTCTCCTCCGGATCGTTCTTGCTACCCACCCGCACGGCTACCGTGGCCTGAATCCGCGGCTCCTCCTTGTTGACTGAGGTATAGAGCTTTAGCCCGTTGTCTAGGGTGTAAATCCGCACCCCCATCATGTCGTTGGGGACAGACTCGTATTTGGGAGCCTTGTTGCCCTGGCTCCCGCAGCCCACCATGAATAGCAGCGATGCCAGTAGCCCGCAGAGCAAAATCCAGTTTCGTCTCATTCGGAATACATTTATTGTTGATAATATCAACGCAAGGTAGTAAAAATCCTGTGATCCGTGGCGTTAAACGCATTTCCTGCGTCCCTGCCAGCAGACCTCCCCAAGCAGCCAGTTTCCCACCGACCCAATGTGCCCTTACCGGGAAAAAAACTACCTTTGTGCGTTCAGATGATAAACAATGAGGTGCATATGCGCAAGTGTGTGTTGATATTAATGCTCGCGGTGGCCGCTCTGGCCACATCGTGCAAAGGGCAGCAAGGAGGGCAGAATTCCAAGGTGGACACCGCGGGCATGTCGCCAGCGCAGGCCCAGCTAGCCCGTTACAATTACGACTCCATCAACTACGTCTTGGGCTACAGCACTGGCATGCTCTACCATGAGCGACAGGTCAAGCTCTCCGAGAAGGAGTTCCTCAAGGGGCTTCATGAGGGCCTGGATGGCAAGGAGGCTCTCACCCAGGAGCAGATGCAGCGCATTGCCGGCGGTTACTTCCAAATGATGCAAGCCGTGGAGATGGAGAAGGCCGAGGCCAAGGTCAAAGTCTTCTTTGACTCTGTCCAGCAGCTTCCCAACATCCAGCAGGATTCTACGGGGCTCTACTACCTCATCACCGAGCAGGGGCAAGGCCAGCAGCCCAGCGAGGAGAGCTATGTGCAGGTACACTACACCGGCTATTTGACCAACGGCACCGTCTTCGACTCCTCCGAGGGCCACGACCCCGTCACCTTCCAGCTCAATCGCGTCATCGAGGGGTGGAAGCTTGGCCTCCAGAAAATGCATGAGGGCGGCAAGGCGCAGCTCTTCATCCCCGCCAAACTCGCCTATGGCCCCCAGGGCAACCAGGTCATCCCACCCAACTCGCCCCTGCGCTTCGATGTCCAGCTCCTCAAGGTTATGACCGAGCAGGAGTACCAAGCCCAGCAGAAAGCACAGAAGTAGCAAACTCCGCCTTTACCGCGCCTGCGGCCCACTCTTGACGTGAAGCCGCAGGCGCATTTCCCCAACCCTTTAGGAATGCCACACCATGGCCGATAGCAACGCTTTTATCGTAAGAGGAAGGCTCCACAAGAAACTAGAGCCTGTCTCCGGCTCAAACAGCGGCCGTGATTGGTCGCGCACAGGCTTCGTCATCGACACTGGCGATGGTAGTCGTCCCAGCTTCATCGCCTTCGACCTCTGGAACGAGCGCGGCGAAATGCTCAGTGCCTTCAACGAGGGCGACCTGGTGGAGGTCCGCTTTAGCGTCTCCTCCCGCGACTACCAGGGCAAGTGGTATACCAACCTCCAGGCATGGAGCGTTCAGCAGCCACAGCCCCAGCAGCCCTACCCCCAATTCACGCAACCCTACCCCCAGCAGGCCCAACCGTGGGGGCCCGGCGTGCCGCAGCAAACCCCGTATGCGCAGCCAGGGGCCTACCAACAAAATCCCTACCCGCAGCAGCCTCAGCCCCCCTTCGGGCAGTTCCCGCAGCAGCCAACCCAGCCCATGGGCAATCAGCCCTCCTACGCTGGAGGCTATCAACAGCCTGCGGCACCCACCCAGCCCCCACAGGCGCCAGCACCTGCTGCCGCGCAACCTGATCCCTCGGAGGACCCCTCGCTAGAAAGCGATCTGCCCTTCTAGGTCCAATGCCCACATCCCTTTCCTAGGCCACTATGAGCCTGAAGTCTGTGCGCTCACGCTCCATGGCGTGGGCTCTTTGCATCTCCATGGCCCTGCTCTCCTCCTGTGCCAAGCAGGAAGCCTACGTGCCGGACCACGACGATGTCGCATTCTCTGTGCAGCAAGTGACCTTTGACACCGTCTTAGCCAATCGCGTTTCCGCAACCAAAGTCATCGCCATCAGGAACCACAGCAAGGGGCCTGTACGCATAGAAAACCTCGCCCTACGCCTAGGGGCGGCCAGTCCCTTCTCGGCCACCCTCGACGGCCTACCCCTCGCTGAGCAGAGGGCCATGCAACTAGAGAAGGGCGACAGCGCCTTGATCTTCCTGCGACTCCGAGCACTCGAAGGCATTGCAGACTCTGTCCACCCCCTCCGCGACACTCTCTACCTCCCCACCAAAACTGGCGCCCTCAAGTTACCAATCGTTGCGCACCACGTTGGCTGGCTGCCCATGGAGGCGCTTGCGCCAGGCCAACAGCTGGCGCTGCCTGAGAAAAGCGTGCGCTATATCACCGCACCGTTCGAAATCCCACAGGGGGCCAAGCTCACCCTCGCCCCAGGCTCCATGCTCATCTTTGCCCGCAACTGCGGCCTGCTGGTCAAAGGCACCCTGGAGGCCCAAGGCACTGCAGCTCGCCCCGTCCTTATCCTGGGCGATCGCATGGAGGCCTACTACCGCTCCAGACCCGGCCAGTGGCTGGGCATCACGCTCGCCAAAGGCTCTCACGACCATATCCTCTCCCATGTCGACCTTCGCGGGGCCGTCACAGCCTTCCAGGTCGACACGCTCCAGCGCGGCTATACCCTGCGATTCCTCAACTGCCGAATCCAGTACTCCAGCCTCACGGCGCTGGCTGCCTATAGCTCCGACCTTGACCTCAAGGGTTGCATCCTAGCGCAAAACTACCGTCACGCCCTCTACCTGCGCAACGCCACGGCCAACCTGACCCATTGCACCCTGGTATGCCAAACGAAGTTGCCCGATACACGCCTCGGTACACTCGTCAGCCTAGAGGCCAACGATCGCCACGGAGCGAAGCTCCAGCTGCACAACTCCATCCTCTGGGGCGATAGGGCCAACGAAATAGACCTACCCGATAGTTGGGCCATCCCCGATTGCTTCCAAGCCCACAACTCACTCCTCAAGCTCCCAGACCACTGGCGGGCGCGGAGTGCCTACTGCCACGATTGCAGCTTTAAGGCCCCCAACTTGGAAAACCACGGCGCCGAGCGCTACATGCCCGCCAAGGAGAGCCCAGCCAGACTCCTCGGGGATGCTAACTACGCACTTGAGTGCCCCACGGATTTTTGGGGCGTCAATCGTACAGATCTTGCCACTACGCCCGATGCTGGGGCAGCGGCCTACGCGCTTCTTCCTAGTAAAAAAAAGCAGTGAACCCTGCAGGTTACCCTGCCTACATGAACCTGTCTTTCACCAACCCTGTTGAGATGTCAGAGAAGATTGATATTGCCATCCTTGGCGGTGGCTTCTCCGCCGAGCGGGAAATAGCTCTCCAGAGCGCCCAAAGCATGTATGACTGGCTTCAGCTTACCCCCTATGAGCCTTGGCTCATCGACGTGCGAGGTCGACTCTGGATGGCTCTCGTCGAGGGCAAGGAGTATAGAGTAGACCTCAACGATTTCTCCATCCCGCTGCCCGAGAAGCGTGTGCAGCTCAAGGCAGCACTCTTGGCTATCCACGGCACCCCGGGCGAAAATGGCCTCCTCCAGGGCTACCTAGAAACCATGGGCATCCCCTTCACCAGCGGCTCCACCTTCACCGAAGCCCTCTCCTTCCACAAGAAGGCCTGCAAGCTATACCTCCAGGATCTGGTCCCCATGGCCAAGGATGTCCAGATCATCCTCCGCCGCCAGGCCGATGTCTACCAACTCGAACGCGAGCTGGGCTACCCCATGTTCGTCAAGCCCAACACCAACGGCAGCAGCGTTGGGGTCACTAAGGCTAAGGATCGCCACGACCTCGTCCAAGGCCTCAAGCGAGCCTTTGGGCTGGGAAACGACGTCCTAGTTGAAAGGGCCATCTCTGGCACTGAGGTCTCCTGTGGCCTCCTGGCCATCAACGATAAAATCACCGTTCTCCCTATCACAGAGCTGGTGAGCCCCGCCGAATTCTTCGACTACCAAACCAAATATGACGGCTCCACCCAGGAGATCACCCCTGCCCGCATCTCCCCAGCTGCTGCCGACCGCATCGCCAGTGCCTCGCGCGCCATTTACCGCCGACTCCAGTGCAGAGGGCTAGTGCGTATTGATTACATCGTCCACGACGACACCCCCTATTTCTTGGAAATCAACACCGTCCCCGGCATGACCAAGGAAAGCATCGTCCCAAAGCAGGTGAAGGCCATGGGGCAAACCATGCCGGAGTTCCTTTCCCTCATTCTCCACGACATCCTATCCTAGCCCTACGACTCGCGGCGGGCACTGGCTGACTCTCGCCCCACCGCGAGGCGTTGATGTGTCTCCAATGCCGCCCGGGCGCTCCCTTGGGCTTGTGCCATTTCTGCCCACTTCCCGTGGCTTCTAAGCCCATGCCGCGCCCCGTGTGGCCAAGCCCTGGCAAGTCAACGCACGTAGTGCAAGCGAAAGCCTTGGGCTACTAGGGCTTGGGGAAGGCAGCAGCAAGTAGGGAGTGCATGACGGCTGCTGCCCCTCCTGCTTCACGCTACAAAGTGCCGCCCCTCCTGCTGGCCTCCTTTGCCCGCAGGCGTTAGGTGGGCTTTTAGGCAAGATGCCTGGCATCAGGGGTTACCCAATGCCAGGCATCTACTGCTGAGGCCCTGCGCCCCGCGCCTACCTGTCGAGCAGATAGGAGCAGCGCAGGGCAAAATCCTGTAAGGCTACCACTCTATTCGCCTTGTCAGGTACATCACCACCCCCAGCACGACAAAGAGGAAGATACTCCCCACCAGCAGCGTGAAATTCTCCATATTCAGCAGTAAATAGAGCAGGCCGTAGAGGATCACCTCGATGCCGCACACCACGCCCACCGCCTTGCTCGAGCCCAAGTAGCCCCGCACGTAGGCTATGATGAGGCCTATCGTGGCTACGCCCGCAATGAGATAGGCCAGGGAGAAGCCCAGGTATTCCGAAATGGAGAGCAGGAGCGTGAAGAAAATCAGGATCGCCACCCCCACCAGCAGGTAGCCGATGTAGGGGATGCGGTCGGTCGTGAGCGAATCGGCAAAGAAAAAGCTGATGAAGGTGAAGAGAATGAGGAGCACGGCATACTTGAGTGCCCTCAGCACCAGCGCGTAGGTGTCGTTACCAGTCATGAGCTTCACCCCGTAGGTGTCTTCGTCCAACTCATGCTCGCGGTATTCTGATTCATCGATGAGCTGGTATTTGCTTCCAGGGGCGAACGTGCGGTTGATGCTCATGGTGCGCCAGTGGGCTGTGGTCACCGAGTCGCTTACGCTGCGCTCATCGGGTAGCATGCGGCCGTGGAAGGAGGGATCGCCCCAGCCCAGGGTTAGCTGGACGTCGTTTTGCATGCCGAGCGGCAGGAAGTCAATCGACTCGCTCCCATTGAGCTCAAGCACCGTGGAGAAAGATAGTGTGGCATCTGTACGGATAGGGTAGGGGGCTTGCAACGTGGTGTAGCTGTTAAATAGCGACAGCGAAGCCGAGCCCCCCAGGGTGAGCTTCGTTGTATCGAGCTGGATGCGGATGGGGGCCTTGATGCCCACGGGGTCGCGCACTATCATGGCCACGGCCGCCTGATCCCAGTGGATCGTCAGGCCTTCCATGGGCTTCAACGTGTGCATCGAGACCTGGAATTGCCCGCTCACCTCGCTGCGCGAGCGGTACACCGTGGTCTTGAAGATATTCCGACTGCGCACCTCGGGCGCCACCTCGCTACGTATGCGCAGCGAATCGGGGAGTATGTACAGGGCCTTGCTGGTGACTATCTTGTTATTCACGGTCTCGGAGCAGGGCACGTAGAGTACAGGGCTGCTGATAGTCTGCGCACGCCCCCAGGGCTCCGTAATGCTATTCACGGCCGTTTGGAAGTTGTCCTGCCGATCGTGGACTAGCCAGAAGAGCAAGAGGCTCACGATGAACGAAGCGAAAGTCATGCCCGCCAAGACGAGTAACTTCTCCCAGCGGCGTGTGGGCGGATTGTAGGGTGCTATGGCCATATCGTGTATACTGTTAGAGGTTGTTGATGCTACGAAGGAAAATGGCCACCCACGCAGCTAGTGCTGCCAGAGCGGCCAAGGGTGAAAACACAGGGTGTAGAGATGCCTAGACCCCTTTCTCCGCCAAGATCTCCACCTTTAGGATGAAGAAGTAGGAGTCGTCGTCGATGGGCAAGAATTGGTATTCCAGCTTCTGCTCCGTCTTACGGGCTATGTCTATCAGCCCAAGCCCCGCGCCGCCCTTCTCGGTGATGGCACCAACGATCATCTGCTGCTTGTACATCTCCTTGAGCTTCTGCGGTGAGGCCGCATTGACCTCCTCCAGCGCCGCCTCTAGGTTCCCCTTGTGGGCAGCTGATACCTTGTTGGAGGTGATCACGTAGTAGCGATCCTCCTTCTTGCCCAGCACCAGCAGCCCTTGACCCACGTTGCCCCGGATATCGTCGGAGTGCTTGGTCATGTTCTGGATGGTTTCCACCATCACGTGGAACACCTTCTTGGTCACCATCCGATCCTCATTCTTTCGCTCCAGGTCATCCTCGGTCATCTTCGTGAACGTCCGGGTGATCTCGTGGTTGAGCTCCCCAAAGTAGACCAACGAGAACCCATTGCGGTGCATCTCATCGAAGATGTTGCTGATCGACTTGATGAAGTTGAATGCTAAGTTCATGGACTGCCTCCAGCTTATTTCCTTGGCAAAGGTAGCAATTCTCCCTGCATACCACAACCTTTCCCCGGCGCTTGCGCCTATTGGCCCTGGTAGGGCTGTAGCCCTAGCTGTTCGGCCCCCTGGCGGTAGCGCAGGTCGATCGGGATGTTGGCTGCCGCTATCCGCGCCAAATCCTCCGCCAGCACATCGTCGATGGTCCCCTGGGTGGCGAGCATGGCCTTGGCCCCCTCGTAGTCCCCGTTGCCCTGCAGCACCAGCAAGTCGTGCGAGAGAGCCGAGACGGCCTCATGCATCTTCTCCTGGTTCACCGTGTAGAACCCTGTGGCGGCATCCCGCGTAAAGGCCCCCCGCGCTTGGAAGTAGTGGAAGCGCACCATGTTGGCCCGCCCGTGCGCAGAGGCCGCACCAAAACGTACCGAGCGGAATATCCCCGCCAGGAAGGTCACGTAGCTGTCCATGATGTCGTAATCGGGTAGCTCCCCCATGGCGATGAGCTGCTCTATCATGTAGATGCCCAGCACATCGGCCTTCCCCTCCTCGAGCGAGTTGTAGGTCTCTTTGAGGGCATCCTGCACGCTGCCAGTGCCAGCCAACGTCTGCTTCACCCCCAGACCATGCGCCACCTCGTGGAACATGGTGTTCTCGAAAAACGCCTTGTTGGTCACATGCTTCCGCTGCGCGGGGGCGATCAGCACATCGCTGATAGGCTTCATGATCTTCTCGAACTTGTAGGCCATGGCATTCTTCAGCTGCAGCTTGCGCGACCCCTTCTCTACGTGTACGCGGGGATCGTTGGGCAGGTTGATGGCGATGGTCTTGCTCCCCGCGTTGCAGTCTCCTGCGTAGTATACCACATCGTACACCCCGAGGTCTGAATCGCTCCCAGGCTTCTCCTGCTTGTAGGCAGAGTCCACGGGCAGCGACTCCTGCAGGGCGGGCAGCAGCTCCATGTAGTGCGCCAGGCGACGGCTCCAGGCCAGGTCTTTTATCAGCACAAATGACTCAAACGATGTCTTGTAGCCGTAGAGCTGGTCCTCGTAGTTCTCTATGGGGCCTATCACGATGTCGAGGCGATTGTGCTTCATGTCCATCCACGCCAGGTCGCTCGGCAGGTAGTTGCTGGTCACCAAGGCCTCCGCCCGGAGCGTAAGGTAGTTCTTTAGCCCTTGGTCCTCGGCCAGCTCCGCTGCCTGCCGCAGCAGCGCGCTGGCCTCTTCCAGCTTGTCCTTGTAGACCTCGTGGTAGGGCACGCTGTGCAGGCGCTTCTTGTTGACGGTATCACGGAGGATCACCGTGTAGAGCGAGGTCTTCGTGCTGTCAGCAAAGCGCTCAAATTCCTCCTTGGTCATATCGTGCGGGTAGAAATTGGCCCCAAGCGGCTTGGCGCCAGCCAGTTCTTTTGCGAAGGGCGCATTGCCATTGAGGCGCTCCCATGGCCCATAGTTGATGAGCGCATAGGCCCGCTGCGTATCGTTGGGCAAGGCATTCAGGAGAGAATCCTTGTCTCCGTAGGCCTGCTGCCAGAATAGGTCGTCCATCACCTGCGCTGCCCGCAGCAGGATGGGCAGCATGGCCTTTTCCTTGTCCGTCAGGCTATCGATGTTGCTCGTCAACGGCACCTCCGCGAAGGCATCCACCTTCGCTTGGATCAGCTGGGTGTAGGCATCCATGTGCTTCCCGCCCCCTCGGCAGCCGAGCATCCCTATGACTGCCACTGTGGCTAGAATTAGCGTAGCTGTTCTGTTCATCTTACTCGTAGTTTGATTTTGTGCTAGTAGGCCCGGGCAAACAGTACCCGCTGCTTGGAGGGCTTGCCCGTACGTATGCAACTGCCGGGCTCGGCCGACTGGCTCAAGGGGATACAGCGGATGGTGGCCTTGGTCTCCTCTTTGATCAGGGCCTCGGTCTCCGCCGTGCCGTCCCAGTGCGCCGAAACGAAGCCCCCTTTGGTTTCGAGGAGTTCCTTGAACTCTTCGTAGCTGTTGGCCTCGGTGATATGCTCATCGCGGTAGGCCTTGGCCCTAGCAAATAGGTTGTGCTGCATCTCCCCCAGAAGTTCGGGAACGTGGGTACTGATGGTATCCATCGGGATGGAGGCCTTCTCGAGGGTATCGCGTCGCACCACCTCGATATGCCCCTGCGCCAGGTCGCGTGGCCCCAGGGCCAGCCGCACAGGCACCCCCCGCAGCTCCTGCTCGGCAAACTTAAAGCCGGGGCGCTGCGTGTCATCGTCATCCAGCTCGCACACCAGCCCCTTGGTCCGCAAATCCTTCAGGATACTATTCAGAGCCTCCACCACCTGGCTGCGCTCCTCGGGGGTCTTATAGATGGGCACGCCCACCACATGCACCGGGGCCACTCTGGGCGGAACTACCAGCCCGCGGTCATCGGAGTGTACCATGATAAAGGCCCCCATGAGCCGCGTAGACGAGCCCCATGAGGTGGCCCATACGTACTGCTGCTGCCCCTGCTGGTCCAAGAACTTCACATCGAAGGCCTTGGCGAAGTTCTGCCCTAGGAAGTGCGAGGTGCCCGCTTGCAGGGCCTTGCCGTCCTGCATGAGGGCCTCCACGCAGTAGGTGTCCACGGCCCCCGCAAAGCGCTCGGTGGCACTCTTCACCCCCACCACCACGGGAACGGCCAGCCAATCCTGTAGAAACGTCTCATACACCCGCACCATGCGCAGCGCCTCGGCTCGGGCCTCCTCGCTCGTGGCGTGTGCCGTGTGCCCCTCCTGCCAGAGAAACTCCGCCGTGCGCAAAAAAAGCCGCGTCCGCATCTCCCAGCGCATCACGTTGGCCCACTGATTGATGAGTAGCGGCAGGTCGCGGTACGACTGTATCCAGTCCTTGTAGGTGTTCCAGATGATGGTCTCCGAGGTCGGCCGCACGATGAGCTCCTCCTCCAGCTTGGCCTCGGGGTCCACCACCACGCCCTGCCCATCGGGGCTGGTCTTTAGGCGGTAGTGCGTCACCACGGCGCACTCCTTGGCAAAGCCCTTCACGTGCTCGGCCTCTCGGCTCAAATACGATTTCGGAATCAGCAGCGGGAAGTAGGCGTTCTGATGCCCAGTATCCTTAAACATCCCATCCAGCGCGGCCTGCATCCGCTCCCAGATGGCGTAGCCGTAGGGGCGGATTACCATGCAACCCCGCACGCTGGAGTAGTCGGCCAGCTTGGCTTGTAGCACGATATCGTTGTACCAACGCGAAAAATCCTCTCCGCGCGGTGTGATAGTTTTTGCCATTTGATTACCTTTGGTACAAAATTTGCCCCTACCTCCCATGGTAGGGCGCTCCTACCGCGAAGTAACGAATTTAGGCCGACATACTCTGGAGGGTCAACTATGAAATGGCTACACTTTTTCTCATTGGTTCTGCCGCTCTCGATTCTTCTAGGGGGGTGTGCAAGTTTGAGTGGTGGCGGCAGCAATAGCCGAAGCGATGTCTACTACACCCGAGCCGAAGCCCAGCACGATGCTGAGATAGAGCAACTGCGTGAGCAGAAGGAACAGGCCGAGCGAGAGGCTGCACAGGCCAAGCGGGAGCTCCTGCGCCAGCAGGAAGCCACCCGGCGGGCTGAGCAGGAGGCCCAGCGACAGCGCGAACTGGCCCAGCAGGCTCTCGAAACCCCGACCGATGGCTCACAGGAGATCCTCGGCCCGGAGGACTTCGACTCCTATGCCCAGTACCGCGACTACCTCGATAAGGGCTATGCTGTGCGCACCTCCAAGCAGGCTACCCCCGCCTCCTACTCCGACAACAGCTCCACGAGCTACAACAGCGCGCCCCAGCGCCACGACAGCTACTACTATCAGTCGGAACAGCAGCCTACCACTGTCAACAACTACTACCTCTCTCCCAGCGATGGCGGCTACTACGCCACCAGCTACTACGACTATCCCGACTACGCCCTAATCGTCACCTTCGACCCTTGGGTCTATGCCTCCTACCGTTCCCGCCGCTGGTACGACATGCCCTGGCGCTACAGCTGGTACGCCTGGGATAGCTACTGGTGGCGCTGCGACTACGCCTACCTCTACGGCTACCCCTACTACGGCTACCCCTATTACGGCAGTCCCTACTACCCCAGCTCCAGCTATGCCTGGGGTGCCTACGATGGCTACCGCTGGGGCTACCACGATGGCTTCTACGATGGCTACAACTGGGGTGGAGGCAGCACGCCTAGCTACCAGCCCCCTATCCGGAATAATACCCAGCGCACTGTCTACACGGGGCAACGTCCCGAGATGGCCTCCATGGCCGGCTATGGTCGACAAACCCGCTCGGTCACCAGTCTCGCTAACCCTCCCATGCACACCTCTGGGGCGCCCATCGACGGGGCTACCCGCGGCTCTAGCACTCGCACCCGTACCCAGAGAGTCGTCAATCCCGCCTACAGCAATCAGAACACCCAGGCTGACCTCCCTGCCACGGGCTACAACACGCGCACGCAGCGGGTTTCCAGGCCTACGTCGACCCCCAGTCAGCCAGCCAGCCCGACCTACAACCCCACCAACACGCGCACGCAGCGGGTTTCCAGGCCCACGTCGACCCCCAGTCAGCCAGCCAGCCCGACCTACAGTCCCAGCGACACGCGCACGCAGCGGGTTTCCAGGCCCACGTCGACCCCCAGTCAGCCTGCCAGCCCGACCTACAGCCCCAGCGACACACGCACGCAGCGGGTTTCCAGGCCCACATCGACCCCCAGTCAACCCGTGCAGGCACCCAGCAACCCACCGAGTAGTACACCTACCCGCAACACCCGCTCGGGGCGCTAGCTCCACCTAGATACCCTACCATCCGTGTGCGATTATTCAAAGAACAACGTTCATCTATGGTAACCATAAGGCAGTTATCCCTCTCGTTAGCCCTGCTACTCACCGCGGCAGCCTCGCTAGAGGCACAGAATGTGAAAGATATAGCCAGCTATTCCCTTTTGGCTCCCAGCGTCACGGCCCGCAGTCTCGCGCTGGGCAACGCCATGGGGGCCGTGGGGGGCGATCTCTACATGCTCCACAGTAACCCTGCTGGCATTGCGCTCTGCCGCGGGCTCGACCTCTCCCTTGGAGCCTCCACCTCCTTCCTTCGCACCCAGAGTGACCTGCTGGGCGCCCATGCCACCAGCAAAAAGCTCCAGCTAGACTTCGATGGCACGGGTGCGCTTTTCGCTATCAACTTCAACCGAGGCCCTGAGCAGGAGGGCGTGATTTCACTCCACTTCGGGCTCGATTACAGCACGCTGCGCCACTTTGGGGGCTCAGATCGCATGTCGGCCAGAAGCCAAGACGGCAATAGCTTTGCGGCCGGGCTCGCCGCAGCCAGCAATGCGGCCAAGCTAGTGCCTGAGGATCTCCTCTCCACCGATACCTACGATGCCTACCTATCCCAGGATTGGAACGCCGTCCAGGCCTACGACTCCTACTTCATCACCGATGACGCCGCCTGGGCGCAAAATCCCGATGGCTCCTACAAGCTCGATAGCAAAAAAAACTATATCCGCACAGCCTGGTATGACTTCAAGCCGCAATGGGCTCCCAACGAGCCCCTAGAGCAAACGCGTCAAGTGACCCACTCGGGCGCCCTGCGGGAATTCGCCTTCGCCTTCGCGCTCAACGTCTCCCACCGATTCTATCTCGGTGTCGCTCTGGGCGTCCAGGGTTCCAACCACGATTGGACGCAAACCTACCAGGAGGCATCGCTCGACCCCAACAAGGCCTCTGGGCTGCGCAGTGCCACTATCACCCAGAAAAATAAAGAGCGCGGCCTGGGGGTCAACCTCAAGCTCGGGGCGGTCTTCCGGGCAACTGACTACCTGCGCCTAGGCTTTGCCTTTCACACCCCAACCTACATGCGCATCAAGAGCAACTTCAACCTCACTACCAACACGGAGTTTCTCTCCTTCGACCGCCCTTGGCTCCCGAAAGGCCCCGACACGGAGGTCGTTTCGCCCGACGGGCGCGACAGCTACTCCTTCTCTACCCCCCTGCGTCTCCAGCTCTCTGCTGCCGGCTTTCTGGGCAAATATGCCTTCATCGATTTCGACTACGAGATGGCCTACCTGCCCCTGGCTTCCTTCGAAGATGCCTCCCGCTTTGAACAGGAGAACCTGACTATCCAGGAGGCCACGAGGCCTATCCACGAGTTTCGGCTCGGCGTGGAGGGCAACCTGGGCTTCCTAGGGCTGCGCCTCGGGGGCGGCTACCAGCTCCCTGTCTTTAGCGACAAGCTCGCTCCCCTGCAGCTGAGCCGCTGGTACGTCAGCGGCGGCATCGGCTTCAACTTTTCCATCGTATACCTTGACTTGGCCTACCGCCATGCCGTGGGGGGCTACCACGATCTGCTCTACTCGGTCGGGGGGTACCAGCGCAAATTCTCGCAGCTCGAGCAACGGGGCCAGCTCCTCATGACCCTCGGGCTGGCCTTCCACTAAGGCCTCTCGATGCCCCCGGCTTCTGCTACCAAGATGGCTGGCGCCGGGGGGCATTCTGCCACGCTAGCGGCCTGCACCCACTTGTAGCGACACCCCGATGCCCCACGGGACGGCGGCCGGCGCAAGCCCTATCCGCACGGTGGTGCTGCTAGACTTGCGCCTACTGCTGCTGCGCAAGGGCCTACAGCCTGCGCATGCGTCCACCACCATCGGGGCGAGCAGGTATCCCGTCACGGCCGACACTATCCCTATGCCTGCGCCGGCCAGCGTGTCGCCCAGCCAGTGGCGCTGGTGCAGCATGCGCAGCCGCGCCGTTGTGATGGCCGCATACCACCCAAGGGCAGAGAGGCACGGGTACGCCTCCCCGTATTCCAATTGCAGCATGGCCGCACCCAGGAATGCCGTGGCCGAGTGGCCCGAAGGGAAGCTATTCCAGCTCGACCCATCGGGGCGGCGCGAGAGACCGCAGGCCTTGAGGCTCAAGACTACTATTGCCGTCATCCCCACCGACACAATGCTGGCCGTGAGCCGTTCTGGCCACTGCGTGTGCCCGCGTACATCGAGTGCCGAAAGCCCCACGTAGGCCGCGGCCGGTAGGTATTGGAGCCAGTCGTCCACGCCCCGCCAGCGCGCCTTCTCGGGGGGGTAGAGTTCCTGGTGCTGCTCGTTGGCCTGCGTCAGCCCCAGCTCAGGGATGCACAGTGTCCCGCTGGCCAGGAGCAGAAACGACCCGCCCACCATGCCCCACAGTGGGCGTGAAGGGGGCGGCGCAGCTCGATAGCTGAGCTGCGCGGGGTAGCGGAGTTGGCCGAAGGCCATAGACCCCTGGCTGCCCCAGACTACCAGCACCGCCAGCGCGCCCACGAGCCCGCCGACTATATGGGCATAATGGCCTCTTGGCCCCTGCGCGTGACTGCTTCCTTGCACTTTGGAATTGCGTCCTTGCCCTCGCCCGTCGAGCTACTGGCCTTCGGCCTCGCTGCGCACGATGAGCCGCCGCGCAAAGAGCGAAACGACGATGTAGAGCGGGGTGACAAACAGTAGCCCCGCCGGGCCAAAGAAGGCCACGCCAGCTATACCCCCCATAACCACCAGCCCTATCGGCAGGGCCTCCAGCAGACGCTGGGGCCGCATCTTCAAGGAGAGCATCGGCACGGGCAGCAGCAGCGCAACGGCCAGCAGCACGGCCCAGGTGTTCAGCCCGTAGCTGCAGCTAATGGCGGGCAGCAGGGCCTGCGCACAGGGGCCGGAGCACGGGATGAAGGTGAGCCCACACACGAAGAGGGCCGCCGACGGGGTGGGCAGCCCACGGAAGGTGTGCTGCTGGCGCGTGTCGATGTTGAACTTGGCCAGCCGATAGCCGGCGGCCAACGTGTAGACCACAGGCAGCAGCAGCAGTACGCGCGCGCCGCCCGAGAGCTCGGGCCAGCTTGCGCCCCCCAGCGTGAGAGCGCCCAGCGCAATGAGCATGGCGGCCGGTGCCAGCCCAAAGGAGATGAGATCCGACAGGGAATCGAGCTCCATGCCTAGCCGCGAGCTGACCCCCAAGGCCCGCGCCACCAAGCCATCGAGCACGTCGAACAACGAGGCCAGCAGCACCAGCCATGGCGCCCAGTGCAGGTAGGGCATGTAGATGGGCTGGCATGCCGCGCCCAGCGCTACGATCGTTGACAGAATGCCGCATAGCATATTGAGCAGCGTCAAGCTATTGGGTATTACCCCCAGCAGGTCTCTTCGTGCCATTGTACTTCCCCTTCTATTGCCCACAAAGGTAGTAACTTCGCCTACCTTTATGATTGCAATCGTATTTCAATCTGGCGCTAGCGCCCACTCCGCCTGGACGAGCTGGCCTAGGTTGTGCGCCTCGTGCATACTGTCTCGCCGGGCCCTTGGCTCCTTTCGCCCGCGTGTGCTTGCCCGAGTCCAAGTGGCGTTGCACGCCGTACCATCTCCGTACCAACTCCGCTCATACACGCTCTGCAAGCGGAGTTGGTACGGTTATAGTACGCAGTACACCAATAGTCTATAGATACTTACCTAGAGTAAAAACTGGGGCAAAAGGATCCACTATGCGAACCCCTAGCGAACGATTGACTTTTGCGTGGACTTGCATTTATCTAACGCAATTAATTGATTTTCGGCTTGATGGTGCAGCAAACCCTCCAGATGGGTTGCTGTCAGCATGGGCCAATGCGCGCCGTAGCCCCAATTCCTCGCCCTGCCATTAGGGGTACGATGGAACGGGCGCGCATGTGGAGGCATCCATTGTTAAATTTCTATGTAGGATGCCGTGGATCATGGATGGTTTTTCTAAATTGCGGGCTAAGTTCGGGTGCAATGCTCTTGGTCTTGCATATGGAGTGGTGTGGCGCATAGGGGTAGTCAAGTCACTGTAGGCGTTGTAGTTGTTGACCATAATGCGTGCTTTGCGTAGGTGGTGGGCTTGCCGGGCGAGGTTCATTTTGCTCCCGCTCCTTGTGCTTGTGGTGGGGGAGGTGCAAGCGCAAGAGTTGCCCCGCGGCTACCCACTTTCGCGCTATTTCTCCCCGGCCGCCTACCAGGCGGGCGACCAGAATTGGGCGGTGGCGCAGGATCATCGGGGGCTGATCTACGTGGGCAACGACGGGAGCGGCCTGCTGGAGTACGATGGGGCGCGCTTCGTACAGGTGTCGCTAAGTGACAGGCTGGTGCGCAGTCTGGCAGTGGGGCCCGATGGAATCGTCTACGTAGGGCTTACGCATGACTTTGGGCGTGTGGTGCCAGATGCCAAGGGACAGCTACAGTTTGAGTCACTGCTGCCCACGGTGGAGGGCACCGTGCCAAAATTCCCCACGGTGTTCCGCGTTTTCTCCGTGGGGCAAGAGGTGGTTTTTTGCGCGCTGACCGCTATTTTCAGCTACAGTCCTCGTCGCGGCACTACCCGGGTGGTGGTGCCCGATGTGCGGGCACAGTTCTTTGTGCACCAGGTGGGCAATAAGCTCCTTGGCTGGACAGCCGACAACCAGCCCTTCATCTACCAGCACGACACGGTGCGCCTGTTGTCGCTGCATGCGACCCCAGGATCTTCGTTTCTGCGGCAGACCTACAACCATCTCTATGGGGTCGTACCGGCAGGCCAGGGGCGCCTCCTGCTGGCGTTCCATCCCGTGGGCCTGTGCTACTATGACACGCTCCACGAGACGATTTCGCGCGTGGGGGCGGCCTTCGCGCCCTCGCTGCAGGCACTGGTCGACTCGGGTGCTCTGGTCTACGCCCTGCGGGCTTTCCGCAACGGGCGCATAGGAGCCGCAGTGCTTTTCTCCGACTCGGTGGGCTATGTGGAGTTTGACCCCGATGGCACCCACGAGGTGCTCTACGGCCGGCTGAGCGGCCTGCAACGCTCTGGGGTGACGGATTTTTGCGAGAGCTCCGATGGGGGTCTCTGGCTGATGCATCAGCTGGGCTTCACGTGCATGGAGATGTCGAGCCCGCTGCGTCGCTTTGGGGCGGAGATTGGCATCTTGTTCCATCCCTACGCGCTGGCCGAGCTCGCTGGCCAGCTCTATCTGGGCACCAATCAGGGCTTGCAGCGGGTCTGCCAGTGCGGGGGCGTAACGCAGGTGACGACCCTGACCGGTGCGGATGATAGGATTTGGCAGCTTGTGCCCTACACGGATCCCTTCACTGGGCGTAGGCTACTGCTGGCCCGTGGCATGAAGTATTGCTATGAGGTAGAGGGTTCTCGGGTGCGTCCGTTTGTCTTCGCGCAGCTAGGTCCCGATGGTCGCTACCGCGCGGTGCAGAATGTAGGCACCTATCTGCCGGGCTTTACCTTGCATCCCTTGCGCCACGATTCCACGCGGGTGTATGTGGGCACGAACCATTGGTTGCTGCGTCTTCGCCGTTTGCGCGAGGGCTGGTGGGTGCGTGAGGATGTGGTGTTTAGCCAGCAGCCCATGGACGATGTGCGGGTCATAGCTGAGGGGCTCGACTCCACGCTCTACGTCACCACCTACGCCTCTGGATGCTATGCGCTCCGTGGGGCCTATGGAGACTCGTGCCGAGTGGAGGCGCTTGGGCCCCGGGCGGCGGTGGACCTCAAGCAGGCCCAGGTGTGCGCCGAGAATGGGGAGGTGTACTTCCAGACGGTCGCGGGCCTTTTTGTCTACGATTCTTCGCGCGACACCGTCATCCCCGCCCCGCTCCCGCTGGCGCCGGGCGGAGGCGTGAACATGATGCAGATCGGGCCCAACCGCCTACTGGCGCAGCGCTACTCCCAGGAAACGGGGTCTTTCTGGATGGAGTACTATCGCGATCTGCACGACACTGCGGGGGCCGTGGTCCGTATGCCCTTCCGCCACCTCCGCGGCGAGTGCCAAGGTGCCCTGCGCACCCAGGACGGCTTGTTCTATCTGGGCTACTCCCAGGCAGTCTATTGCTACGACCCGCACGCTGCGCCCATCCCCGATTTCCCTTTCCGTGCTTTCGTACGCAGCGTGCACGACCTGCGGGCCGACACGCTGCTCTTCGGGGGCACGTATAGCGTGCGTGACTCTACGGGTGCGCCCCATGTGGTGCTCGAGCAGCCCAAGACCATGCGCCTGAAATTGCCCTATAGGTGTAATAGCCTGCGCTTCGCGCTGGGGAGCAATAGCTATGTCGGGGCGCCAATCCAGTACCAGTTTTTGCTCACGGGCAACGACGATGCTTGGTCGGGGTGGACGAGCTTGCCGGAGGTGGTCTACACGAATGTGTCGATCGGCGCCCACACGCTGCGCGTACGGGCCCGCGATGCGTATGGGCGCCTGAGCAGCGAGGCCCTCTACAGCTTCACTATCCGGCCGCCCTACTACCTAGCCTGGTATGCCATTTTGCTCTACGGGCTGCTATTGCTCTCGTCTGCCACCTTGGTGATGTATTTGCGGAATCAACGTTTCCGTCGGGCACGCCGTAGGCTCGAGGCCATGGTGGCTGCCAGAACGGAAGAGGTGGAGCAGCAGAAAAAACGCATAGAGGAGCAAAATGTGCAGATCATGGACAGCATCGCCTACGCCGCCACCATGCAGCAGGCCGTGTTGCCCTCCCTGGCCACCGTACGGGGGCTTTTCCCCGATAGCTTTGTGCTCTACCTTCCCCGCGACACGGTGAGCGGCGATTTCTACTGGGTGGGTCAGCATGGAGCCCGAATCTACTGTTGCATAGCTGATTGCACGGGCCACGGGGTGCCCGCGGGCTTCATGAGCATGATGGCCATGACCATGCTCCAGCAGGTGTGTAGCGATATGCCGCAGGCAGCACCGGGCGAGCTACTAGGGGCCATTCGGAGTAAGATCATCCAAGCCCTCCACCAGAGTCTGGAGCTCTCGAGCATCCAGGATGGCTTTGACTGCGCGCTCTTCACGCTTGAGCCCGATAGGGCGCAGGTATGCTATGCGGGGGCCTCTATGCCCCTAATACAGGTGCATGCTGGTGAGCTGACAGTCCATAAGCCCGATAGGATGCCCGTGGGCATGCACGTATGGGTCGATAGGCCTTTTAACACGTGTGTTTTTACCCTCTCCGAGGGCGACATGCTCTATGCCTGTAGCGATGGCTATGTAGACCAGTTCGGGGGTTCATCTGGCCGGCGCTATACCTCCGCTCGACTCAACGAGCTGCTCTGCGCGGTGAGCGAGCTACCGCTCCCGGAGCAGATGGCCCAGATCCGAAGGGCCCACTATAGCTGGCGCGGGGCGCATGGGCAAGTGGACGATATTCTGGTTTTTGGGTTCCGCTACCACGCTGGGGAGGCCAAGGCCTCCCAGCCCGTTGGGTAGCTCGTGGCCTGCCGGGATGACTTTTTGGCGCGGTGGCGCCGCGTAGAGGGGGCCTGGGTTATTCCGCGGCAATTGGCTATATTTGCGATGCTGAGGGTAAGCGATGGCCTTGGCAGCATGCGTATGGAAAAACAGCTAGGAGACAACATGTTGCCCTTGGACGACCCCAATGGGGCGCTGACGGTCAAGGAAGGGGTTTCGAAGCCTAATATGATCAACGAGGCGGCCATGCAGCGGTTGCGCCATGCCCGTCGGCGACGGCTGACGCTGCGCGACTACGTGGACGGCATCCTTTCGGGTAGCACGACCATCCTTAGCCAGGCCATTACGCTCTTGGAGAGCGTGTTACCGGCGCACCATGACTTGGCCCAGGCCGTCATAGCTGAGTGCCTGCCCCACGCGGGCAATTCCTTCCGCATAGGCATTACGGGCGTTCCCGGGGCGGGTAAGAGCACCATCATCGAGGAGCTGGGGGAGCTGATAACTGCGCAGGGGCGTCGGTTGGCGGTATTGGCCATAGACCCCAGCAGCGCCGTGAGTCGTGGGAGCATCCTGGGCGACAAGACCCGCATGGAGAAGTTGAGCATTAATCCCCGGGCCTTCATACGCCCCTCCCCGGCTGGTGATTCGCTCGGCGGGGTGGCGCGCAAGTCACGGGAGACCATCATCCTCTGTGAGGCCGCCGGCTACGACACTATCTTCATAGAGACCGTGGGGGTGGGGCAGAGCGAAACGGCCGTACATTCCATGGTCGATGTCTTCCTCCTGGTGCTCATCTCGGGGGCGGGCGATGAGCTGCAGGGCATCAAGCGCGGGATCATGGAGATGGCCGACATCCTAACAATCAACAAGGCCGATGGTCAGAACGTGGCCAGGGCCCAGATGGCCAAGGCGCAGTATCAGAGCGCCCTGCATCTCTTCCCGGCATCGGACTCCGGGTGGATTCCGCAGGCCACCACGTGCTCGGCCTACACCAAGGCGGGGCTTCCTGAGCTCTGGGGGCTGCTCACGGAATACCTGCACCTTGTGAAGTCCAATGGCTACTTTGCGCGCCACCGCAACCAGCAGTCGGAGTACTGGATGATGGAGTCGATACACGATGAGCTGCGCCGCCGGTTCAACCAGAGCCCGGTCGTGACGGCCGAGCTGCCCGATCTCCGGGCGCGGGTGCTCCGCAACGAGCTGACCCCCTTCGTGGCCGCGCAGCAAATCCTCGACAAATTCTTTGCGCAGCATGACTAGGGGCTATTGGTGCGTCTTTCTGTTTTTGTGCATCCTGGTGCTGAGCCTGCTGGTGGGGTGCAAGCCCAAGAAGATTTTGGTTCAGGGTACTTACCCTGGGGGGACAGGCTTGAAGCTCTACTTGGAGAGTGCCATCCCCGCCTGTCTAGGAGTGGTGGACAGTGCCGTGGTGGCGGGCGATGGGAGCTTTACGTTTCATAGAGAGGATCTTCGCGGACTGCATATCCTGCGTGTGCCCCGGGTGGGGCAGTGGTTTGTATACCTCTCGGAAGTGCCTACTCGCTTGGTTTTTACGGAGGGGGATCCCGTGCAGATGAGTCCCTATGGCGACACCTTGAACTACCCAGTGCGCCAGAACCATGCCTACGTGTCGGAGCTAGGGCGCCAGCTGCACGCCATGAATGCGGAGTTCAAGGCCCGGGAGGTCGATGGCCGCTATATCTCCGTGGAGCAAGAGGCCTCGCTCGATGCCGCTTGGGCCCATTACGATTCCATTTTCTGTGGTCGTATCCATGCGCTCATCGAGGCCAACCTCCGCAATCCCGTGGGGCTCTATTTCCTCTACCAGTACGCCAGCTACTTCACCCCGGAGGAGCTGGAGACACTCCAGGCCGAGCTGTCCGCGGCGCCTGCGCGGCTAAAGCACGATGAGGCCTACCCGCTGGTGGAGGAGGTTTTTGCCAGCAATCGCTACATGCCCCTCGGGGCGAAGGCCCCCGAGCTGACCCTGCGGGCAGTGGATAGCGGCTACCTGGTGCTCAAGGCCTTGTTTGGTCGCAAGCCCTACGTGCTGGTGACGCTTTGGGCCTACGATGACCCCGTGTCCATGCAGGCCAATGATTCGCTCGCCGACTTGGTGTCGCGATATGGCGATAGGCTCGATGTCTACTCGGTGGAGGTGGCAGCCAGTGAGAATCCTCCCTGCCTCCAGGCTGCTGTCGATACCATCACCCAGCACCACTACCCGTGGCCAACTGGCGTGTGGGGGCTGACTCCCGGAGTCTCCAAGTTGCCCTACACGCTCTACAGTACGCCGGCCAACATGCTCTACGACCTCCATGGGCTGCTCACGGCTCGCAACATCTCCCTGCGCGCCCTGTCCGATTCCCTTGCGAAGGCAGCCACTGGCCGCGTAACCCATGACGTGCGTAACCCAATAACTAAAAGAAATAGTAGTAACGATGAGTGAGCGTATTAAGCAATTAGACCCTAAGCCGGTATGGGCGAACTTTTATAGCCTGACGCAGATCCCGCGGCCCTCGAAGCATGAGGAGCAAGTATCGGCGTTCGTGGCTGATTTTGGGCGGCAACTGGGGCTGGAGACCATAGTGGACGAGGTGGGCAACGTCATTATCCGTAAGCCGGCCGCGCCTGGCTATGAGGATCGGCAGGGCGTGGTGCTGCAGGGGCATCTAGACATGGTACCCCAGAAGACCCCGGAGACGCAGCATGACTTCCTCAAGGATCCCATAGATGCGTATATCGACGGGGAGTACGTCAAGGCGCGCGGCACAACGCTCGGCGCGGATAACGGCATGGGCGCGGCCATGGCCATGACGGTGCTGGCCGACAAGACGCTCAAGCACGGCCCCATAGAGGCACTGTTCACCGTGGACGAGGAGACGGGCATGACGGGGGCCAATGCCCTGAAGCCTGGTGTGCTGCGGGGAAGTATTCTCCTGAATCTCGACACGGAGACCAACGGGGAGCTCTACGTGGGCTGCGCGGGGGGACTGGATGCCAATCTCGCGGTGCCTATCCAGCGGGAGGGGATACCCGCTGACAGGGAGCTTTGCAAGCTCGCAGTGGCCAACCTCAAGGGGGGGCATAGCGGGGTGGACATCGGGCTGGGGCGCGGAAACGCGGTGAAGCTGTTGCTGCGCTGGCTCAACCATGTGGCCCAGTTCGATGTGCGCTTGGTGGACATCGAGGGGGGCAATCTCCGCAATACTATTCCCCGCGAGGCCTGCGCTGTCGTGGCTGTGCCAAAAGCCACGCGTGCGGAGCTATTCAAGGCCCTGGAGCAGGAGGCGTCCCGCATGAAGGCTGAGCTTGAGGGCACGGAGCCCGATTTCTGCCTAGCCTATGAGCTCACCACGTGCGCCAAGGCCCAGATGCTCACTGCGGAGAGCCACCAGCGCGTGGTGCGGGCTTTTTTAGTTTGCCCTAATGGGGTGATTCGCATGAGCGATGCTGTGCCGGGCCTGGTGGAGACTAGCAGTAATATGGCGGCTATTAAGATGGCTGAGAGCCAAGTGGAGGTGCTGTGCCTGATGCGGAGTAGCGTAGAGACAGCCAAGGAGGCCCTGGCCGAGCAGATGCAGGCAGCCATTGCGCTGGCGGGCGGCACGGCCGCCTTCTCTGGTGGCTATCAGGGGTGGAAGCCCAACGTGCATTCTGCTATTCTCCAGGTGATGAAGGATGTCTACAAGAAGCGCCATGGTCAAGAGCCCAAGGTAGTGGCCATCCATGCCGGTCTGGAGTGCGGCATCATCGGGGGCAAGTATCCTGCGATGGACATGATTTCCTTCGGGCCCACGGTGCTCCATCCCCATTCGCCCGATGAGCGCGTGGAGATAGCCACCGTGCAGGACACCTGGGATTTCTTGGTGCATACGCTAGAAAACATCCCGCCCGCAGCAGCGCATCCTCACCATACGGCCTAGCCACGCGCTAGGAGGGGGTGATATTCACAGGGGCTCCGGGTCTAGGAAGTGCTTTCTAGGCTCGGAGTCTCGTTTTGTACGCTACGCATGCTAGGGTAGTCAGCGCGGTGCGCTCTCTGACTTGCCAGGTGCGGGAACTGGGTAGCTGTGCTGGTTTCCAGATGGCGGCGTGCAGATGGCGCGCATTGGGGACGGGCTGTGGTGTACCGGGGCAACGCATGGCGAGCCGTTGCCTAGCTGGGGAGGCTTTCCTAGGGATCGTCTCGCGGAATCCCCTTGCGGATTGCCCCTCCGGTTGACTTTGAGCCAGTAGCAGCTTCTGCGATGTGGGCGCATGGATACCCCACCACCGCTGGTGGGCGTAGCGGGGTTCATGCTAGTGGCCTATCGGCGCGCCTTGGAGGCTTTCTGCTGTTGCTTGGCGCGGTGTTCGGCCATGGCCTTTTCGATAGCAGCCTCGTCGACGTGGACGAAGTTGATTTCATCAATGAGCCGTTGGGCGTTGCCCCAGCGCTGCACGATGAAGAGGACGTAGCGGATGTCGACCCCGATGCAGCGCTGGAGGTCGGGCTCAAAGAACATGTCGCCGCTGAGCGATTCCCAGTTGCCGTCGAAGGCTAGCCCGAGGAGGTTGCCGCGCTTGTCGAGGATGGGGCTGCCGGAGTTGCCGCCGGTGATGTCGTTGGTGGTCAAGAAGTTTACGGGCATCTCCCCGTTGGGTAGTGCCCACTGGTCGTAGTCTTGGAGTCGGTAGAGTTCCTTGAGCTTGGGGTCCACGTTGAACTCCGCCCGGTTGGGATCTTCCTTCTCCATGACGCCCTTGAGGGTGGTGTAGTAGTTGTAGTGGACGGCATCTCGCGGATTGTAGGATTTGACCGTGCCGTAGGTGAGTCGCATGGTGGCGTTGGCATCGGGGTAGTGGGGGGTGTTGGCCTCCATGGCGAGGAGGGTGGCGACGTAGTCGTGGCGTTGGGGCTCTAGGCCGCGTTGTTGCTTGTCAAGGGAGGCGTAGTAGGCTAGTTCGTAGCTGGTGAATATGGAGGAGATCATCTGCCAGCCGGGGTCGGCCTGGAGCTTTTTGAGCGTGGGCTTTTTCAGGAAGTCTTGGAAGCGGTCGTAGGAGGCTAGAAAGCTGTTGGTGAAGACGTTGTCGAGGTAGGCGTTGATGTCGCCCTTGGCCTCCTTGTCGACGAGCTGGTAGACCTGTGGTAGGTCTTCCTCCTTGAGGTCTTGCTTGACGGTAGCCATCATGACCTTGGCCGTGGCCAGGGCCGTGGGGGCATCGTAGTTTTTGTAGAAGCCCTCGTAGGCCTTCTTTTGGTCTATTAAGCGGTTGACGAGGGAGTCGACCTTGGCCTGGTCTTTCTGCTCTAGGAGCTGGGGTAGGTCTTTGAGCATAGGGGCAAGCCAGCAGAGTTCCACGCCCTGGAAGAGGCCCTCGTAGATGTAGAAGTAGGTGCGGACGGCCTCGTTGAGCCCTTTGGTGGTAGTTTCGATATCGTAGAGGGCTTTGGTGCATTTTTGGTTATAGTCTGGGTGCTGCCCACACCAGTTCATGAGGTCTAGCTCACGCTGCTGTTTTTTTTCTACCACGCGGTTGCGCTGGAGGGCTTTATTCTGTCCGATGGCGTTTTTCCAGTAGTTGGCACTGGAGGCGTATTTGGAGGCATATTTGATGCGCACGGCTTGGTCGGCAGCCATGTGCTTTTTCCATACCTCCTGCTTGATGCCCCTGAGGTACGCACGGGGGGTGTTGCGATAGTTCATGATTTGCTCCACTTCCCAGCTGGTGGCGTAGCGGTTGGTGGAGTAGGGGTAGCCGAGGATCATGGTGAAGTCGCCTTCCTTGTAGCCGTCGAGGGAGACGTTGAGCCACTTTTTGGGCTTGTAGGGCCTATTGCTGGGGCTGTAGGGTGCAGGGTTGTTGTTGGCGTCGGCGTAGATGCGGAAGATCGAGAAGTCTCCCGTATGGCGGGGATATTCCCAGTTATCGGAGTCGGCGCCGAACTTGCCGATGGAGCTGGGGGGGGCAAACACCATGCGGACGTCGGAGAAGGTGACGTACTCGAGCAGGTAGTAGAGGTTGTTGGCGAAGTAGGAGGTGATCTGGTAGTCGTGGTTTGGGGTGCGGGTGAGGGAGTCGAGGATGTTCTTTTGGTTGGTTTGGAGTAGGCTTTGGCGCGTGGCCAGGTCGAGCGTGTCGGAGAGGCCCTGCTCCACTGCGTGGGTGATGTTGCGGATGCTTACCAGGAAGGTGACGGTTAGGCCCGGGGTGGGGATTTCCTCCTGGAGCGATTTGGCCACGAAGCCCTCCTGGAGGTAGTCGTGCTGTGGGGAGCTGTGCTGCTGGATGGCCCCGTAGCCGCAGTGGTGGTTGGTGATGACGAGCCCCTGGTGGGAGATGACCTCCCCCGTGCAGCCGCGCCCGAAGAGGACGATGGCATCTTTGAGCGCAGGGTTCTGCTCGCTGTAGATGTCGCGCAGGTCGAGCTGGAGACCCAGTTGCCGCATGGCTGCGGCGTTTTGCTTCTGGAGTAGAGGCAATAGCCACAGGCCCTCATCGGCTAGGAGTAGCCCGGGCCAGAGCAGCAGGAGGAGAGGGAGGAGTGCGCGCGCTTTCATAGGTTTCCAGTTTTTCCTTGGAGAGTTCTAATAGACAAAGATAGTAAGTTCTTCTGGGTGTTGCGCTGGGGTCTGTGTGCGGGAATGGAGAAAAATCCCTACCTTCGCGAAGGTAAAGAGGATTGCCCCCCTCGGGATAGGTGGGCGTAACAGCATTGCAATGAAACAGGGGATTCATCCGGAGAACTACCGCTTGGTGGCTTTCAAGGATATGTCGAACGAGAAGGTGTTTCTCACCAAGTCGACGGTCAATACGAGTGAGACCACGACGATTGATGGGGTGGAGTATCCGCTCTACAAGCTGGAGATTTCGAGTGCTTCCCACCCGTTCTACACGGGCAAGATGAAGCTGGTGGATACGGCTGGCCGCGTGGATAAGTTCATGTCGCGCTACAAGAAGCACATGGACAAGCTACGTAAGTAGCGTTGTTGGCTAGCGGCAGGAATAGGCGCCTGGTGTCGTATGGCACTGGGCGCTTTTCTTTTTAGTTTTTAGCCCCCAAGCCTTGGGCGTTTGGTGGCCTGTTGGGGTGTTGGTGGCGCGAGAGATTCGCCAGGAAGCTTTACCTTTGCGGGTATGGGAGCCTCTAGGAGCTATGGGGTCAATCGGCTGGCGCGCTACATCATCATTGCGGTTTCTGTAGCTGCCATTTTTTTCCTGCTGTGGTACTTCAGCAGCATCGTTTGGTATCTGCTGATTTCCGCGGTGCTGGCCTTGATGGGTAAGCCGGTGGTACGGCTTCTACGCCGGGTGCACTTCGGTCGGTGGGCCATGCCGAGTTGGTTGGCGGCTGCGTTTACGCTCATGCTCCTGTGGGCAGGTTTCCTTCTTTTTTTCCTTGGGATTATCCCGCTGGTCAGCTCGCAGCTCAACCAGCTGCGGGGTGTGAACGTGCTGGAGATGGTGGACAGGTTCTCCGCTCAGATCGATCGCCTCGACCTGCTTGTGGCCCAATGGATGCCCTCCATGACCGAGGATTTTTCCCTTCGCGATGAGCTGACCACGTACGTTTCCAAGATCCTCAATGTCAACTTGGTCAAGCGACTCTTCTCGTCCACGGTGTCCTTCGTCACCGACCTCTCGGTGCTGCTGTTCTCCGTGTCGTTCATCACATTTTTCTTCCTCAAGGACGAGAAGCTTTTTCAAGATGGCTTCACCTTTTTCTTCCCGGCGCGTCACCAGGAGAAGGTGCACCGCTCGCTTATCAACGTTGACCGGCTTCTGCGCCGCTACTTCGTTGGGCTGCTCATCCAGTGCGTTCTGGTATGCATCTTGACGGCCGTAGGGCTGGTTATTTTCCGCATCCCGTTTCAAACGGCCTTGACCATCGGGGTGCTTTCCGGGGGGCTCAACATCATCCCCTATGTGGGGCCACTGGTGGCCTACGTGGCCAGTGAGCTCTTGGTGATAGCCGTGGCGGTCTCGGTGCCTACTGGCTATACGATGCTAGCGCTGCTACTCTGGTCCAGCGTGGTCTACCTGGTGGTCCGAGTGCTGGACAATGTGTTTTTCCAGCCCATTATTTTCTCCAGTAGTGCCAAGGCGCACCCTCTGGAGGTGTTTATTGTGTTGCTCATTGCGGGCTCGTTGGCGGGCATGCTGGGCATGCTGCTGGCCATACCTGTCTATACGGTGCTCCGCGTGTTTGCCAAGGAGTTTTTCAACAACATTGAGCAGGTGCGCAAGCTCACTGAGAATATCTAGCCCGTAGTATTGCGCCCTGCACACATGAAAGGCCACGCCATGAAGCCTAGATGTTTTTTTTATTGTGTTCTTTTCTGCTTTTCGCTGATGCCGCCACTACTTGCGGTCGGGGGTCCGCAGCTCATGGCGCAGACCCCTCCCCAGCCTGCCACAACGGGAGAGCCCGAGGAGCTGCCCAACCTCATTACGCCCAACGGTGATGGGCTCAACGATCAGCTTCAGCTCACCGACACCCAGCCCATGGAGCTGATCCTCTTCAACCAGGCGGGCGGCGAGGTGAGTCACCTCAAGGGCAGCACTATCATCTGGGAGGCCAAGGATAGCCGCGGTGTAGAGCTGCCCGATGGTCTTTACTTCTACAGCTTCAAGGCCCCTGGGGGGAAGTACAAGGAGGGGAGGGGGTTCTTATATGTGTTTCGAGGTGCTAGCCCGATTGATGTGGCCAAGTAGCCTCTATACGGCTAGGCAAAGCGGCGCTAAACGATGAGGGTATCTTTCAATTGGCTCAAGGAGTACCTGCCCACCGAGCTCACGGTGGCCCAGGTGGCTGAGGTCCTCACGGGTATAGGTCTAGAGGTTGAGAACTATGGGCTCTACAGCAGCGTGCCAGGAGGCCTTGAGGGTCTTTTGGTAGGGCACGTGCTGACGTGTGAGCCCCACCCCGACTCGGACCATATGCATGTGACGACGGTGGACGTGGGGCAGGCAACTCCTCTGCAGATCGTGTGCGGGGCGCCCAATGTGGCGGTGGGGCAGAAGGTGGTTGTGGCGCCCGTGGGCACTACCATTCATCCCCTGCAGGGGGAGGAGGTAAAGCTCAAAAAGGCCAAGCTCCGTGGGGTAGTCTCGGAGGGGATGCTATGCGCGGAGGACGAGGTGGGTCTTGGTGCCTCGCATGAGGGTATACTCGTGTTGCCAAGGGAGGCCAAACCTGGCATCCCCGTGCGAGAGCTCTATCCTGAGCTATGCGACTACGTGCTGGAGATTGGGCTTACTGCGAACAGGGCCGACGCCATGAGCCTCTATGGGGTGGCACGTGATCTTGCTGCGTACCTCAATCAGACGAAGCCCACCAAGGCCACCCTTCCTGCGGTGGCCTTGCCGCCTATGGCCCATAGTGCTACCCAGCTGGAGCTGGGGCGCATAGACCCAAAGGCTTGCGTTCGCTATGCTGGCCTGACCCTGCGCCATGTCAGCGTAGGGCCTTCGCCCGACTGGATGCAGCGCCGTCTGAAGGCCTTGGGTATCAATCCTATAGACAACGTGGTGGACATCACCAACTACGTCATGCTGGAGCTCGGGCAGCCGCTGCACGCCTTCGATGCCCAGGCCTTTTCCTCAGGTAGGGTAGAGGTGGGTTTTTGCCCACAGGGTACGCCCTTTGTCACCCTCGATGGGCAGGCCCACACGCTACAGGCCGATGACATTACGATTCTAGACACCGGCCGACCGCAGTGCCTTGCGGGCATCTACGGCGGTAAGGCTTCCGGCATCACAGAGAACACACATGATGTGTTTCTGGAGAGCGCCGTGTTTGATGCGCACCTCATCCGTCGCTCGGCCAAGTGCCACGGGCTTAGCACGGAGGCCTCTTTCCGTTTCGAGCGAGGCGTGGACCCCGCCTTTACCAGGCTAGCGCTTGAGCGTGCGGCATCGCTGCTGATTGACCTTGCGGGGGCCCAAGTAGACGGCGAGGTGGTCGACTGCGTCAACCAAACCCTCCAGCACGAGCCCTTCGACTTCACCCTTGCGTGGCTCAATGCCTTCTTGGGGCTGCGGTTTGATGTGGCCACGGTGGAGAATCTTTTCCAAGGGTTGGAGATAGAGTACACGCGTAAGACGGATGGCGTATGGCGCATTCGCCCGCCCTACTATCGGGTCGACGTGATGCGCCCAGTTGATGTGGCCGAGGAGTTGCTGCGCCTCTATGGTTATGACCGCGTTCCCTTGCCCGCGCAGCTCCAGTATGCCCTGCCTACGCAGGCTCCCAACCAGGAGGTCCACCTGCGCAATCGGCTGGCGGCCAACCTGGCAGGTGCTGGGCTGCACGAGATACAGACCAACACCCTGGTAGCTGGGGAGCGGGTTGCTGCCATCGAGGCCTTCCCCCAGGAGCAGCTTGTCCACGTAGAGAACCCATTGAGTCGCGACTTGAATGTGTTGCGGCCCACGCTCCTATTCGGGGCGCTCGACACCGTGGCACGGAATGTTGCCCGTCAACGCCCTGCCCTCCAGCTCTTCGAGTTCGGCCACGTGTTTACTACCCAGGGGCGGGCGACCGATGCCGAGAACCCCTTGGCACCTTTCAGCGAACGCAATGTGCTGGGCATCACGCTGACGGGAGATCTTGCCCCCGAGAACTGGGTGCGCCCAGCGCGCAAGTCCAGCCCTTTTACCCTCAAGGGCTATGTTGAGCGGATACTGGAGCTTGTGGGTCTTGATATCCTACGCTGCCAATCGTGCAATGCTCCACAAGGTCTCTACGAGGCGGGGGAGAGCCTCAGCCTGGGGAAGCACCTGCTAGTGCACTACGGTGCGGTAAGCACAGCTCTCCTTAAGCTCTACGACCTCAAGCAACCAGTGTTCTATGCTGAGCTGGATTGGGAGCAGTGCGCGGCCATGTGGGCTGTACGTCGCGACACCTATACCGAGCTGCCCCGCTTCTTTGAGGTTCGCCGGGATCTGGCGCTCTTGTTGGACAAAGACGTTCCCTATGCCCACGTGGAGCAGGTGATCCGCAAGCAGGTGGGCAAGCTGTTGCGCCATCTCGAGCTCTTCGATGTGTACGAGGGCGATAAGCTGCCCGAGGGCAAGGTGTCGTGCGCAGTGATGCTTATCCTTCAGTCCCCTGTGAAAACCCTCGACGAGGCCCTCATCGAGAACACAATGCGCCACACCGTGGAGGCTTTGCGTAAGGAGCTCGGTGCAGAGTTACGGCAGTAGCTCTGTGTAGCTTCGCCCCTACTTGTACTGCGGGGTAGCGGTGCTTGAATTTCCTACAACAGGACATCTGCAGTGCAATTTCACTTCTGACGAAAGAACAAGCATAATCATAGCATCTTATGGTGAAGTTACGTGTTGTGTGCCTCTTCGCATTAGCCCTTTGCGCTCTTCATGCAACTGCGCATTCAAATTTGCTAGCTACCGTTCCTGCAACGGACGCTGAAGAGGAAGTGGTGCCCGTTAAGGTGGGCGATGTGCTGTGTCTCGATGGCACCGTGGAGCCTGCTAAGAAGTGGGCCAAGAGCAAAAAAGCCCCTAAGGGCGTGGTGTTCTTCGTGGACTCAACGGGGCAGCACGGTTGGGCCTTGGCACTCCGCGATAACGGCAACCTCACCTGGGGCACTACTGTAGACATTGCTGCTATCCCCAACCTGAATGCCAACGAGGCCCTGGCCGATTTCAACGGCAAGCAGAACACCCAGGCTATACTCGCTGCCGAGGGCGACTTCCCTGCAGTGGCAGTGCTTGAGACTGCCCAAGGGTGGTATTTACCCTCCGCGGGGCAGCTCCGCAAGCTCACGGATAATCTGAGTAAGGTAGACCGCACGTTAGACAGGCTGATTTCCAATGGGGTCCAGGCCACAAAGTTTGCAAAAGGGGCCTACTGGTCGAGTAGCGAGACCACGGATGCCCGGGCGTGGTACGTGGTGCACACTGGTGCCCTGAGCAACTTCTTTGGCACAGGCTACGAGAAGCATCAGCAATACTATGTGCGCGGTGTAATTGACTTCTAGCCTCCGCATTTAGCGACTGCCCGAGGTCTGCGCCCCTTCTGGAGCGTAGGCCTCGGGCAATTCTTTTTCCTCGCAGCCCTTAGTCAAGTGGGGAGACTACCCTTGTTGCCCCACGCCCCCCCTGCACGGTGTAGGCGTTGTCTGGCGATGGGGGTGCTGCGTCCCGTTTGGCCTGTACCTCGCAGGTCGCCATGGTCCTGACCTCCATGCACATGGCTTGCTACGGGGCATATCCTCCACTCTGGCGGCTTTTCCTCCTCTTGCCATTGCTGTGTTCCCTTCGAAAGGCCGTGCCGGCCCCTGGCGTTGTAGCCTTCTAGACTCGCTCTCCCCTGCGCCAGGCGTATTCCACTAGAAAGATGAAGAGAAGGGGCGCTACGAAGTCAATGCCCCCGGCTAGCGATGTCCTGACGTAGCGATTCCCCATGCCTTGCCTAGTTACCCTAGCCTTACCCTTGGCGCGGTCGCTAGCCGACACCCCGTTGCTTACGCTGTGCCATGCGGCAGCTGGAGTAGCCCCGTAGCGCAGCGAAATCCCTTCCGCGCAGCCTGTGTCGACAAGACCAACATTTCCAGAAGCTGAGAGCCGCAGCTGCTCCCCCACGTGCAAGAGGCCGAGAGAGCGCAGCCAGCCCTACGTCCTGCGCTGCAATTCCCCCGGCCCCGTGGGGAGTCTCTAGTCATTCAACGGATTTCCGCGCGCTAAGCGCCCAAGGGTCTACTGCTCACTCCACGGGGGCCGTAGTGATGCTGCATCCCATCTGCTGCACCGTGTGGCAATGGTAGGCCTGCTGCTCTGCCGGGTAGTCGCTTCGGAAATGCCCCCCCCGGCTCTCCTTTCGGAATAGCGCGCCGTCTAGCACACAGCTAGCCACCGTGACCCTATTGCGCATCAGTCGGGCGTAGAACTCGTGAGAGTCCTGTGGCAAGGAGGCCTTGAGTTCAGCCAGCTGCCTGCGGGCCGCCTCTATCGTGGTGGCCGTACGCACGATGCCAGCGCCCTCGTGGAGAATTTGCCCCACATGGGCGGTAACGTGGTCGAGTCTATCAGCCTGGGCGGCCTGGAGGGTATAGTAGGGCTGGAAGGACCTGTCGATCGTCTGCGGCGTGCTGCGCGCATGCTCCACCGCCCGTTTCCCAAAGACCAGGCACTCGATAAGCGAATTGGAGGCCAGTCGGTTGGCGCCCATGAGGCCCGAGCAGGCTATTTCGCCACAAGCGTAGAGATGTGGGATACCCGTATAGCCTTCTAAGTCGGTCCGCACGCCGCCCACCATGTAGTGCGCGGCGGGGGCCACAGGGATTCGCTTTGTGAGGTCGTAGCCCGCATCGTGGCAACGCTGCCAGATGTGCGGAAAGCGCTGCGTCACCTTTTCAGCGTCCAAGTGGCGCAAGTCGAGCCATACGTAGGGCATGTCCGCTTGCTTGGCGATCTCTGCATGGATAGCGAGCGTCACCTGGTCTCTTGGTGAGAGCTCCGCCTGCGGATAGCGCCCCAGCATGAACCGTTCGCCCTTCTGATTGAGCAGGTGTGCCCCTTCGCCGCGCACGGCCTCGCTCACCAGGAAGGCTGGGCCGTGGGGGATGTAGAGTGCCGTGGGGTGGAATTGCACAAACTCTGCATCGTAAATTCTGCAACCTGCATTATAGGCTAGGGCGATGCCATCGCCCAGCGCAGTACGCGGGTTAGTGCTGCGTGGGTAGAGCGCGCAGAGTCCTCCAAGGGCCAAGATGGTGTTTTGCGCGTAGATGATCTCCTCCTGGGCGCGCTGGGTGTCCCAGGTCCTAATGCCTTGGCAGCCACTAGGGCCCATGAGCAGCTCCAAGGCCACGTGATGCTCCAGGATGGAGATGTTATCCTTTTGCTTCACTTGGCCTTGCACGAAGCTTGTAAGGTGCTCCCCCGTGGCGTCGCCCCCCGCGTGGAGTACGCGTCGATGGTGATGCCCACCTTCTAGACCCAGCGAAAGACTCCCATTGGAAGAGTCGAATTGCATTCCCAGCGCGATGAGTTCCTGGATGCGGGCAGGGGCCTCGTAGGCTAGGATCTCGGCGGCCTTGGTGTCGCATAGGCCGCGGCCAGCCTCCAGGGTGTCGTGCAGGTGGAGGCTTGGGGAGTCGTCTTGCTCTACTACGGCGGCTATTCCCCCTTGGGCATTGTAGGAGTTGCTTTGCTCTAGCTCCCCTTGGGTGATTATTCCGACGGTTCCATATTGCGAGGCGATGAGGGCAGCATAGGTGCCGGCCAGCCCGCTACCAGCCACCAGAAAATCGAATGTAGATGTTTGCGCCATGGCTTTGGAATTCCGCTAAAAAACGACACGTCACTACGGACTCGTCCGCAGCAACGTGTTTTTAGATAGCGTGGAGGAGGGTGCTACCTCCTAGTGTCGTTGGGATTAAGTGGGGAGTCTGCGCCACCGCCCGCAATCCCCTCGCGCATTTGCGTGTCGGCTTGGATGTTTTTGATCTGGTAGTAGTCCATGATGCCTAGGTTGCCTTCGCGGAAGGCCTGCGCCATGGCCATGGGGATTTGCGCCTCGGCCTCTATCACCTTGGCGCGCATCTCTTGGGCCTTGGCGCGCATCTCCTGCTCGGTGGCTACGGCCATCGCACGACGCTCCTCAGCCTTGGCCTGCGCAATGTTCTTGTCGGCATTCGCTTGGTCCATCTGGAGCACCGCCCCGATATTCTTCCCCACGTCGATGTCCGCAATATCTATTGAGAGGATCTCGTAGGCCGTGCCGGCATCTAGGCCCTTGGCAAGTACTACCTTCGAGATGGAGTCGGGGTTCTCCAGCACCTGCTCGTGCGAGGTGGCCGAGCCTATCGAGGTCACGATCCCCTCGCCCACGCGGGCTAGCACCGTTTCCTCGCCAGCGCCCCCCACCAGCTGGTTGATGTTGGTACGTACCGTCACGCGCGCCTTGGCCACGAGCTGAATACCATTCTTGGCCACGGCGGAAACGGGCGGCGTATCGATGACTTTGGGAATAACCGACATTTTCACGGCCTCATAGACATCGCGTCCCGCCAAGTCGATTGCGGTAGCCATCTTGAAATCCAAGGGGATATTCGCCTTTTGCGCCGACACCAAGGCGTGCACCACGTTTGACACGTGGCCTCCCGCAAGATAGTGCGCCTCCAGGTCGTTGCGCTTGAGCACCAGGCCCGCCTTAGTTCCCTCGATTAGAGCCTGCACGATCACACGGGGAGGCACACGACGCCAGCGCATCAGGATGAGCTGCAGCAGCGATATCCGCACGCCCGACACCAAGGCTGAAAACCAAAGCCCCACTGGCACGAAGTAGAACAACGTCCACAGTAGTAGTAGTGCTACCACTATGATCCCTATTAGCCATACTATTTCCATGGTATTCGCTATGTTATCTGTTATCTACACTTGCGCACACCGCGCTGCCATGCTTACATGGCTGCTGGCACGGCAAGGTAACTTTTTCCCGACACTTCTTCCACCTGCCGAGCACTGCGCCACGGCCAACAGCTGTTGGCCCGGAGCAACGACCCCCTCCTCGAACCTTTGCTTCAAGTGCTCCACACATGGTCATCGCCGCAACGTAGTAGTAGCACCCCATCGATATTTTGCGTTTGCTGGCAAGTCGAGCGAGCCCTTACGGCTACTTGAGCGAATCCCAGAAGGCGCAGATGCTGCGTAGGATCTTTAGTCCATCTGTGTTGCCCTGCAATACGCTGCTTGCACGCTCAGGGTGGGGCATCATGCCGATCACGCGCTTGTTGCGGCTACAGATACCCGCGATGTTATCGATGGCGCCATTGGGGTTTGCCGATTCGCGCACCTCTCCGTTGGGCTCGCAATACCGGAAGAGGATCTGCTCGTGGTGTCGCAGCGAGGAGAGCGTCTCCTTATCGGCATAGTAGGCCCCTTCGCTGTGCGCGATGGGGATCTTGAGCACGTTCTGCCCCCGAAGCGAGGTGGTGGGCGATTCGGGTTTTACCTCTGGAGCCAGGTAAACGTTTTTGCAAATGAAGCGTCCGCCCACGTTGCGCCGTAGGGCGCCCGGCAACAGACCGCTCTCACACAGCACCTGGAATCCGTTGCATATCCCCAGCACAAAGCCCCCTTGGTCCACTAGGCTGCGCACGCTATCCATGACAGGCGAGAACTTGGCCAGCGCGCCAGAGCGTAGGTAGTCTCCATAGGAAAAACCGCCCGGCAGCACTATCGCCTCTACCCCCCGAAGATCTGGATCTTTATGCCAGAGCATCTCCACAGGGAAGCCCATGACGTCGTGCAGAGCCTTATAGGCATCGCGATCGCAATTCGACCCCGGGAATACTACCACGCCAAACCGCATAGTCCAACAGTGCTTTATGTGCTAACTCCACCGCGAAGGTAGCTATTTCTGGCAACCTACTTCTCCCCTGCCCGTGGTGGGGGCTTCGTGTGTTGGGGGGCATAGTTCATGGTTCCAGAAATAAAAAAATGGGGCGGCGCATTTTAGACGCCGCCCCGTGGAAGTTGTAGAACCAGGTTACTGCTTCAGCAGCTGCGCGCTCTTGCAGCTACCCGCGCTCTCCAGTCGGAGTACGTAGACCCCAGCCGGGAGCTGCTGGAGCTGCGAAGTAAACGTCGCGGTGTATTCCCCAGCATCCTTGGCCCCCTGCTCTAGGGTGGCCACCAAGAATCCCTGCACATCGTAGAGGGCTAGGATCACATTCCCCGACTTCGCGAGCTTATAGGAGACATGCAGCTCGCTACCAAAGGGATTGGGAGTCACCGTTAGGGACTTGAGCGTTGCATCCTTGGGCTTGACCTCTGATCCCTCAGCTATAGGCAGCTGCTCCGCCACGGGTTCCACCACGGGATTGTAGGCGCTCTTAGCTGGCTCGAGCGTGCCATCAGGCTTGCGGGTGAAGTTGAGCGTGAGTACGGGGTAGCGGTGGGAGGCGACGTACCAGCGGTAGGTCTCTACGGTGTAGCCGCCGGCATTCTGCCCCTCGTGGCTGTAGTTGGTTTGGCGCACCGTCTTCACGCGCAGTGCGTTGTGCAGCGTAGTGCCTGGCAGAATTAGCGTTCCCTGCCCATCGGCCACACTGCTTACGCTGACGGAGAAGTCGAAAACGAAATTACTCCCTTGGTAGCGCTGCTGGCCAGTGGTAGTGCTGGTAAAGTGGTCGCCATAGGCGAACGGGTAGGCGTGCTTACGCAGGGGGGCATAGTACACCCACTCCACTTTGCCTTCATCCATGCGCTCACCCATTACGTCCAGCCCCTCCTTGGAGGACCTGAGGAAGCACTGCAGGTCATCTTCCACCAGGCAGCTGTTGGCGTTGGCGTACTCTATCGCTGGGGCCATGGTGGAGGGCTCCACTACCTCTCCGCGGAACGGGCCGAGCTGGGGCAGCGCGCTGAAGTCCCACGCAACGCCTTCTCCCGCTGGCCCTGGGGCCACGGCCGTGGTGCGGATCATCGGGTTCGGATACCCAGGCAGCACGCCGTGCGTGGTCTCTTGCATGACGACCTGGGCCATCGCGGTGGCCACGGCGCCTAGCATTGCAATTGTAACAATTAGTCGTTTCATAGTCTCTTTTCCTCCTCACGGGCACATGCTCTGTGCACCTTGTATTCTGTACTATGGGTATACGTATAGCATAAAAAATTGTTTCCTCGTGTAACCCCACCCCGGCTGGTCTGCGGGGCCCGTAGGTCAGCCGGGGGAAGGGTAGGGGGGGCTACGCCTTGGGGGGGAGGCTGAGGATCTGGCGGGCTTCAGCTGGGTTGGCAATCTCGCGGCCGACCAGACGGGCCATTTTGACCACCTTTTCCACCAGCGCTCCGTTGGACTTGGCCAGCACGCCCTTCTCGAGGTAGAGGTTATCCTCAAAGCCTACGCGGACGTTGCCACCCATGGTCACAGCGTGCATGGCCAGCGGGAACTGGTGGCGACCGATGCCGGTGGCCGTCCACGTGGAGCCCTCGGGAATGTTGCGCACCAGCCAGGCCAAGTTCTCGCCCGTGGCGGGCGTGCAGCCAAAGACCCCCAGCACGAAGTTGAACTGCATGGGTGCCCCCGGCACCTCGCCGCGTTGGGCTAGCTTGAGAATGGTGTCCAAGTGGCCCATTTCGAAGCATTCGTACTCGGGCTTGATGTGGTTTTCCAGCATGCGCTTACCGAAGGCTCGCATCATGGGCACTGTGTTCTCAAACACCTCGTCGCCAAAATTGCAGGTGCCGCAATCCAAGGTGGCCATTTCGGGCATGAGCTCGGTGGGCTGCAGGCGTTCCTCGGCCGTCATGCCCACTGCACCCCCCGTGGAGGGGATGACGATCACATCGGGCACAACCTGGTAGATGGCATCGAGCACCTCCTTGAAGCGAGCCTTCGACTGCGTGGGAGTGCCATCGTCTTCCCGCACGTGCACGTGGATCACCGCGGCGCCAGCATCGTAGGCCGACTTGGCTTCCCGCACCATATCCTTGACCGTGTAGGGGACAGCGGGGTTTTGCTCCTGGGTCACCTCGGCGCCGCAGATGG
This sequence comes from uncultured Bacteroidia bacterium, assembly GCA_947252645.1. Lineage (GTDB taxonomy): Bacteria > Bacteroidota > Bacteroidia > Bacteroidales > CAJPTX01 > Bacteroides_D. The sequence continues at coordinate 121,514 of CAMXWF010000005.1, forward strand.
CCGCCGTTATTATCAGCTTTTCCATGGCCTCCCTCTATTTCTTACGCTGGCACTCCTTCTTGACCACGCAGGTGCCGCTGGCCCTGCAGACCACGATGGGTTGATCCAGCACGTCGGCCGCGGATTCGCTCACGTCGGGCCTGGAGCGCACCACCTTGCGGGCCTCGAAGGTCATCTTGCGCGAGGTGTTTCCCACGTGGGTGATCTCGCCCACGGCCTCGATGTAGTCCCCGCCGTAGACGGGCGCCAGGAATTCCACGCTGTCGTAGGCCACGAATAGCCCCTCATCGCCGTCCTGCATGATGAGCAGCTCGGTGGCCACATCGCCGAACAGGGCCAGCATGTGCGCCCCATCGACCAAATTGCCCCCGTAGTGGGCGTCTTGGCTGCTCATGCGCAGCCGTATCATCGTCTTTACCATTCTCGCTCTACTATATTATGGGTTCCACCAAATGCGCTGCGGGGTTAGGCTACGATGTAGTCCACCAGGATGGAGGGTGTGTGCACCTGCTCCGGCGCGATGCTGCCCACCTCTTTGAGTTCCTTGACCTCGGCTATCACCACGTCTGCCGCCATGGCCATTAGCGGGTTGAAGTTCTGCGAAGTGCCCTTGTAGACCAGATTCCCGGCCTTGTCGCCCACGCTGGCGCCCAGGATGGCCACATCGGCGTGCAGGGGCTTCTCGAGCAGGTAGTCCACGCCGTCGACCTGGATAATCGTCTTGCCCTTGGCAACGTCGGTGCCTAGCCCGGTGCGGGTGAGCGCGCCGCCCAGCCCGCAGCCCCCGCAGCGGATGCGCTCAGCCAGCGAGCCCTGGGGGCTGAACTCCACCTCGAGGGTGCCCTCGTTCATCTGCTGCCCCGTGAACTGGTTGGTGCCAATGTGCGAGGCGATGATTTTTTTGACCTGCTTGTTGACGATCAGCTTTCCAGCCCCTTTGTCGGGGTAGGCCGTGTCGTTGAGAATCAGCGTGAGGTTTTTGACCCCGCTGGCCACCAAGGCATCCACCACGCGCTCCGCCGTCCCGTTGCCCAAGAAACCGCCAACCATCACGGTCATCCCGTCCTTGATCTTGGCCGCCGCCGCCGCCGCGCTAATCTGCTTCTCCATCGCTATGACGTTTTGATCATTATTTTCCTCGCCAGGCCCGCCGCACGCTACGGTGGCCACTGCCACAAAGATACAAAATTACTCGTTCTAGTGCGCTCTTTCCTCTCCGTGATTATCCCTTTCGGCCGTTAGGCGTGGATCAATGCGCTTTTCCTTTCGGCCGTTCACCATCTGGCCGGCTGCCGCAGTGCCCCCAGCGGCCTCCAGGGCCTGGCGACTCGCCACTTGCCACTGCGCCTGCAACCTCCTGCGGCGAGGAGAGAGGAGGGATAGCACGTACAGCTTGCGCCATAGGCCCCGTAGCAGCTCCGTACCAACTCCGCATTTCTCCGTACTTTAAGCGAGCAGGATACGGAGTTCATAGTGTGATGCTCAATGGATTATAGACTAAATACTCGAGCAAATACTCGGGCAAAATGTGTCACTATGCGAGGCCGCAGCGGACATTTGAGCAATTTTACGTACAAGAAGAATTACAACGCCACTAGTTGGCACTCCGATGGCTATGGACACTTCTTTAGTTGCCGTGGCCTTAGCCCCGATGGAGCCTTCTGCTCTGCCCCTGGTTCCCATTGCCTACGGCTAGATGGGCAAAATTGTTGCCATGCGCCATCGTGGCCGACAGCGCGAAGGCCCCCGATGCCAGGGCTGCCAGCGACAGAACGCCTGGCCAGGGGTTGCCCAGGAAATGTAATTTTTGGTACGATTTTTGCGTGCATAGATTCGGCGGTTGGGGCCCTGCCAGGGGCGCAGTCGCCGAGTTGTGGTCTTGGGGGCAAAATAGCATGTTGGATATGCCAGAAGAGACAGTGGGACAGCAGGGGGTGGACATAGGAGAGCTCAACGAGCGGATTAAGCAGGAGAGTGCCTTTATCGACCTGCTACGCAGCGAGATGGGGCGCGTAATCGTGGGGCAGCACCACTTGGTGGAGTCGCTCCTGATAGGTCTGTTGGCCGATGGCCACATACTGCTTGAGGGGGTGCCAGGTTTGGCCAAGACGCTGGCCATCAGTACGTTGGCCCATTCCATCGATGCTGAATTTGCCCGCATCCAGTTCACGCCCGACCTCTTGCCGGCCGACCTGCTCGGCACGCTCATCTACAGCCAGAAGCAGGAGGAGTTCCAGGTGCGCAAGGGGCCTATTTTTGCGAACTTCGTGCTGGCCGATGAGATCAACCGTGCGCCGGCCAAGGTGCAGAGCGCGCTGCTGGAGGCCATGCAGGAGCGGCAGGTCACCCTTGGCGACCACACCTACCCGCTCCCCAAGCCCTTCCTGGTCTTGGCCACGCAAAACCCCATCGAGCAGGAGGGCACCTACCCGCTGCCTGAGGCCCAGGTGGATAGGTTCATGCTCAAAGTCAAGCTCGATTACCCTTCGAAGAAGGAGGAGCAGGCCATTGTGCGCATGAATATCGGGGGGGCGTTCCCGGCGCCGCGGCAGGTGGTGAAGCCTGAGGCCATTCTGCGGGCCCGCGAGGTGGTGCGGGCGGTATACCTTGACGAGAAGATCGAGCGCTACGTGGTGGACATCGTCTATGCCACGCGCCAGCCCGGGGAGTATGGACTGCCCCGCTTTGTGTCCATGGTGGGCTATGGGGCTTCGCCGCGCGCCAGCATCAGCTTGGCCCTTGCGGCCAAGGCCTACGCCTTCATCCAGCACCGGGGCTACGTGGTGCCCGAGGATGTGCGAGCTGTGGCCATGGATGTGCTGCGCCATCGCGTGGGGCTCACCTATGAGGCCGAGGCCGAGGCGGTGAGTTCCGAGCAGGTGGTCACGGAGATTCTCAACCAGGTGGAGGTGCCGTAGTCTGCGGTTCAGCCGTTAGGGGCAGCGTATGGAAGGAGAGCAGCAACTGGCACGGGATGAGGCCCTGCTACGCCGGCTTCGCCATGTGGAGATCCGGGCGCGGGGGCTGACGCACCAGATTTTTGCGGGCGAATACCATAGTGCCTTCAAGGGGCAGGGGATGGCCTTCAGCGAGGTGCGAGCCTACCAGCCGGGCGATGATGTCCGCAGCATCGACTGGAATGTGACGGCTCGGCTGGGCGATCCCTTTGTCAAGATATTCGAGGAGGAGCGCGAGCTTACAGTGATGCTCGTGGTGGACGTTTCCGGTTCCAACGATTTTGGTAGCCAATCTCGCGCCAAGCGGGAGGCCATGACCGAGGTGGCGGCCCTGCTGGCCTTCTCGGCGCTGCAGAACAACGATAAGGTGGGCATGATCCTTTTTTCCGACCACGTGGAGCGGTTTATCCCCCCCGTCAAGGGGCGCCGGCACGCGCTGCGGATCATCTGGGAGCTGCTTAGCTACTCGGCTCAGGGCTCTCGCACCGACATCGGCGGAGCTCTCCACTTCCTCACGGGGGCCATCAAGAAGCGCTGCACGGCGTTTCTCCTGAGCGATATGCTAGACTTTGGGGCCCACCAGCCGCGGTTCCAGCCTGCGCTCGAGATTGCGGCCCAGAAGCACGACTTGGTGGCGCTACAGGTTTACGACCCCCGGGAGCAGGCTCTGCCGTGCGTGGGCATGGTGCGCTTCCGCGATGCGGAGTCGGGCCAGGTGCGCTGGCTCAACACCGATCGTCGTCGGGTTCGCGATGGCTATGCCAACGGGTGGCAGGTGCGCCAGGAACTCATCAAGCGCAGCTTCTCGCGGGTCGGGGTGGACTTCGAGGCCATCTCCACCACGGAGGACTACGTGGTGCCGCTGGCCAAACTCTTTAAACGGCGGGGGCGCTAGCCATGTTGTCACGCTACTGGCTGCTGTGGCTTTTGCTCTTGCTGGGCTTGGGGAGTGCCAAGGCCCAGACGGTGCGCGCCGTGGCCCATCGGGACACGCTAGAGGTGGGCGATTCGCTCCATTTCAGCGTGGAGGTCAAGGCCCCCCGGGCGGCAGAGATATACTTCACGGCAATTCCTGACACTTTGGCAGGCGGCCTTGAGCTCTTGGCGCCACCCCGGGTTGACACCCTGCGCTACGACCAGGATACCCTGGAGGTGGCGTTGCGCTTGGCCCTCACCAGCTACGATACGGGCTGGGTGGCCATCCCCCGTATTCCGGTGCTGGTGCGCAACTATGGGGTGGACGATACGATAGAGTCACCAGTAAAGCTCCTCTACGTCAAGCTGGTACCCTACGATGCGTCTGTGGGCGAGCTGCACCCCATTGTGGGTCCGTGGTATCAGCGCGTTACCTGGGCTCAGATTTGGCCCTACCTCGCGGGGCTGCTGCTATTGCTGCTCTTGGCCGGCGCGTGGTATTGGCTCTACCGCCGCCGGAAGCAGCCCCGGCAGTCCCAAGGCGTGACGCCCCAGCAAGAGGCCCCGGGTCTTGTGGCGCTCCATCGCCTGGAGACTCTGCAAGCTCAGCAAGCCTGGCGAAGCGAGGGGGTGAAGTTCTTTTACTCCGAGGACACCGAGGCCTTGCGTGAGTACTTATCGCGTATTTGGGGCTTGCCGCTGCTGGAACGCACCACGGAGCAAGCACTGCATCAGCTGGCCGGGGTGGCCGCATGGCAGCAGCCATGGAACGAAACGCTAAAGGCTATTTTGGAGCAAGCGGACATGGTGAAGTTTGCCAAGGCCCAGCCCGATGCCACGGAGTGTCTCCGCGTGGTGACGCAGAGCATAGCGCTCGTGAAGGCCATCGAGGCCCAGCGGGTGCAGGTGCCAGGGTCGGTCGAAGCGGGCACGGGAAATCCGCTGGCCGAGGCCCCGGGGGCGACTGGGCAGTCTGTGGGTGCTGATTCGGGTGCTTCCCCGGCGACCGTCAAGAGAGGAGGGGCGTGATGCTGCGCGATATGACGTTTGCTTCGCCGGCCTTTTTCTACCTTTTTTTCCTGGTGGCGGGGCTAGTGGCTTGGTATGTGTGGCGCGAGTTGGACGGACGGCACGCGGTGCGTTTGTCATCGTTCACGCTCCTGGACTCGCTGCCCACGTATCGGACGAATTGGTGGGGGCATGTGCTGTTTGCCCTGCGCATGGTGGCCTTGTCGCTGCTCATCGTAGCGTTGGCCCGTCCGCAGTCCTTCGAGAGCGAGTCCTCTTCAACTACCGAGGGGATAGACATTGTGCTCTCGCTCGATGTATCGGGGAGTATGCTGGCGCGGGACTTCCAGCCCGACCGTATAGAGGCCTCGAAAAAGATCGGTATACAGTTCGTGTCTGGGCGGCCGACCGACCGGATGGGTCTGGTGATTTTTGCCGCGGAGGCCTTCACCGTGTGCCCCCTGACCGTGGATCACGCCACCCTGATAAACCAGTTCAACCAGGTGCGCACGGGGGTGCTGCAAGATGGCACGGCGATAGGCTCAGGGCTCGCGATGGCGGTGGCGCGGCTAGTGCATAGCGATGCGGTGAGTCGGGTGGTGATTTTGCTCACCGATGGGGTGAACAACAGCGGGGAGATTGCGCCCTACACGGCAGCCGAGATAGCCAAGGCCTACGGGGTGCGCGTCTACGTGATAGGGGTGGGTTCGCAGGGCACTGCCCCCTATCCCGTGCAGACGCCCTTTGGGGTGCAGTACCAGGAGATGGAGGTGCAGATAGACGAGGCGCAGATGCAGGAGATAGCCCAGCTGACGGGCGGGGACTACTTCCGGGCTACTGACAATAAGGCCCTGGAGCAGATCTACGCGCGGATTGACCAGCTGGAGAAGTCAAAGATCCATGTGGATCGCCAGCTGCACATGCAGGAGGAGTTTTTCCCGTGGGGTCTTGCGGCTCTGCTTTTGCTGGTGCTGGAGCAGTTGCTTCGTCGGGTATTCTTACGCACGCTTCCGTAGGGTAGCCAATAGGGGGAGGGGACGATGTTTCGGTTTGCCAATGTGGAGATGCTCTGGTGCCTGGTGGTGGTGCCATGTCTGCTGCTCGTTATGGTGGTGATGCGGGTGCTTTACCGCAGGCGGGTGCAGAGCTTTGCGCAGGGGGCCATGCAGCGTTTGCTTATGCCCTATGCGTCGCGGTCGCGGTATTGGGTGCGTGCGGGCTTCTTTTTGCTTGCCTGCATAAGCCTGATCATAGGCTTGGCTCGGCCGCAGTATGGTCTCAAGCAGGTGAAGACTAAGCGCGAAGGGATAGAGGTGATGGTGGTGCTGGACGTGTCGCGCAGCATGCTAGCGCAGGATGTTCAGCCGACTCGCCTTGCGCGGGCCAAGATGGAGATCATCAAGCTGCTGGGCACTCTGCGCGAGGATCGGATTGGGCTGATACTGTTTGCTGGAAAGGCCTATGTGCAGCTTCCGATAACGAGTGATTTTGTAGCCGCCCGCCAGTTCATTAGCTCGGTGAGCACCGACATGATTTCCGAGCAAGGCACGGCGCTTGGGGCTGCGCTGGAGCTGGCCTACAGCTCATTTTCGCCGCAGGCGCAGGTGGGCAAGGCCATCGTGGTGATTTCCGATGGTGAGAACCATGAGGACGATCCCCTTGCGGTGGCTCAGCAGGCTGAGGCGCACGGGGTGGTGATCCATACCGTGGGGATTGGTTCGCCCACCGGGGCGCCCATTCCCCTTCCTGGAGGTGGGCTCAAGCGCGATGGGGAGGGGCGCACCGTGGTTACGCATCTGGATGAGCAGACGCTGGCGCGGGTGGCCTTGAGTGCCCATGGCCTCTACATGCGGGCCACGAATAGCACCAGCGGCCTCTCGCCCATTGTGGCCGAGCTCGACAAGATGCAAAAGGGCGAGTTTGAGCAGGTGGCCTACGCGAATTTCAACGAGCGCTATCAGGTGTTCTTTCTGGCAGCGCTGATTTTTGCTGCGCTGGGATGCTTGGTATTTGAGCGGAAGAACCCCTGGGTTAGCGTGGAGCATTTGTTTGAAAGGGTGAGAAGATGACAGTTCAGCGCGTGGGGCGATGGATTTTCCTGGTGCTACTGCTGCTAGCGGGCAGTGGTGTGTGGGCGCAGGATGCGCCTACCAGCGTGCGCCGGGGCAATAGGCGCTATGGGAAGGGGGAGCATGCCCAGGCCGAGGTGGAATATCGCAAGGCCTTGCATGCCGATGCCAATTCCCTGAAGGCCACCTTCAACTTGGCCGATGCGCTCTATAGCCAGGAGAAGTACCAGGAGGCCTTGGACTACTATAGTAACATTGCGGGGTCGTCGCGGGCCACGTCGGCCCAGCAGTCTGATGCCCTCTACAATATGGGCAATGCGTTCTACAAGCTGGGGGACTACCAGAAGAGCCTCGAGGCCTACAAGCAGGCACTGCGCATAGATCCGAGCAATGCCGAGGCGCGCTACAATGCCTCGCAGGCCCTGCGCAAGCTCCAGCAGAATCAGCAGAGTCCTCAGCAGCAAAATAAGGACCAGCAGCAAGGTCAGGATAAGCAGAACCAGGATAAGCAGCAGGGGCAAGACCAGCAGCAAGGCCAGGACAAGCAGAACCAGGATAAGCAGCAGGGGCAAGACCAGCAGCAAGGCCAGGACGAGCAGAACCAGGATAAGCAGCAGGGGCAAAACCA
>CAMXWF010000006.1 GCA_947252645.1 uncultured Bacteroidia bacterium
TAAACTTCGTCATATTGGGATATATGATCTTTGGCCGCGAGAAATCGTCCCAATACGCGCAGTTGCGGAGGTTGTAGGGGGTGTCGCCCTTGTCGGCTCGGGTGCTGATTTGCGGCCAGTATTTATCGAGGTGCTTCTTGACTGCCGGGTAGCGGTCGATATGCACCCGGGGGCGCTTGCCCTTGATGCCGTTGTGCGTGGCGATGAGGTATAGCCCGGCCCAGGCGTGGCCCCAGGGGCGGATGTCGCGGCCGCGCAGAAGGGGTCGTATTAGTGCCTCCGTGCGCGCACGCTCCGCCGCACTCTGGCACTCTGCCAGGATGCGCGCCCGCGTCGCCCCGTCCACCACGAAGGCCTCGTTGCAGCCAGTCTTGATGCCGTAGTTGATCGTTATGTCCCAATCCCGCAGCGGCACCCCATGCGCCTCCACCTTCGCCTTGATGCGCTGCTCGAGCGGCGAGAGCACCACCCAGCTCTCGCCCCCAGGGAAGGTGCACGCGGTGTAGTCCAGATTACCGAGTACATTTCCCAGGTCGTCCGACTTGCCCTGGCGCACCGTGGCGCACTGGGTAGGCGCAGACTTCCCCTCGGGGCTGCTCCCTTTGGCCAGCAGGAGGATATTCGTGTCCACCGTCGCCCCCGAAAACACCTTCTCCCCCGCGAAGTCCACCAGGCGCAGGGGGCGCGTGCTCAACGTGAAATAGGCACGGAGCTTCTCGCCGTAGCCCGCGCGCATCCACTTGTTGGAGGTGATGTAGCAGAGGTGTCCGCCGGACTTGAGCAGCTCAACGCCCCGCTCGTAGAAAAGGGCGTAGATGTCGCCCATGGGAGCCAGGGTCTGGTACTTTTGGTCCTTGTACTCTTTGGCCAGGGTCCCCTGGTTGCTCTGCAGCTGGATGTAGGGGGGGTTACCTATGACCACATCGAACCTATCGGAGTCATCGGCTACATCTACCCCAAACATCCACAAGGGGGAGAAGAAGGGCGCCACGCTACTCTGGTCGTAGGGGTCCCACTGCGAGAGCTTCTTCTCATCAAGCTTCCAGCTCTCAGGGAGCTTTTCCTTCAGCTTCCCGCAGAGCGTAGCGTCTTGTTCGCGCAGCTTCTTTTTGGCCGTGGGGTTGCTGGCTCCAAAGTGCTTCTTGCGCACTTCCTTAAGGGCCAGAAACGTCTCCCAGAGGCCTGGGATGCTTTTAATTGTAAAGAGGCCATCGTCATCCAGCCTTAGCTTTTTGAGGGTATCGGCCGCCACGAACTTGGTCTCTAGGTTGGGCAGGGGCTTCAGGCCCGAATTGTACTGTTCCTCCTGATTTTCGCACTCGCAGATCAGGGAGATGAAGAAGCGCAGCTTGGTGATCTGCACGGCGATAGGCTGCTTATCCACGCCGTAGAGGCAATTCTCTATGATGTGGCACTTGAGCTGGTAGTCCTCCTCGGGCGAGGCGGACGAATTCCCCTGGAGCTTATGAATCAGGTCGACTAGGCGGTGGAGCATTCCCATGGGAAACGCCCCCGACCCGCAGGCCGGGTCGAGCACCTTGATGCTCTTAAGGCTCTTCGTCAGGGCCTGACGTTCCGTATCCGGGTATTGGCCATGCTCAAAGTTGCTTTTGAAGAGGGCCTCCACGAGGCCCTCTTCGTTGGGATGAGCCTTGAGCAAGTAGGCCTTGAGCGACGCGTCCACCATGTAGTGCACCACTTCCCGCGGGGTATAGAAGGAGCCGCTGGCGTGGCGGGCTGTCTCGTGGGTCTCGGGATTGTAGGTGCCCAGCAAGTTCTCAAACACCTTGCCCAGCAGCTCGGGGTCTAGGGCCACCTGCTGATCCAGGGGGGTGTTCTCCTCCACGGTGAAGTTGTAGCGGCCCAGCAGGGGAATCAGCCCTTCTTTGTCATCGAAGAAGAGCCAATCGGGGATATGGGCCCTGTACCTGGAGTGGTGATGCCCACTGGTGAAGCGCTGCGGGTTTCGGCTAAAGCCGTCCGCGCAATTGTTCTTACCGTCCTGACGCTCCACCTTGTCGAGGCACTCGAACAACCCCCCATTGAGGAAGGGCACCTTGGCGAAAAGGTCGAGTATCTCAGGCTGAGTCAGCTTGAACATCTCCTGGTAGCGGTAGAGGTTGCGCACGTCGTGTTGACCCTTGAGCGCTGCGAAGCCCCTCGGGCCGCCGTGCTCCTTGTCGATAGGCCGGTTGAGCGTGGCGAAGAAGAGATTCTGTAGTATAGCGTTGTAGTAGCAGCCCGGGGCCTCCCCCTGCTCGCCTACCCCCTCGGGGAGGGGGGCCGGCTTCTCCGGGTGGAACTCCTTGAGGATCTTCCGCAGCTTCTCCTCCTCAAAGAGCTCTTCGGGCACCAGCCCCTTCTGCTTGATGAACCAGACGAATATGAGCCTGGTTATCAGGCGGATCATGTTGAGCTCCAGGTGCCCCGTGTCATCGTTTTCGATCGAGGTGTTGTGGGGGAAATAGCAGCCCGACTTCTCGTCTGTGGCCAGCTGATACCAGCGCTCGAGCTCACGGTAGAACTCATTGGTCAGCGCCTCCACCGAGAAGGCCTCCTTGAGGTTATTGTAGGTGGGCTGCTGCTGCGCAAGCGCAGTGAAACGCTCTATGGCCGTGCGATATTGGGCGTTGGGGTCGCCGAACGCAAAAGTAAAGCGGTGTGGGTCGGTCGTCTCCAAACCGTTCACCTTGAAGTCGAAAATGAGCGACAGTCGCCAGTCCTCATCGCTCTCAAACACCACCAGCGCGGCCTCGGAATGGCGCCCCCAGTAGCTGAGCTTACGGTGTAGCCCCACCTTGCCACGCCCCACCTTGGACTCATGAAGCCGATAGTGGTAGAAGTGTACAGGAATCCCCTCTCCCTCATTGTCCTCCAGCTTTCCAATACTACTGAGATTCGGGTCGCCCTTCTGCGCAGAATCCTTCTGCACAAGAAGTGGTTTATCAAGCACCTTCAGCTCCCCCGATTGCGCCCCCTGGAGCGTCCAGCGCAGAAAGGCCTGATAGCGCGCCAGGTCAAATTTATTCTGGAATAGCTCCGTTAAATCTTTCTCGCTGAATTCCATGATTGTGTGCCTAGTTTTTTAACCACCAACACCGCCCGCCAGGGCCTAGACAAACGTCTCCGCCACCACGATTTGCGCCTCGTCGCCCTGCCCGTGCGGCGTCGATGGGCTCATGGGCTCAGTGCAGTAGTCGGCCCATAGCTGGCGCAGAGCCTTCTCTACTTCCTCCAGTGTGATGCTCTTCTTGGAGTAGTCTTTGCTCAGCCTCTCCAGCTCCTTGGGCAGCCGAACGTAGACCATGTCCTGCACATAGCCTTGCAGCTTCCTACACACATCTTTGTCCACCTCCGTTTCATAGCGGATTTTCACAAGAAAGTCCACGGCCGTCCTGGATTGCCGCCCTAGCTGGGCGTTGCTCGTGTACGTTGCGCGTTCCTCAGTATCCCTACGCTGCTGATTGTACTGGGCCAAGGCGAGGGCCTCGTGGGCGTAGAGCAACTTCTCCCCCTGGCGCAAGGGCAGCGGCCTTGTCTCGCGCTTGGCCTCCAGGAGTTTCGCCGCCTTCAGGAAGTCGATCTCCTGCGCACCCTCCGCAGTCACACGGTAGTACCCCGTCCTATAGCTGGAGGAGACAAGCACCACGCTCTCCCCGCCATGTTCAGCCTTTGGACACAGTGCCCTACTAGGCACGGAAAGTGCCTGGACCCGCCTATAGAGTGCCGGCTCCTTCTGGTAGACCTTTCGTAGCTCCTGGAGCAGCTTAAGCTGCTGATCCACCACGTCGGGCACATTGGGATCGTAGAGGGTAAGGCTCTCAACCATCTCCTGGAAGGTGAAGAACTTATTGTCCTCCCCGTAGGCCGAGTGGAAGCTCTGGAGCTTGACCAGGGATTTGCGGTAGAGGTCTATCTGGCTATCGCCCTGCGGGGAGGGGTAGAAAACGTAGTTGTAGATTTTTTCAGCCTTAGAGCCTATCCTATTCACGCGCCCCAACCGCTGGATGAGCCGCGTGGCATTCCAGGGCGTGTCGTAGTGGACCACCGTGTTGGCCCTATGGAGGTTGACGCCCTCGGCCAGCACATCGGTGGTGAGCAGAATGTCGTACTCGTCGCGCTGCGCCTCCTCGGGCAGGTTCGCATCGAAGTTCGCCTGCACCGTCGTGCTCAGTTTGTCCCTATTGGCCGAGGTCACCAGCAGCACCCGCCTATTGGCCTCGTGGGTCAGCTGCTCGTAGAGGTATTTCACCGTGTCCTCGCTCTCGGAAAATATCACCAGCTTCCCCGTGGGGTTATTATCGGGGGAGAGTAATTTTCCATTAAGTGTATCGAGGAACTCGTCGAGCTTGGGGTCGCAGCGCACCTGGCCCCACTTCTCGCAGTACGTCTCCAAAAGGCTATAGTCTTTCGTCAAAAGGTTGATAAACTCTGGCTCAAAGGCCGATTGCGGGTAGACCTTCCCACCCTTCTCACCCCCGATACCGTAGATCTCCTCCAGGGTCTTTCCCTGACCTATAAGCTCATTGATGTCCGCCTTTGGGGCTATCAGCACTTTGTCCTGCTCATCATACATCTTGATGAGGGTGTGGGTAGAATCCTTGAGGCGGCCTAGAGTACGCCGGAAGGCCTCAAAGCTGCTCTCAAGTCGCTTGACGAGCAGGGTTTTGTAGATCCACATGAGGTTATCGCTGATGACCTTAGCATTCTTGTATTCCTTTTGGAACTCCGGCCTCAGGAACTCAATGGCCCTATAGCGGGCATAGTTCAAATCGAACACCAGCACGCGCAGGGTGTCGTAGAAAAGGGCACTGCACTCGGCCGGCAACTCGTAGTCGAGCGACTCCGGCGGCTCTACCTTGGGGAAGGTAATACCTTGGACCCGCAAGTCGTCATTGTAATCTTCATTGTTGGTAATGTTGTTCCGAGTGCGGCGTATGGTCACCTTCTCTATGATATCCTCTCGAATCCTCTTGTAGAGCTTATCCACTTGCTCCACCACCCCCTGGCGCTCGGTCGCCTTCTCGGGCGATTGCTCCCCAGAAGCCCGCTCTGCTAAATCCTTCTGCTTTCTCCGAAGCATCTCATACTCCTTAAGCAGCGGGGCGAAATAGTGCTGGAGGTTAGGCACCCCCTCTATGGTGCAGTGGCCCCCATCCTGGAAGAGCAACAGCTGGCTCTGCAGATCCTCCGGGCTATTGTTGAGGGGCGTGGCCGAAAGGAGCATCACGTACGTACGACTATCAGTCAACAGCCCCGGCTGCGTCCGCGACGCCTTCGTCAGCCGCTGAAGGCAGTCGAACTTGTCCGTTTTGGCATTGCGAAACCCGTGCGCCTCGTCTACTATGATGAGGTCGTAGGCCCCCTTACCCAAGTAACCGTCAGTCCGCTCCAGCACCTTGGAAAGCTGCCCGTTGGAAACAAACTGCGCGTAGCGCGACAGGTCAAAACTAGCAAACGTATCCACCCAGTTCTCCTTCAAGGCCGGCGGGTAAACCACAAGGATCTTCGTGCTCTGGCCATTCTTCTCCACAAAGCGGTGGGCTATCATGGCCGCTACCACCGTCTTACCCAGCCCCACCACATCGGCCAAAAAGAGCCCGTGGTAGCGCAAAAGCATCTGGTAGCCCTGGATGACGGCATCGCGCTGGTACCGCAAGTCCAGCACCCCCTCGGGCCGCTTGAGTTCAAACGCATCCTCCACCTGGCGGCCAAACGCCTCCATGAGCACCCGCAGGTAGAGCTCATAGGGCGTGGGCCCGCTGACCCGGTACGTCTTGCCCACTATAGCCCGCACATCCTCGCGCGTCAGGGGCACCGCTTCCTGCCATAGGGCCTCAAACTGCTCGTTGCAGAAAACCACATCGTCATAGTCCCCAAGGATCACATTCAGCTCATACCGCTTTCCCCGGCCCTCACCTAGCCCGGGGGGCGTAAGGTTGGAGCTGCCCATGATAACTCGGCAATATGAATTGACGTTGAACTCCTGCGGCAGAAAAATGTAGAACTTGGCGTGCAGCGCCCTATCCTTGTGGATGCGTACCTCTATGCGCCCATCATCAAAATCTTCTTCGAATTCTGCGCAGCTCTTCGCCAGCTCCTCCTGATTATCGCCCTGGGTGATGTCCTCCTGCATCGCCCCAGCAGCAAGCGCCTTGAACCGCTTCTCCCGCCACGCATTGGAAGTTGACCCTCCGTCAGGCGAAAGGATCTTGGGATAATCGCCCGCATCTATCCCCACCAGAATCTGGATCTTCCTTGCGTCCTTCAACTTCTCCTTAACGGCCAGGTAGCTCGAGAGGCGAAGGTAGCCCGTAACAGCCCTAAAGGTCCAGTCGGGCCTCATCTCTTGCGAAATGGCCTCGAACTCCTTGAGCAGGCGCCGCTCCTGATGATCACCTACCGGCTCATTGGTGAAAAATTTGGAACTCCCCATGCTCTTACCCCGCTATGGCCCACGGCAACACCCCAAACGTACGCAGAATTCCCCAGGATTCCCTCCCCCGCGCTGCCAGCCCAAAGCACCAGAAAAGCCAGCACTCCAAATAGTTAGGATGCTGGTAAAACGATTTCACTTCAAGCCAGTTAGACTCCACATCGCTCGGATCAAGCCAGAAGTCAGGAGCTGCCTGCTGATCGTTGTGGCGGTGCAGTATTCCTCGACTCGTCATCCACTTTGACAGCCACTCTTCGATGATATTGCCAACCACATTGTTTTGTTCGACCGTAATAGTAAAGTCGTTTAACGCAAAAGATATCCTACCCGTAGCCCCAGCAAGGCCAAAATCGTGATGGAGGGCATTGAAGAGATTTTGCGCAGCATTCATATTCGCTCAAAGGTGTCTGATTAACACATCAGCCAACCGCTCGGCTATCGCCGCGACAACGGGCACGGCTACCGTGTTGCCGAGGAGGTCGTACCCATCGCGGAGGCTTACAGGAAAACGGAACGAGTCGGGGTAGCCGAAGAGCCGCAGCCCCTCCCGGAGGGAGAGGGGACGAAGCCCATCGCCATCCACCACGTAGAGCCGCGCCATGTCGGTGGCCACGAGGGTGGGCGCAAGCCCCGCGGGGTCGAGTATCTTGCTTATCGGAAAGCTGAGCTTGCCCGCCACGATGTTGTAGCCAGGGGCCTTAGAGGCATCCTGCTGGCGCACGTAGCGCGTAGCCCCTGCAACCGTTATGGGGCGGCGTGCCTTGGGGTACTCCAGCGTGAGGTAGCCCTTGCGCGCAAGGTCGAGCAGCATATCCTCGAGGTGCGCATGCGGGAAGAATTCCCGAATCATCTCCACCGTCAGCGGCATGCCGTCCATCCAGTCGATGCCGTGCTGGGCAGCCCACTTCTTCTTCCGTCGCTCGGTGAGCATGCTCGAGAGCAGGCGCTTCTGCTCTGGGGAGAGAGGCCCCTTGAGCTCGATGTCCCAGCTGTGGATGTTGTCCCGTCCACCGCGCTTATCCTTAATCGACTTGCCGTAGAGCTGCTCGGGGGCGTAGTGCGCCAGGAGCCTGCGGACAAAGTCGGAGGTATCGGTGGGAAGCCCCGACTCCAGCACATCGCGGAGCCGAGCAGTGCGCACGGGGAAATCGTGTAGACTGACCGTTTCGGCCAGAGTGCCCACGATGTAAATGCGCTTCCGCTCCTGGGGAAGGCCGAAATGCGCGGCGTTAAGCACGCGCCAGCTGACCAGGTAGCCTAGCAGGCGGAGGTTCTCGAGGATGGTGGCGAGGGTTTTGCCCATGCGGGCTCCGGGCGATTGGCGGTCGTGCGTGACCAGGCCCTCCACGTTTTCCAGGATAAAGGCGAAGGGGTGCTTGGCCTTGAGAATGCGCTCCACTTCAAAGAAAAGCGTGCCGCGGGTATCCTGAAACCCGAGCCGCTTTCCTGCGTAGGAGAAGGCCTGGCAGGGAAAGCCCGCGAGCAGCACCTGGAAGTCGGGCAGGGCGGCGGCATGGGTGCTTTTGATGTCGCCGTGGATGGCCTCGCTTGGGTAGTTAGCCCTGAGTACGCTAACCGCGTGGGGCTTGATTTCAGAGGTGAACACGCACTGCGACGAGAGCCCTCGCTGCCGCAAACCAGCATTAAGCCCTAGGCGAATGCCCCCGATACCCGCAAAGAGGTCGACGAATTTTACCGATTCCATGGATTACCCCTCGGCGCAAAACGGCAAGGAGTTAGCACTCAGCCAAGAGCCATAGCCGCAAAGCTACTGAGAAAAACGCAATTGGAGGGCGTTGCATGGTTAGTAGAATGCGCAGAAATACGCAAATTGCCAGTGCTTTCGCCAGAATTGCTGCCCTTAGAGCCTAACTCCCCCGAGGGAACGCGGGCCCGCGCTGGTTTACGCCCCCGAGGGGGAGGATCTTGGGAGCGTTGCACAGCAACCTCTAGTCGCCAGTGGCTAGTCGTCAGGAACCAGTCTTCAGTGGACAGAGACCAGTGTGCAGTGGCAAGGATGCAGATTAAGCTGAAAACTAGCCCCTGGCCACAGCCTACAGACAACTGTATTGATGGCAGCACCGCCCAGGAAACGCCCACGACCCCAAAAGCTCGGGGGCGAGCCACAAAGCAGCCACGCAGCCCAAGAATCGCCATTTTGTCGTAACTTGCCAATCCAAACCCTAAGCACTCCATGATCCAGCCGCCCGCAGACATCCCCTTCGTCCACCTCCACCTGCACACAGAGTTCTCCCTGCTCGATGGCGCCTGCCGCCTCCACCAGCTCCTGCCCCGCGTGCAGGAGCTCCACATGCCTGGCGTGGCCGTCACCGACCACGGCAACATGTTCGCCACCTACAACTTCCTCTCCAAAGCCCACGAGGCCAACCAGGCCACCCAGAAAGCCATCGAGGCCCTCCAGGCCCAGCTCGACACCCTGCCCCAAACAGCCGACCGAACCCAGCTCGATGCCCAGCTCAAGGAGAAACAAGCCCAGCTCTTCACCCCCATCCCCGGCTGCGAAACCTACATGGCCCAAGGCAGCCGCACCGAGCGCATCAAAGACCAGCGCCCCTACCACCTCATCCTCCTGGCCAAAAACCAGCAGGGCTACGAATCCCTCTGCTGCCTCATCTCCCTGGCCAACAAGGAGGGCTTCTACGGCAAGCCCCGCATCGACTACGAGCTGCTCCAGCAATACCACCAAGGCCTCATCATCAGCAGCGCGTGCCTCGGCGGGGAAATCCCCACCAAGCTCCTGGCCGGCCAATTCGAGCAGGCCAAGCAGGCCGTTGCGCGCTTCAAAGCCCTCGTGGGCCCCGACTTCTACCTCGAGCTCATGCTCCACCCCAAGAAGGAGGCCAACGACGACGGCAGCACCATGCGGCGGCAGCTCCTGCTCAACGGCATGCTCATCCGACTAGCCCGCGAAACCAACACCCAGCTCATCGTCACCAACGATGTCCACTTCCTCCGACAGGACGACGCCCTCCTGCACGACTTCCTGCTCTGCGTGTCCACCAAGAAACTCCTGCAGGATCCCGACCACCCACACTACACCCACCAAGAATACCTCAAAACGGGCCGGGAGCTCTACACCATGTTCACCCAGCCCCCGCACTTCCAGGCCATCGCGCAGGCCTACCGCGCGTCGCTAGCCAAAACCCCCAATCCACAGCTGCCCCAGGCCCTCACCCCAGAGAGCTACCAGCAGACCATCCTCGACGCCCTGGCCCAAACCGTCACCATCGCCCACCAATGCCAGCCCATCGAGCTGCTGCGAAAGCCCCAGATGCCCCAGTTCGACGTCCCCACGCAATACCCCGATGACAAAACCTACCTGCGCGCCCTGGTAGCCCAAGGCGCCGAGGAACGCTGGGGCACCCCCCTGGAGGCCCACTACCGCGAACGCCTCGACTTCGAGCTCGAAACCATCGAGAAAATGGGCTTCTCGAGCTACTTCCTGATCGTCTACGACTTCATCCGCGCCGCCCGGGCCCTGGGCGTACGCGTGGGCCCTGGGCGAGGCTCCGCGGCCGGCAGCGCCGTGGCCTACTGCCTCCACATCACCAACCTCGACCCCATCAAATACGATCTCCTCTTCGAGCGCTTCCTCAACCCCAGCCGCATCTCCCTGCCCGATATCGACGTGGACTTTGAGGACAGCAAGCGCAGCCTTGTGCTCGACTACGTGCGCCAGAAGTACGGCGCCGACTGCGTGGCCGGCATCTCCACCTTCCAGCGCATGATGGTCAAAGATGCCATCAACGAGGTCAGCAAGCGCTTCAGCCTCGGCCGTGATGCCGTGCAGCCCCTACTCGACCTGCTCCGCGACGTGAAGGAAACCTCCTTCGCCGCCATCTTCAAGGAACACCCCGAGCTCGAAAAGCGCTTCGAGGCCCTGACGGGCGATTCGGCCCTGCTCTACGCCCGGGCCCGCACGGCCGAGGGCTACGTCAAGGCCGTGGGACGCCACGCCTGCGGCTACATCATCGGCCACTCGCCCCTGATGCGCATGGTGCCCATGGTCAAGCCCACCACCACCTCGGCCTCCAAGAGCACCATCGAAGACAACAACCTCTTCGTCCAATACGAGGGCAGCACCCTGGAATCCATCGGCCTCATCAAGATGGACTTCCTCGGCCTGACCACCCTCTCGGTCATCGAGGTGGCCCTGAGCCTGATCAAAAAGCGCTTCCACCGCGACCTCGACATCGACAACATCCCCCTCGACGACCCCGAAACCCTCGCCCTCTTCGCGCGCGGGGAGGCCATCGGCCTCTTCCAGTTCGAATCGCCCCAAATGCGCATCTTCCTCCGGCGCCTGAAGGTCGATAAGTTCGAGGACTTGGTGGCCATGAACGCCCTCTACCGCCCAGGCCCCATGCAGTTCATCGAGACCTACATCAACCGCAAGCTCGGCCTGGAAAAAATCGACTACGTGGTGCCCCAAGCCCAGCAGGTGCTGGCCGAAACCTACGGGGTCACCGTCTACCAAGAGCAGGTCATGCGCCTATCGCGCATCCTGGCCAACTTCTCCGCCGGCCAATCCGACAACCTCCGCAAGGCCATGGGCAAAAAAAAGCTCAAGCAGCTCGAGGCCCTGGAGGAAAACTTCAAGCAGGGCTGCAAGGCCAACGGCTACGACGAAAAAACCGTCAACCAGATCTGGCAGGAGTGGATCGCCTTCGCCAAATACGCCTTCAACAAGTCGCACTCGGTCTGCTACGCCTACGTGGCCTTCCAAACCGGCTACCTCAAGGCCCACTACCCCTCCGAGCTCATGGCGGCCAACCTGCAGGTCTTCCTCGACGACCCCAAAAAGGTCAAGGGCTACATGGCCGAGTGCAAGCGCATGGGCATCAAGCTCCTGCAGCCCGACGTCAACGCCAGCCAATCGGCCTTCACCGTCATGGACGATGGCAGCATCCGCTTCGGCCTCTCGGCCATCAAGGGCGTAGGCGATGAAGCCATGAAGCTCCTAGTGGCCGAACGCGAAAAAAACGGGCCCTTCCCAGATGTCTTCGCGCTTGTGCAGCGCCTCGGGCCCAAAGTATGCAACAAAAAGAACCTCGAGGGCCTCATCAAGAGCGGCGCCCTCGACTCCCTCACCCCCCAGAACAACCGCTCCTACTACTTCCAGGAAACCGCCCGCGACACACACACCAACGCCAAAACGGGCGAGACCACCGAAACCATCCACTACTGGTACGAAAAACTCGTGGAGTACGCCAACAAAAGTGCCAAGGCCCAAGACGCGCAAGGCAGCAGCATGCTCTTCGCCCGACAGGAGGTCTACAGGCCCCCCGCCTTCCCCCCTCTCCAGAAAGAGATACCGCGCATCCAGCAGCTGCTCGACGAGGGGGAACTCGTTGGCTTCTACCTCTCGCAGCACCCGCTCGACCCCTACGCCGATGACATGGACTACCTCTGCTCGGCCACCCTCCAGGATCTCGCCGCCCTGGTGGACAACGCCACCTATGGCCACCAGACCGTGGCCGGCCTGGTGCGCACGGGCCAAGTGGCCAACCACACCAGCAAGAAGGGCTCCGTCTACCAAACCCTCGACTTCACCCTCGACGACTACACCGGCAGCCGCGAATTCCGCATCTTCGGGGAGGCCATCCGCCGATTCGAACCCCTCGTGCAGCCCGGCCGCATCCTCCTGCTGGAGGTCTCCATCGAGCCCCCACGCTTCCCCAATGGACGCACCAACCTCGAAGTGGTCAAGCTCCAAGACCTCCAGACCTCCCGCAACCAATTCTACCGACAGCTCGAAATCGAGCTGCCCGTGGAAAGCATCAGCCACGGCCTAGCCCAACAGCTCGCCCACGAGATCTTCACCCAGCAGGGCTCCACAAGGCTCTCTTTCCTCATAGCCGATAAAAAAACCAACCACCTCATCCCCTGCGTGGCCCGCAAGGCCAGCTACGCCGTCTCCGCCAAGGAACTCAACCAGGTCGTGGCCCTGGGGCTACAAATCAAAGTTAACGGACTACCCATCGAACAAAAACGCGATCTTCCCGTTGATAGTGAGGATATCGCCGCCCTGCCAGAGCTCGAAGACGAGGATCTTGAGGCCTAGGGGCTGCCACGCCTAGAACGCTTAACACAATAACCAACCAAATAGTAACAACACACATTATGGCACAGGAAGTGACTGATGCGACCTTCGATACGCTGGTCGCCAAGAGCGATAAGCCGGTATTACTCGATTTCTGGGCAGAGTGGTGCGCCCCATGCCGCATGCTGGGCCCCGTGGTCGAGGAGATAGCCAAGGAGTACGAGGGCAAAGCCTTCGTGGGCAAGGTCAACGTGGACAACAACCCCACCCTCTCCGCCAAGTTCGGCATCCGCAACATCCCCACCGTACTCTTCATGAAAAACGGCGAAATCAAGGACAAGCAGATTGGGGCCACCTCCAAGAATGCGCTCACCGAAAAGCTCAACGCCCTACTCTAGGACCAACGTAGCATCTAAACCTTTTCCAGCCCGGCCAGAAACCTCCTGGCCGGGCTTTTTATCTCCAGCAAAAAAGCACCCCTGTGCACTTCCACACAGGCACGCCTCAAGAAGAACGAAGAAATTGACCCCATACCCTCGCCGTACCATCGCCGTACCCTCGCCGCTCTTTTCCGATATTTTAGCGAAGGGGGTACGGAGAAGATGAAACCTTGAAGGCAACGATACCACATCGCGCAGGGGCCAACGAACAGATCCACCCGTGGCGAAACGACCCGCACGCCCCCCGCGCGCACCAGGGGCGTCAGGGCATGAATGCTCGTCTGGACGCAAGCCCCGGCGCGACCTAGGCATCCCGCCTGGCTACTCATCTCCCGGTAGCAAAGAGGTCCAGGCTAGAATGGTATAAACACTATATTCCTATCTTTGTGCGGTCTCCAGGCCTGGAAGAGCCTGGGGAGAAAAGCGAAAATCCAGGGAGCCATGGCGTACTTATATCGGTGCAAGGGCGCAGTCCATTTCATCCTACCGCTACTTTTTCTTTTGACGTTGACAGTGTGGGGCCCTAGGGCGCTCGGGCAATCGCCCGTGACGGGGCTGGTGACCGACTCGTTGAGCCAACAACCCATGGCGCAGGTCACCGTGATCCTCCAAAGCACCCACACGGGCACCATTACCGACGCGCAGGGCGCATTCACGGTGCGTGTGCCCGAGGAGGGGGCGGTGCTGGAGTTCCACTGCACGGGCTACGCCTCCCAGCAGTTCACCGTGCGGCCAGGTCAGCACCTAGGCGTGCGGATGCAGCTCGAAAACCTCGAGGTGGAGCAGGTAGTGGTTACGGGCTACCAGACCATCGGGAAGGAGCGGGCCACGGGGTCGTTTGCTATCGTGGGCCAGCAGGCCCTCAAGCAGCTGGAGGTGCCGAGCCTGATGGCGCGCCTAGACCGCGTGGCGGCGGGCCTGACCTTCAATAAGCAAACGGGCCAACTGCAGATCCGCGGGGTGACCAGCCTCAACGCCAACGTGGCCCCGCTCCTGGTGGTCGACGGCATGCCCTACGAGGGCGGGCTGGGAAGCATCAACCCTGACCTGGTGACCAGCGTCACGGTGCTACGCGATGCCGCCGCGGCCTCCATCTACGGGGCCCGGGCAGCAAACGGGGTCATCGTGATAGAAACCTCCAAGGGCTCGGGTAGCTTCGAGGTCTGCTACGATGGCCTGGTGCGCGTGCAGCCCATCCCGAGCCTCAAGGGGCTCAACCTGATGGACGGCCACGAACTGGCCCAGTGCGATGACTACCTCTTCCGCACCTTCGGGCGCGGAGTGGTCAAGCCCCATCTAGGCTTCTGGAGCGATGACCACGTGCGCCAGTTCCACAAGTGGGACGTGGGGCTGATCGACCAGGCCACCTACCAGTCCACCCTCGACAGCTTGGCCGCCCTAGATAACCGCGCGCAGATCCGCAATTTGCTAGAGCGCACCGCTCTCTACCATAGCCACAGCCTCACCATTAGCGGTGGCAACCAATACCGCATGATCGGCACCGCTCGCTTTGAGCAATCGTTCCCCACCGATGCGCGCAACACCAGCCGAACCCTTGACCTAAGCCTACGGAGCATCGCGGCCTTCACGCCGCAGCTCCGGCTCGACCTAGAGGGCCAGGGTCTGCTGGCGCACGACTACACCAAGACAGGCGTACCCCAAGCCAACAATCTCTACTTGACCTTGCCCCCGTGGCGCATGCTGCGCAGCCCCGAAGGCCTCCCCCTGGCCCACTACAAAGACCGCGATGAGCAGAGCATCCAGAGCCTGGTGGCTCTGGGCCTGCCCGAGGAACGCTACGTGCCCGTGGAGGAACTCTCGCGAAGCTACGACCAAAACAACAATCGCTGGGCCCGCGCCAACGTAGCCCTCACCTACAGTCCCCTCGAGGTCCTCAGCATTGAGGGACGCGGCGCGGTGGAGTATGGCTGGCAGCGCCGCGACCAGGTGGATACGAAGAATTCGTACACCATGATCAAGAGCTTCAACGATGGCACCACGCTCTCCGGCGGGAAGGTAGATGAGCATGTGTTTCCCCGGGGCGGGCGGCTGCGCGAAACGCTCAACGAGAGCTTTAGCTACACGCTGCGCCTACAGGCCAACTACGACCAGAGCTTCGCGGCGCACCGGGTGACCGCGCTGCTGGGCACCGAGATACGCAGCGTGCGCAGCCAAGGCAGCCAGAACGAACTGCTGGGCTACGACCCGCTCTCGCTCTCGTCCACCCCGTGCGATGAGGCGCGGCTCACCCAAGGGCTCAGGGAAACCGCGGCCATCTGGGGCAATTTCGTGTACTCCCCCGTGCGCTGGGTCAGCGACCGGGAGGAGCGCTACACCTCGCTATACGCCACGGCCTCCTACTGCTTCCAGTCGCGCTACAACCTCACGGGGAGCCTACGATTTGACCAGTCAAACCTATGGGGCACACTGCCCCGGGTGCAGTGGAAGCCGCTCTGGTCCGTGGGGGCCAGCTGGGCCATAGCCCGGGAACCCTTCCTGCAGGCTGTCCGCTGGGTGGACCTGCTCACGCTGCGGGCCAGCTATGGCATCGGGGGCAACGTGCCCCGGGGGGCCTACCCCATCCTCACCGTGGAGCCCGGGTACAACGACATCACCAACCTACAGACCCTAATGCTCGCCACGCCGCCCAACCCTGAGCTACGGTGGGAAAAGACCGCCACCACCAACGTGGGGCTCGACTGGGTTCTATTCGGCAGTCGCTTCTCGGGCACACTCGAGGGCTATTACCGCCACACTACCGACCTGCTAGGCAACCGCAGCAGCGACCCCACCCTCGGCTGGACCACCCTAGAGACCAACTTCGGCGAACTGGTCAACTACGGCTGCGAGCTCACCGTTGCGGGGCTCATGCTCAATGTGGCTGGGGTCACGCTCTCGGGGCAGGTGCTCTTTAGCTACAACGAGAGCAAGCTGCTGAAGGTTTACGATGCCGAGACCCTCCCCGTGCAGCGCGTCATGCAGGCCGTAGAGGTAGAGGGCTACCCCTACGCAAGCCTCTTCAGCTACCGCTACGCAGGGCTATCGCCCGATGATGGCTCCGTGCGCATCTACCTCAAAAACGGCACTCTGGCCACTCGGGCGCAGAAAAACGATGACCTGGTGTGGTCGGGCACCGTGATTCCCCGCTACACGGGTAGCCTCACGCTCTCCTGCGGCTGGAAAGGGCTGGAGCTCTCGGTAGGCATGATGTATTATGGAGGCCACGTGATGCGCAAGCCAGTGCCCAACTACGCCTCCTGGAAAATGGGGGCCCTGGGCTTCGACCGAGACTACCGCTACGCGTGGCGTCAACCGGGCGATGAGCTGCGCGAGGAAACCATCCCCGCCTTCCTAAATAGGAACATTGCCCAAGACGAGCAATACGCCTGGGGCGCGGCCGACAAGCATATCCTCCGGGCCGACTACCTACAGCTGAGCACCATCCTGCTGCGCTATGCGCTCCCCGAGTCGTGGCTCAAGACCATACGCTTGAAGGGGCTGCGCGTGTCCTTCCAGGTCGATAACCTGGTGAACATCCCCTTCAACAAGGCGGGCATCGATCCGGCCACCGTACAGCTAGGTACGGCCATTGGCCAACGGCAACGCGCCCTCCCCCCAAGCTATACCTGCGCGCTCCATTTCAACCTCTAATGCCTAATACCATGCCTCGAACTATGCCTTGTCGACTACTCCTGCTGGCGGCCTTGACCGTTAGTCTTAGTGCCTGCCAGAAATGGCTCGGCATCCCCCCCAAGGGGGTGCTCCAGCCGCAGACAACCGAGGACTACGATGATATGCTCAACGACCAGGCCCTGGCCAGCTGGGGCGCCACCGATGTCCTATACCTCACCGACGACACCTACCTCTGGCCCGAGAATGACCCCGCAGGCCTCGGGGTGAACGATATGGGAGGCTCGGCCACCGGGCGGATGTACACGTTCCAAGAGGGGCAGTACTACACCGAGGCGGAGGCCGACCCCTACTACGAGTACGCCTACCACCGTATCTTCATCTACAACTCCGTGCTCGACCAAGTGCAGCAAGCAACGGTCTCACCCCGTTTTGCCCCCCAGCAGCTCTACGCCGAAGCCTTGGCGAGTCGAGCGTTTGAGTACCTCATGCTCATCAACCTCTATGCCCCGCACCACCAGCAGGCCTCGGCCAGCAGCAGCTATGGGGTGCCCCTGGTACTCAAGGCCGACATCAATGCGGCTACCCCGCCCAGGGCCAGCGTGACGGCCGTGTACCAGCAGGTGGAGCAGGATCTGCGTCAAGCCCTGCCCAATCTGCCCGAGGCCTATCCACACCAGTCACCGCTACGAATGACTAAGGTGGGCGCCAAGGCCGTGTTGGCGCGCTGCTTCCTATTCCAGCAGCGCTGGCAAGAGGCCCTCGAGATAAGCTCGGAAATCATCAAAGAACGCCCGCAATTGCACGACTGGACAGCCAACACGCTAGTGAACCCCTATGGCTTCATTGGGCGGAGTGACCTCCCCCGCTGCAACGAGAACGAGGAGGCCCTGCTGCTACGCACCTGCGGCTACAAGTATGGCCTATCGACATCGAGCTACTTCCCCGAGGAGGTCTTGAAGCTCTTTGACCAGACCAACGACCAGCGCTACGCGCTATGCTACTCCGAGGATAACTTTGGCGACCCCTTGGTCGATAGCAACCTCAGGCTCTATTGCAGCGACCTGGAACTCAACACGGGGCTCAGCACCGCGGAGATGTACCTGATAGCAGCGGAGTGCCACGCGCGGCTTGGCCACGCCCCAGAGGCCTTGGCCCTACTCGATGCGCTGCGCAATCACCGCATCAAGGGCAACACGGCGCTCTCGGCCACCACCCCAGAGGAGGCCCTCCAGCTCGTGCTCACGGAGCGGCGCCGGGAGTTCTACGGCAATGGGGCCATGCGGCTCATCGACCTCAAGCGACTAGCCTTCGACCCCGCCACCCGCAAGGAGATCACCCATAGGCTCCCGGGGGGGCGATCGATCTCCGTGATGCCCGATGACCGCCGGCTCGTGCTCCCCATAGTAGACAAGGCCCTACAGTTCAACCCAGGCCTCAAGCCCCGCAGCTAGGGGGCTGAAAACCGCCGATTACCAACGAGAACTAATTGGGAATAGGGATATGCACCGGACCATCAGCTTAATGTTGCTAATCGCAGCCTGCGGGGGCCTACTGGGCCTGACGCGCTGCCAGCAGGCAAAGCCTAGAGCGCACGGAACGTCGCTCACCGTGAAGGTGGAGGGCTTCCACCCCAAGGGCATGCAGATCATGCAGGTTTATAATCAGCACTACGACCACCTCCAGCCCTTGGCCCAGGCCGCCAGTGGCGATGGGCAAACGTTCACCTGGTGCGACTCCAGCCTGGCCCTCGACATCTACGCGCTGCTGTTTGACGCTGAGGAGATGATTGTAAATCCCCAGGTATACGTGTTCCTCGGCGATGGCCCCGTGGAGATCACAGTGACCCGCTCGCCCTACGGCGTGCTGACAAGCCAAAGCAAGGGGAGCGCGCTGCAAATGCGCTACGAGCAGTATACTACTGGGCTGCGAAAGGCCACGCTGCGCAACAAGATCGACTCGGTGGAATACCTGTTCTACACCCAGCGCAGTCAGAACGACACAGTCGGGATGGCCGAGCTTAAGGAATCGACGCGCGACCTCTACAAGCAGGCCGAGGTGAACCGAGCCCAGTACCTCGACAGCGTGGGGCAACGCGCCACGCCGGATTTCTTCTCGTTCTACCTCTACTATGCCAACCAACTTGAGAACCATCAGTTTACGCGCATTGCGGAGGTGGCCAACGTGGAGAAGAGCCTCGAACGCTGGCAGGGCGATAGCCTCGTGCAAGCCTCCCCGCTCTTGGCGCGCGTACGCGGGGCGCTCGAGGCCGCAAAGCCCAGCTTAGAGGGGAGCCCAGCCCCCGATTTCCAGGGCGAGACGCTGCAGGGCGATACCCTTGCGCTCTCTAGCCTCCGGGGCAAGGTGGTGCTGGTAGAGTTCTGGGCCAGCTACTGCGGCTGGTGTCGGCAGGAATGGCCCTCGCTGAAAGCAGCCTACCAGACCTACCACCGGCGCAAAGGGGTGGAGTTTCTCTCCGTATCGACCGATAGCAAGCGCGAGGCCTGGGTATCTGCCCTGGAAAAGGCCGAGCTACCGTGGGCGCAGGTGCGGCTGGAGACCACAACGTGCGACCAGGTGCTGCGTAGCTACAACATCACGGGCATCCCGCTCATCCTGCTCATCGATGGCCAGGGCACGATCGTCAAGCGGGGCCTACGGGGCGATGAGGTGGCCATGGCCCTAGAACAACTCCCTGATGCCCAATAGCATCGTTAGGTATCCTGTGCATTAGGATAACCCGGAGAACCACAGGGCGGCATCCAGGAAACGGATTCGGCGATGCCGCCTTTTTTCGTGCGTGCAGATACCTTATTCTAAGGAGGTTATAAAATATTTCTTGGGCGCAAGATCCCCAAAAGCGGGGGGAAGGTCGCGTAGTAGCGGAAAAGGCGTTATTATTGCAAAAGGAAAACGAAACGACAAAGTGGGAGTTCGACCCGATGGCTAACCAGAAAAAGCGGATACTAACTAGCTACGAGCGGCTCAATGACGAGCTGCTCGAGCTCTTTCAAGCCACGTACCCCCATGGATACATGCAGGATGTGCTGGAGCTAGAAAAGCCCAACGGCGAGCATATTTTTGCCGTGCGGCTCGAGACCGAGGATTGCAGCTACTTGGTGAAGGTGGATGTGAAGGTGGATGAGGCCGGCGAAATCGAGACGGAAGAGGACGATGAGGATTCCACGCACGACTACGCGGGCGAAGATAGTGCCATAGAGCCCAACGAAAGCCTCGACGAGAGCATCGTGGACTCTTCCTCGGCGCAGGAAGAGGAAGAAGAGGACTAGCTGCGCCCTTCCCTTTGGACTGCCCGCCATGCAGTGCTGCCCTAGGCTGCCCCTGCATGGCGGGTGCTGCGTAGGGCAAGAGCACGGCGGCAGCAATTGCCCTACTACTGCTCCAGGAGCAACAGCGCCTCTAGCAGCGGTAGGCTATTGACTTTGAGCTGCACCCCGGCGTGGTAGGCGATATAGTCTAGGAGCGACTCTGTGAGGGCCTTGAGAGTCTCTGTCGATGCCCCTTCAGCTTTTGCCCTGTAGCCTTGCAGGAGCAGACGTTGCCACAGCGCCCCCAAGGATGGGGGAAGCTGTAGGTGGTCTCTCGCCCCGGGGGCGCAGAAGCAGCCCTCCCTGAGGCTGAAGGCTGGCGTGGCATCGGAATAGCACCCCCTGGGGGCAAAGCCTAGGAGGCAGGCTAGTTCGAGGAGGAAGTCATCGTGGAAGAGCCGCGAAGGGGGCTGCACTTGGGCTAGCCGCTGCACGGCCTCCAGGAGGAAGTGGTAGTAGTCGGGCTGGGGTGTGGGGAGGGTAAAGAGTCGGAATGCGACCTCGGCCATGAAGGCGGCGAGGGCGGCCTTGAGCGGATGTCGGTAGAGGGGCGCCAGATTGACCCAGTCCTCCACGTCATGGATGGGGTGCAAATGCTCGGGGTGGGGGCTTGGGGTGTAGGAGAGCTTGAGGATGCTCAGGGGCTTCATGTAGCCCATCAGGGCTGTGCGGTCAACGGGCGAGCGGCCTGAGCGGGCCAGCAAGGAGAGCCGTCCCCTTTCAAGCGTGTAGCAGTGAGCCACGAAGCCACGGTCGGCCTGGGGGGTGGTGGCCAGCACCAGGGCATTGACGATATCGAGCATGGGGTCAGACTAACGTATGACAGCAAGCTTATCCACGTGGGTCAACCTGCCATCGGGCGTGGAGCAGAATACCAGGTAGACCCCACTACGGACCTTCATGCGGCGGCCGTTATAGCCGTCCCACTGCGCGCGACCACCATTGGCAATAAGAGCCACCACGAGATTGCCTGCGGCATCGGTGATCTTGACGTGGGCATTCTCCGTGAGCCCATCGATGTTCACTAGCCCCTCGTAGTCGGGCTCCACGGGGTTGGGATAGATGCGTACCTGGCTGAAATCTGCCTGGGGTGTCTGGGAGTTAGAGTAGAGCGATACGGCCCCATGGTCGGTAGCCACCACGAGCCAGCCCGAATGGCTGGTGAGGGCGAGCGCATTGATGTTGGGAGAGGGAATGGGTGAGCGGTCGCAGGGAAAGTACTGGTGGATGGCCGGTGGGGTCTGCACGTAGTGCACCAGCCCCACGTGGAGGCCAACCAGCCAGAGGTTGTTCCCGTGGTCAACGAGTGCTTTGACGATGGGTACCTGCCCCAGGATAAAGGCCATTTCGTCAGTTTTGCGGGGACTCTGGAGCGAGGGCGTAGAGAAGATCAACTCCTCCCCCTCGAGGGGATTGGGACGGTTGGGGTTGGTAGAGAGCCCGGTGCTGCCCCCAAGGACAAGCATATTATTCCTGTCGAAGGCCAAGGTGGCCACCTCCTGGGTGTGGAAGGATGGGGCAGTGTAGGCATCGTAGCTACGAACACCTTCTGCTCCACGGGAGGAGATATAGCGCCTGGGGTCGAGCACGCAGACGCGGGCCTCTGCGCTGTTGCCCAACCAGAGAAAGCCGTTGCGATCTATAGCCATGCTGGGGGGGGCTTCAAGCGCTGTCAGGGGCCAAGGGAGACGCGTCCAGACCCCTTCGGGCGAACGGACTACCAGCGGCCCCTGGCCAGTGGGCTCGGGGCCTATGGGGTTGTAAAGCCACCACCACCCATCGGCCGAGACTGCGCCCCCGTAGACGGCTATGCGCCCCTGGGCATTGGCCCGAAGCGCAGAATTGTGCTCATCGTAGGTCTCAAGCGGGGTGTGTCGCTGGAAAAGGGTGAGGCCCGAGGCACGGGAGCAGACTAGGAACTGCTTCTGCGCCGTGTCCACAGGTAGAGCGCAGAAGGCATCGTGTAGGCCGGGTAGGTAGACGTTGCCGGTGAAGTCCTCGTCGTGATAGTAGAGGCAGAAGTCGCTGTCCTCAGGTTTGACGGTGGAGGGGTGGCCTAGTAGGACGATGGTTTCATCGAGGGCGATGGCCGAGTTGACCACATCGAAGGCTGGCGACTGCGGGGCGATGGGGCTGAAATGTCCATTGTTGAGCGTGCCGAAGCCGCGCGTACAGGTGGCGACGTAGAGCTGTCCGCTGGCATCGACCCAAGCGTCGCGCAAGGCCACGGCAGGATAGCCTGGGCTGGGCGCCAGGGTAGCCAGCTCGGAGGCCTTGCCCGATGGGCTGACCTTATAGATCGTGGCGGGCGATGTGACAATGAAGCCTTGGGCATAGGATGCTAGGGCGGGCTTGCTGCCGAGCGGGGGGAGTGTCACGGGCTGCCATGATCCTTGGCGGTAGAGCTGGAGCGAGAAGTGTCCCCCGGCCTCGACAGCAGCTAGGAGAGCACCCGAGCTGTCATTGGCCACTAGGGCGCACACATTGTCAGTCAGTGCCCCCAGACGGGTAAACAAGGCGGAATTGATGTTGTGGGCTTGGATGGAGAACACGCCCCTATCGGTGGCCGCCAGCAGTGCTTGTTGTGCGGAGAGGAGCTGGGTGGGCCGACAGTCGGTGGGGCCATCGGTAATGCGCTGCTGGCCCACGACACGGCGCTGCGCGAGATCAAACTCTAGCACCCAGCCATTTTGCAGGGCGAAGAGACGCTGTCCCTGGATGGCCAAGGAGGATAGGGTTGCCTGGTACTTGGTAGCCGTGGGGCGTTGGGCATCGTAGAGCGTATAGGTGCCCTGCTCTTCGACAACGTCCAGGGCGCCATCCTGGTAGCCCACGAGGAGCATGCGTCCGTCAGGGGAAGAGGCTAGAGCCGTAGGGAGACTAGAGGAGAGTCGATGCCCCTTATAGTAGCGTGTAAGGCGAAGGCCTTGCATATCGTAGGCCAGCACCGCGTTGGGCATACGGAGGTAGACCAGGCTACCGCCCCTAACCACCTGCTGGGGGAGCATATAGGAGTAGAACTCGCCCCAAGTAGCCTGCTGTGCGCTGGCCGAGGGGACGAGGGCCGAGCAGGCGAGCAGCAGTATGAGGAGGCTACGGTGAGGGCTGCTCACCATGGGTAGCTGTTTAGGAATTGGGCCATGGCTTTGACCGCCCTTGCCCGATGGCTAATCTGATCCTTCTGCTCGAGGCTCATCTCGGCAAAGGTCTGCTTGTAGCCATAGGGGCGGAAGACGGAGTCGTAGCCAAAGCCCTGTGCACCGCGCCGCACGGTGAGGATTTCACCTACTATCTCCCCGCGGAAGAAGTAGCGTTCCCCGCGGAGAATGAGGACGATGGTGGTGCGGAATGCGGCGTCGCGGTGGCTCATCCCCCGCATTTGCTGTAGGAGCTTTTGGATATTGTCTTGGTAGTTGCAATCGGGCCCGGCGTAGCGTGCGGAGAAGGCGCCAGGAGCACCATTGAGCATTTCGACCATTAGGCCCGTATCGTCGGCAAAGCAATCGGCATGGGTGGCCGCGTAGACGTATTCGGCCTTCTGCTGCGCATTCTCGTCAATGGTGTCGAAGTCCTCGGGCAGCTCGCGCGTGATGCCGTACTCCGCCGGGCTGTGGAGTTCACAAAACGGTGGGAGAAGCGGAGCAATCTCCTGGATTTTGTGGCTGTTGTGGGTGGCGAATATGAGCGGGCGGACTTGCATCAGATGGTGGGATTGATGGTCATGACGGGGATATCGGCCGCTTGGAGCAGGAGCTTTCGCTCGTGTGGCTCGAGCATGTAGTCGCCCTTGACTCGGGGGTCGTAGGAGGTTGTGACCACAATGAGATCGGCGCTGAGGTCACGGGCGGTTTGGAGTATTTCGACGGCGTAGTCGGTTTTGCCCTCCACGGTTCGGACGGTGTAGCGGGCGTGGTGTACTGCTAGGATCCTGATGGCCTTGGAGATGTTTTGGTCAATGCAGTCCAGCAGGTCGACCTCGTTCACGTCGGGTCTGAGGAGGCAAACCGCAGGGTTGTGGTGTTGGCAGAGGTTGTCGAGCCAGCGGGTCTGCATGTTGGTCTCATCGGTGAAGTCTATGGGGTAGATGACCCGCTGGTAGCGGTCGGACTTTGGCCGCTCTTGCACCACCACGTAGGGGATGTCGCCGTGGGTGAGCAGCTTCAAGGAGGTGGAGAGCTTCTGGTTCTGCGGTATTTTCACATCGTGTGAGCCCAGAACGATGTAATCGGTCCCGAGGTGCTGCCCTACGGCAGGCACCACTCGACTGACCACCCCGTGCTCAAGCATGGTGTCGATGGGCACGTCATCATCTGCAGCGCGCAGCTGCTGGCGCAGGCACTCCTGCGCCTGGGCCTCCTGCTCACCGGCCTCCAGCACGTGCAGGAGCATGACCCTATGCCCGGTGACGCGCGCGGTGCCTTGGGCATGGCGCAAGGCATAGGTGGACTCGATTGTGAAATTTGTGGGAACTAGAATCCAACGTCTAGAGCCATCATCGCTTTTACTACCGCTCTCGGGCAACTGATTGCCCTCTAGAGGCCGGCACGACGGGGGCTGACTCTGCGAATTGTCCATGGGTTTAGGCTTTCGTCCTGGGGCAAAGGTAAGTAAATATTCTTGGGCTTCGGGGCCTCCGCCGTGCTGGGGGAGGTGGGCAACGGTAGACTCCGCCCCTGCGGGCTGATGGTGCGCACGGGGGGAATAGCAACGGGAGAGGGGGGGCTAGATGACTAGCATGGCATCGCCGAATGTGCCAAAGCCGTAGCCCTCTTGCACGGCTTGGTGGTACATTTCCATGAGCAGATCGTAGCCTGTGAAGGCGGCAGCCGACATCATCATGGGGGTTTTTGGCTGGTAGAAGTTGGCGATGAGCATGGTGGGCACCTGGACGTTGTAGGGTGGGAAGATGAACTTATTGGTCCACTTGGTGGCGTGTCGCACCTTTCCGTGTGAGGTGACCGAGCTCTCGAGGGTGCGGATGACGGTGGTGCCCACGGCGCATACCTGCCTATCGTTGGTTTTGGCTTCGTTGATGAGCTGTTCGGCGCGCTCATCGATGTTCATCTGCTCAGCATCGGCCTTGTGCTTAGAGAGGTCTTCTACCTCGATGTGTCGGAAATTGCTCAGGCCGGCGTGGAGGGTGATGGTAGCCAGCTTGATACCCTTGATTTTGAGCTTCAGCACGAGTTCGCGGCTGAAGTGGAGGCTGGCCGTCGGTGCCGCCACGGCGCCCTCCTCGGTGGCAAATATCGACTGGTAGCGCTCGGCATCTTCGGGCTCGACAGGCCTGCCTAGGCTCTCGGGGAGGGGCGTGGAGCCCAAGGTGAAGAGGAGTTTGCGGAAGGCCTCGTTGTCGCCATCGTAGAGGAAGCGTAGCGTGCGCCCGCGGCTGGTCGTGTTGTCTACCACCTCGGCCACCAAGGGCTCAGTGTCCCCAAAGTAGAGCTTATTGCCTATTCTGATTTTGCGGGCCGGGTCGACAAGCACGTCCCAGAGACGTAGGTCTTGGTCGAGCTCACGCAGGAGGAACACCTTGATGGCGGCGTTGGTCTTTTCCTTCACGCCCTCCAAGCGCGCAGGAAAGACCTTCGTGTTGTTGACCACCAAGACATCGCCATCGGCCATGTAGTTGATGATATCCCGGAAATAGTGACCAGACTCTATCTTCCCGCTACTACGGTGGGCCACCATGAGACGAGCCTCCTCGCGGTTGGGCGTAGGGTAGCCCTTGATCAATTCCAACGGGAGGTCAAATGCAAAATCAGATAACTTCATGTAGTGTAGGTTTTATTGGACAACTCTGCCCCTTTGCGCGCACCCGGCGACCAAGGTGGCTGGGCAGGTAGGGCGAGCCGTCAGCATACAGAGCAAACAGATAGGCCACAAATTTTGTTCCTTATTTCTTGGCATAGTTGCCTCGATGCGCGCAGCGCACGCTACTGCGCGGGGTGCTGCTCCAGCGCGGAGGTGTAGCTTGGGCCTATGATCTTGAGGAACGCCTCCACGTCCGCCATGCCGAGTGCATGGTCAACGCTTACTTCCCCGCTCTCGATGCGGCGCAGGCCACTGAGGTAGGCCCCGCAGCCCAAAAGCTCGCCTAGGTCACGAGCCAAGGCACGCACGAAGGTGCCCTTGGAGCAGCGAATGGTGAGTTCGAGCTGCTTGCCCTGTTCAAAGCTATCGAGCGTTAGCGAGTGGATCGTGATTGGTACGGGCTCCAGCTCCTGCGCTTCGCCGCGCCGGGCAAGCTTGTAGGCCCTAGTGCCGCCGATGCGCTTGGCAGAATAGAGCGGGGGAAGCTGCTGGGTTTGCGCAGCTAGCTGGACGAGCGCGGCTTCCAAGGCCGGGGCCTCCACCCCAGCAAAGCTCTCCGTGTGGGCCACAGGCGTTTCCAGGTCGTGCGAGGGCGTACGCCCCCCGAGGGTAATCTGGGCCTGGTAGCATTTGTCGTCCTGGGTCAGCTGCTGCACGAGCTTGGTGGCCCTGCCAATGCAAATGACCAGTAGGCCGGTGGCCAAGGGATCGAGGGTACCCGCATGGCCTACCTTGATTTTGCGAATGCCAAGGTAGTGGCGGAACATGAGCCTGATCTTGGAGACAACATCGAAAGAGGTCCACCCCAAGGGCTTATCGATGGGGAAGAGGTGCCCGTCGTGCTGGAAGTCCTTGCCGACCCAATATTGCTGGAGCCGCTGGAGCTCGCGGGGAGTAATGCTAGAGGGCATAGATGATGGCGATAGCCCCCACGATGGCGCAATAGATGGAGAAGCCCAGGAAGCCTTTACGGCGAATGACTTTGAGCATGAGACGGCAGGCGACATAGCCCGACAGAAAGGCCGTCAGGAAGCCCGCCATGAGGGCAGCCAGTGAGAGGCCCTGGAGCGAGGTGCTCGGGTCAAGGAGATCCAGGATGTTGGCCCCGATGATTGGGGGAAGCACCATGAGGAAGGAGAAGCGCGCCGCATCTTCCTGCTTGAGGCCGCCGAGCAGGCCGAGACTGATGGTCGTGCCACTGCGCGAGAGCCCGGGCAAAGCCGCAAACGCCTGCCCCACTCCCATGAGGAGCGCCGCGCAATAGCTTACGCCCCCCGCAGGGGCGGCCGCCTGACGTCGGGCGCGCAGCAGGCCAGGCAACCGGTAGGCTAGGAATAGCAATACGGCAGTCAACAGGAGCATGCAGCCGACGAGCAGGAGGTTACCCTTGAAGAGTTCCTCAACCTGCGCCCTAAAGAGCAGCCCCACCAGCGCGATGGGGAGCATGGAGACCACAATTTTCAGGACGTAGGAAAACTCCCAGCTCTTGCCAAATTTGAAGAAGCCCGTGCAGAGCCCCCATATCTCCCGCCAAAGGGCCACCAGGGTACTGAGCAACGTGGCCCCATGGAGCAAGAGAGTGAAGCCGAGCGGGGCATTGGCCTCTAGGCCCATAATGGCTTTTCCGATTTCGAGGTGACCGCTACTGCTCACGGGCAGGAACTCCGTCAGCCCCTGGATGAGCCCCAGGATGATAGCCTGTAAGACATCCATGCTGCTACTTCCCCAATGTGGGGTGCTTAGGTTTTGGACGGTAGAGGATGGCGAAGATGACGAAGAAGAAGCCCAACATCACCACGATGGGTGCGAGGGTAATCTGTCGGAAGCCAAAGACCTCCTCGTTGAATATGTTCGGGTCGGTGCTCTGTCCGCCGAGCATGAGCAGGAAGCCCAGCACCACGATGAGACCACCGATGAGAATAAAAAGGTAATTACGCTTCACGAAGGGCATACGCTCCTCGCGGGTACGTGGATCGGGCTTGCGGCCTTCTTTTGCCATAAGGGTAAATCGGTTATTAGTAGTAGAGCGCATCGGTGGCGATGTTGAGGTACTTGTTGACGGCGAAGTACGTGGTGATCATATTGATGGCCACGCCCGCCAAGAGTACAAAGAGGGCCATGACCCCCAGCTGCGGATATTGGTGGAGGTTGATGAGGTCGTAGAAGTCTCGCTGCAAGAGCCAGACCGTATAGAGCAGGAGGAGGATAGCCAAGCCAGCCGAGAGCAAGCCATGCCAGAGAGCCTGCGCAATGAACGGTCGACGAATGAAGCACCGCGTAGCCCCCACGAGCTGCATGGTGCGAATGGTGAAGCGCCGCGCGTAGATGGAGAGGCGCATGGTGCTATTGATGAGGACCACGGCGATAAAGCTCATCAAGACCCCAAAGGCCAGCACGAGTCCGCCCAGCTTGCGTATATTGGCATTGACCAGCTCTACCAGATTGGCCTCATAGCGCACGTCCGTCACCTGGGGCGCTTCGGAAAGCTTGTCAGCTATTTTGGCTATGCTATCGTTATTGGCCCAAGGACTTCTGAGCCGTAGCTCAATGGAGGCGTGCAGAGGATTGTAGCCCAGGAGCGTAAGGAAATCCTGGCCGAGCGACTCCTGGAGCTCTTGGGCGGCCTGTTCCTGGCTGATATAATGGGTTGACTTGGTGTAGGGGGCGGCCTCCAAGGTCTGGCGCAGGTACTCGGCATCGACACGCTTGACCTGGTCTACCATGACGAGCGAGAGTGTCAGGTTTTCCTTGGCGAATTCTGAGAGTCGCTGCACATTGATGAGCAGGAGCGATAGCACCCCTAGGGCATAGAGCACCAGCATGGTGCTCACCACCGAGGAGAAGGAATTACTCCTGAGGCGCCAGTAGGACTTAGGTCGTGGTGCTTCGTTCATGGCCTAGCGGGTTGAGGGGAAACGTTGGGCTTACGCTGGCGCAACTGGCCATAGCCACGCCAGACCAGCAGAGCCAAGAGCGCCGCAACGAGTAGCCAACCACAGACGGCATCGACGAGCTGCGCCCGATAGAAGATAGGCTGGTCGAAATGCATAGTCAACGCGTACCGTCCAGCCGGCAGCAGGATGCCCCGCAGGATATAGTCGCACCGGAAGATCTCTGGGGTGGGCAGTGCTTGGTCGGCAGAAGCAATGCTGGCCTGCCAGCCGCGCGGGTAGTATATCTCGGAGAATACGGCTACCCTTGGTTTTTCCAGCTGCACCTGATAGCGCAGCTCATTGGCCGCATGGTAGGTCAGGTAGATGGTATCGCCCGGGGCAGACACCGCGCTGCCTTTTCCACTGGGCAATTCCTTCTCTTGGAGCACAGCCACGCGGGTAAGCGGGAGCTTACCTAGGGAGGCCAGCTCATCGTCGGCCGTTGCTACCGCCACCAACGAGTCGACAAACCATGCGTTACCGTAGGCGTGGGGATTGATAGCCGGGACCGCCCCATACTGCTCTGAGCGCTGGATGACGTATTTGACATTGAGCAGGTTCAGGAAGAGCGGTGTGTTCGCATAGGCTGTGTAGAACTCCTGGTAGCGGCGCAGCTTAGCCCCATGGTAGCCACCCACGGAGTTGTGGAAGAAGGAGGTGCTGGCATCGTTGAAAGGGCTCACCGTGGTATTGAAGACGCGGTAGAATGAGGTGTCCTGCAGGATGGCCCTATCGGCCGCCGTCATTTGGAAGGGGGTGGCGTTCTGGGCGCTGGGCACATAGCGCACGCCATCGTAACGGGTATTCACCAGTCCCAAGTCGAGCAGCACCACCAAGGCCAGTAGCAGCGAGGCACTGAGCCACTTGAGCCATCCCCGGTACTGCGCAAAGAGTAGACCAGCAGGCAAGGCCACGAAGAGCAGAGCACGGAACACGTCGCGCACCAATAGGCTCTTTCTATCCTGCTGGAGTGCATCTAGAAGCGCAGGGGGAAGCCCCATGGCCGCATCGTTGGGAGAGCTGAAGGAGAAGCCCAAACTGCCCACCAGCAGCACTAGCAGCAGGCCTCCAGCGCATAGGATGACACTCCAGCGGAAGGCCCTGCGAAAATGCGCAGCCGTCACTTCCTGGCGCTGCCAGAGGCTAAGCCCATAGAAGGCCAGCAGGGGTACAATGAGCTCCACGATGAACAGGGTCATGGAGACCGAGCGGAACTTGTTGTAGCCAGGGAAATAGTCCAAGAAAAGATTGGAGAGCCACGGGAAATGCTTGCCCCAGGAAAGCATAATGGCCAGCAGCCCCAGGCCGAGCATGACCCACTTCTTGGGGCCTTTCAGGAAGAAGAGCGCCAGCACAAAGAGGAAAATCACGCTGGCGCCCAGATAGACTGGGCCCGAGGTCATGGGCTGTGGGCCCCAATAGGTGGGCATATGGGCTAGGTATTGCTCTAGCTGCTTTTGGTTGGCCACATGGGGACGGAAAAAGTCTGCCGTGGCCGAGGTGGCGCTAAGGGCGTAGCTAGAGGAACCCCCAAAGAGGTTTGGCACACCTAGATTAAGCGTTTCCGCTATGCCGTAGCTCCAGTCGAGGGCATAGGCTCGGTCCAGCCCTCCTGTAGCATCAGGGGTCGAAGCGTGCAGCTCGCTAGTACCCCGAATGCTCTCCCGACCATAGTCCCACGTCTGGTACAAGCGATTGAAATTGGCGCCAACGGCCAAGCCCGCCCCCAAGATCAGTGCTAGGCTAGCCAGCCAAAAGGTACGCTGGGCATGCGACTTAAAGGCCTGGATGAAGAAGACCAACGCCACGGCCACCACCACGAAGAGGGTATAGTAGGTGATCTGCGGGTGCCCTGTCACCAAGCTCAAGGCCAACATGAGACCAAAACACACGCCCCCCAGGAGTTTATGCCCCCTGTAGGCTAGAATGACCGAGGCCACCATGGGCGCTGCGTAGCAGATGGCGTGCGATTTGGCATTATGCCCTGCCCCTATGATGATGAAAAAATACGTGGAGAAGCCATAGGCCACCGCGCCCGCCAAGGCTAACCAGGGATCTACCCGCAGTACGAGCAGGAGCAGGTAGAACCCCAACATGGTGAGGAAGATGTAGCTGGCAGGGCGCTTCCCCAGGGTGAGGAACTTGTCGAGGGGCGTGATCACGTTGTGGGGATACTCCAGGGAGATGAGCATCGCGGGCATGCCGCTAAACACGGTGTTGGTCCACAAGCTCTGCTCCCCTGGATGCGCAGCCCTATAGTCAAGCAGTTCGCGGGCCGTACCCTGCCACTGATCCCTATCGTGCTGCTGAACCTCCTGCCCCGCAAGCAGGGGATAGAAATAGAGATAGGCTACGACCAGGAAAAACACGGGGCCCACCCAGTAGGTCCACCTGTGGTTTAGTGCTGCAGTACTCATGTTGCTATTCCACCTTCCAAGCTAACGCTCGGTCACCGCCCCACCCTATTGGCTAGAGAACCGTTTTATGTTGGAGCGCATAGCGTGCGGAATCGAGAGCTGGATCCTGCTCACGCCAGATGGCAAACGAGCCAATGCTATCCCAGAGCCTATAGGCCAGCTGGGCATAGAGCTGTAGGCGTATGACCTTCTTTGAGGTCTCGAACTGCCGCGCATTGAGGGGTACGCCTCGCTGCGCGGCGTAGGCAGTAAAGTCCGACAGCACTTGCGCCCCATCGAGCGCGGTTTCCATGGCCTGGGGAGATTCGAAGGCCATCAGCTCTTGGCGGTGGTGGTCGAAGTAGTACATGGCGTAGCGCACAAAGAGCCCGCGGCGGGCAAGCTGCGAGAGGTAGGGGGTAGAGGCCGAGGTGTCGAGGGGTACGAAGATGTCGGGCATAATGCCTCCGCCCCCGTAGACCACTCGACCCCCGAGGGTGCGGAAGCGCTGCGTGGTGTCTTGGTGTACGCTGTCGGAGGAGAGCAACTCGCCGTTGGCGAAGCGCTTGTAGTAGTCATCGTAGTAGCTGGAGTCGTTGCCCAGACGATACGGGCGCTGGATGGAGCGACCCGAAGGGGTGTAGTACCGGGCTACTGTGAGCCGTAGGGCGGAGCTGTCGGCAAATTCAAACTGCTCCTGCACCAGGCCCTTGCCAAAAGAGCGGCGTCCCACGATGAAGCCCCGATCATTGTCCTGTATGGCCCCCGCGACGATCTCGCTGCCCGAGGCCGATGCCTCATCGATAAGCACCGCCAGGGGAAAATTGCGCAGGGGGCCGTCAATCTGAGCCAAGAAGTCGCGCCGCTCCCTACTGCGCCCCTTAGTATAGAGCAGCAGCTTGCCCTCTGGCAGGAAGAGCTGGGCCACATAGCACGCAGCCTGCAGCACGCCCCCCCCGTTGCCACGAAGATCGAGGATGAGCTGGCTCATGCCCTGGGCCCCCAGATGGGCAACGGCGCGCTGCACCTCCTCAATGGTGGTTTGCGAAAAGCGGGTCAGCTGCAAGTAGCCTGTTTTCTCGTCGAGCATGGTGTAGACCTCCACGCTCTTGACGGGGATTTTGTCGCGCGTGAGGGTAAAGGGCAACCAGTCCTTTTCCCCAAGGCGCTCGACCATGATGCTGACCTTTGAGCCTCGCGGCCCACGGAGGCGCATCACGATGCTGTCCTGATTGGCCTTCACCCCCGCGATGGTGTCGTGGCCTATCATCATGATACGATCGCTGGCCACCAGCCCGGCCTTGGCCGCAGGCCCGTGCGGCAATACGCTAAGCACCACCACCGTGTCGGTGAGCATGTTGAAGGTCACACCGATCCCCTCAAAATCCCCCCGCATGGTGATGTCGGCCTTGGTGAACAGCTCCTTGGGGATATACTCGGAATGGGGATCAAGCTGGCGCACCAAGGCGGTGAGCGTCTTGTCCTCCATGCCGCGCACGGGGAGGCTATCCACGTAGTCGTGCGAAATGAGGTCGAGCACCATCTCGACCTTCGACTGCCGCGTGCGGAACCCGAGCCGCTGGGCGCTACGTGCCGGCCGCAATATGCACCACAGGGCAAAGAAAATGGTTCCCAGCACGAACCCTAACAACAGCCACAACCAGCGCCTATTCCACATGCTCTGCAAGTTAACTAGTCATCTACGGGCACATAATCACACACCACGCCAGCGCGAGCCAGCAGGTCAAGCCCCTCGGTCTTGCGGTACTGCGCCGAATAGACCACGCGCACTATGCCCGCCTGGATGATGAGCTTGGCACACTCCAGACAGGGACTCGCGGTGACGTAGAGCGTGGCCCCCAGGCTGCTATTGCTCGACTTGGCCACCTTGGTGATGGCATTGGCCTCAGCATGCAGCACATAGGGGTAGGTAGCACCATCTGGCGACTCGCACACGTTGGGAAAGCCCGAGGGGGTACCATTGTAGCCATCGGAGATGATCATCTTATCGCGCACCAGCAGCGCCCCCACCTGGAGGCGCTGGCAGTAGGAGTTGGTGGCCCAGATGCGCGCCATGGCCAAGTAGCGCCTATCGAGCGCACGCTGCTTGCTCTCCTTCCCTATGGACTCTTCCATCGCGTCGCCTAAGCCTCCAGCAGCCCGCCACGCACCGCCCGCACGCTGTTTCCGATGCGCTGCCCCTACCTTGTACCCAGGGCCGGGATCGAACCGGCATGGATCGCTCCACTGGTGTTTGAGACCAGCGCGTCTACCAATTCCGCCACCTGGGCCCGTAAAGGCATCGCGAAGATAGTGACTTAGCCGCAGTTGGCCAAATTGCCTGCGGCAGCGGGCACTCGCAGCCACCTTCGCGCAAGCAGGGGACGAGGAGCTCGTTTGCTGCGCCCCGCGAAGGCAAAGGCCTGCAAGGCCACTGGCACTGGGAACATAGCTAGGCAGTTGCTGCTTCCGTTCCCCCAGTACGCTCGCCGTAGGCTGGCAGGTGCAGGGCAAGCAGGAATGCCCCGCTTGGCCCAAGCAGAAAGCTGCTAAGCAGGCTGCGCCTGGGCGATGCTATTCCTACGATAGTGCTGGAATAGATGCCGTGGGCCGCAGGCCAAAGGTCGGGAGCATGGAGTATAGGTGCTCCAGGATGGCAGACTGAATGGCGCCGCAACCCATATAGCCTCTATCCACAGAGAAACAGTAGAACTGCACAGGCACGCCGTAGGGGGTGGGGTTGAGAATGCGGACCAAGATATCGGCCGACTGCACCACGTTGGGATTACGCTTAAGGTAGGCCAGGGCATAGAGGCGGAAGAGCCGCAGATTGGTGGGCTGGGTGGCTTCATCGCGCAGCAGCTGCTGGTCGTTGGGCAGCAGATGCATCGTTGCGCCGCCCTGGGTGATCTCAAAAGCTGGCCCTCCCTGCCGCTCGAACAGCTTGGTCAATTCCGTGAGCTGCGCCGGGGAGCACACCGCCACGCTACGCATGTCGAGATAGAGCGATGCGGCTATAAGCCGCCCATAGCCCTGCTGCATGCCCTTCCAGTTGATAAAGCTTTCCTTGACCAATGCGGAGGTCGGAATGGTCGTGATGGTCAAATCCCAGTTTTGCACCTTGACGGTCGTCAGATTGATCTCCTGCACAATGCCATCTGCACTCCGTGCGGGCATTGATATCCAGTCCCCTGGCTTGAGCATATCGTTGACCGACACCTGGATGGAGGCCACTAGCCCCAAGATTGTATCCTGGAACACCAGCATCAGCACCGCCGCCATGGCCCCCATGCCTAGGATAAGGCTCATCGGATTCTTATTCGTCAGCAAGGCCACTATCACTATCACCCCGAAGAAGATCAATATGATCTTCAGCAGCTGCAAGTAGGCCTTGATGGGCCGAGTTTTGGCTAGCTCCGTGCGCAGGTAGATCTCGTGCGCAGCGTTGACAAAGGAGCACAGGGCGTGCACTACCGCCCACACAGCGTAGACCGAGGCTAGCACCTTGACTGTTTTCACTAGCCAAGCATAGCTCTCTACCGGGGGCAGCAGGAAGGCCACCCCGGCGTTGAGGACAAAGGCCGGCACCAGATGCACCAAAGCGTGGAGCACACGATGCTTGAGAATGATATCGTCCCACTGGCTCTTGGTGCGGCGGGCAATCCTACTAAAAACGTAAACGGCTACCACGCGCACCAGCAGGAAGAGCAAGTAGGCCACCAGACCCAAGGCCACCAGCAGGACAAGGCTCACCCCTAAGCTAGCAAGCCACGCGGGGCCCCCGAGCCGAGCCGCTATGCCCATGAGATAATCGAAGAAAACGGCCGCCAAGATGGTTTTCATAGCACACACGCTGTCATGTCACATTCGCAGGACTGGACCTACTTATAGCGTCCCGACTTGAGATTGGCCACCTCCAGGGGGGTGAGAAAGCGCCACTGTCCGCGGGGCAGATCCTTCTTGGTGAGGCCTGCATAATACACCCTATCGAGGCTCAGCACCCGCAGTCCCAAGGCATCGAGCAAACGACGCACCACCCGATTCTGGCCAGTATGGATCTCTATGCCCAGCACATCGCGCTCGTTCTCCCGCGGATAGGCCACTGCATCCACGGCTATCACCCCCTCCTCCAGCTCCACCCCAGACAAAAGCTGCTGGCACTCGGCATTGGTGACATTGCGGTCGACTCGCACCTCATAGACCTTGCGCTTCTCGTAGCTCGGGTGAGTAAGCTGATCGGTAAGCGACCCATCGTTGGTCAAAAGAATAAGCCCTGTTGAGTTGCGATCCAAGCGCCCAACGGGGTAGATACGCTCATTGCAAGCCCCGGCCACCAGGTCCAGCACCGTACGGCCGGCGTGCGGATCCTCCAGCGTGCTAAAGCAGTCCTTGGGCTTGTTGAGCAGGATGTAGACCATATGCTCGGGCTTCACCAGCTTCCCTTGGCACTCCACCTGGCAGTTGGCGGGCACGATCTTGGTCCCCAGCTCATCGGTCACCACCCCGTTGACCTTCACCTCGCCATACTCGATCAGCTTGTCGGCCTCGCGTCGACTGCCCACGCCACAATGCGCCAAGTAGCGATTGAGCC
This sequence comes from uncultured Bacteroidia bacterium, assembly GCA_947252645.1. Classification (GTDB taxonomy): domain Bacteria; phylum Bacteroidota; class Bacteroidia; order Bacteroidales; family CAJPTX01; genus Bacteroides_D. Next base: position 35,634 of record CAMXWF010000006.1, read on the forward strand.
GCATAGGCTGCTCGGGATCAAATGTAGAGGCAAAATTGGGGCGCTCAACCTGCTGACGGGGGGTCGTGCGGGGCTGACCGGCCGCAGAGAATTCACGACTACGCCCGCTCGAGGGGAGACGTCCGCCCTCTCCTTGTCGTCCCTTCCCTAGGCCATAGGCATTGCGTGGTTCCGCACCATAGGAGCGATCGCGACGGAATGGCGGGCGCGGAGCTCCCCGACGCCCAAAACGAGCATCCTCCGACTGGGCGTGCTGACGCTCTCCACCCAGCGCACGGTAGCCATCGTTGCGCCCGCGCGCAGCAGCGTAGCCCCCAGCGCGCCGAAAGCCACCATAAGCCCCACGGCCGCGCCCTTCCCCTGATGTATGCCCTTCTCGGTAGCTATCCCTACGTTGACCAGGACGGGCAGCGGAATCCCAGCGGTCTCCACCCCGTTGACGGAAATTCCTACTCACTCCCTCCTCCGCCCTACGTGGCCTATAGTCCCATTGACCTCGGGTATCGCGACGGGGCGCCCTAGTGTCTTCTGCCCGTCCCGCAGTCTCCCTTACGGGCGTGGTGGCCTTAGCACGCGTTGGCAGAGACTCTCCCCCCCCAGTCATCCTCTCGGCTATGCGGCGCGAGGCCGTCCTGGGCACATAGGCCCTACCTGTATCCGCAGGCCGGCCTCCGCGATACGGAGCTCCTGGCCTACTCTTACGGACATCAACGTGCGCCCCGGCAGACTCCGCACGGCTATCAGGCCCATGCGCAGCCCTGGAAGACGGGGTGTCCGCCCCGGTAGATTTCACTGTACGTGGCCGGTAGGCTCGCGCTGGCCCATCGGCCGCTGCGCGGTAGGGAGCGTCTCCACGACGGCCTCTCCCGCGACTCTGGTATTTCCCCATGTTCGTATTATCAATACACTACGATAAGCGCAATGCCATCTCTTAGGCATTGCTACAGCCACTGGGCCCCACCACTTCCAGGCGCCCACGGCACTAATTTGTTTCTGCGCCAAGGCGCATCCGCAAAGGTAAGGTTTCTAAATGGAAATACTGGGTACTCTCAGGGAAATCGACGTGCGAAAGGCTAGTCCTCCCGAAGCAAGGTCCTTGGGCTTTTACTACCTTTGCCCCGAAGCACACCAACTGGCAGGGGTAATGCAATCGCTAGAAGAGTGGCTCGAAGGGCCTGCCGATGCCTTCCACGATTTCTGGATGCGCAGCCGTATCCCCATACTCTGCACAGCCATCGTGGCCACGGGAACGCTCATTGTGGTCCTACTGGCCAAGCTGCAGGCCACGCCACGCTTCGTGGAGCATACCATCTATCTGGGCCTCGAAGCTCCCCCGCCCACGCCCCTACCCCCCTCCGCCGAGTCCACCCCACCCTCGCCCACTGGCTGGGAGGAAGCCATGGCAGGTGCCCCCATCCGGAACGCCATCGTTGACCAAGGGAACGAACAACTCCTCAACGCTAGCCTGTCCGACGAGAAGCAAATTGATGCCGAAAAGCTCTACCAAGACGCTGCCCGAGCCCGCGAGGCCATGCGCAATAACCCCAAGCCAAAAACCGACACGGAGGTGGCCTCTCTCGTCCCCAATACCCCGCACAAGCAGGTCAACATTGAGGGCAAACGCTACCATGGCCCCAGCGTCGTGAGCTATTCGCTGCCCGGGCGAAAGGCCATCTGGCTCCCCGTGCCAGCCTATCAGTGCGAAAACGGAGGCCCCGTGATAGTCGACCTAGTAGTCAGCGCCCGCGGGCAGGTGGTAGAGGCAAACATCGACCTCAGCCACTCCTCGCCCGATCCCTGCCTACACGATGCCGCCCTTGCGGCCGCAAGGGCTAGCACCTTCACCCCACGAACCGACAGCCAGGAACTCCAAACGGGCAGCATCACCTACCTCTTCGTGGCGCAGCACCAGTAGGCATCGCCTCGCCCCGTAAAACAGCGCGGGCGGGCCATGCCTCTGCACGCCCGCCCGCAAAACCGCCTAGCCCACCTATCCTACCAAGCGAATAGAGGCCTAGAGCCCATAAGGGCGTTGACGTCCTTCTTCACCTTGGCCTGGGTGTCGGTGCTCTCTGGATCCGAGAGCACGGCATCGATATAGCCCACCACTGTGGCCATGTCGGCCTCTTTGAGCCCACGCGTGGTCACGGCGGGCGTGCCTACGCGGATGCCCGAGGTCTGGAAGGCCGAGCGACTATCGAAAGGCACCATGTTCTTGTTGATGGTGATGTCGGCCAGCACCAAGGCGTTCTCGGCCACCTTACCCGTAAGCTCGGGGAACTTGGCGCGCAGGTCGATGAGCATGCTGTGGTTATCTGTACCGCCCGAAACGATGGAATAGCCGCACTTCACAAACGCCTGGGCCATGGCCGCCGCATTCTTTTTCACCTGCAGCTGGTACTGCTTAAACTCTGGCTGCAAGGCCTCGTAGAACGCCACCGCCTTGGCGGCTATCACATGCTCCAGCGGGCCGCCCTGCACTCCAGGGAACACGGCACTATTGACCAGCTGCGACATCTTCTTGACCACGCCCTTCTTCGTCTTCTCGCCCCTGACATTGTCATAGTCGCGCCCGATGAGGATTATGCCCCCACGAGGGCCCCGGAGCGTCTTGTGGGTGGTAGAGGTGACGATGTGAGCATACTTGGTCGGATTGTCCAGCAGCCCGGCCGCTATGAGCCCCGCGGGATGCGCCATATCGATCATGAGCGCCGCCCCCACCATGTCGGCTATCTCGCGCATGCGCTTGTAGTCCCACTCGCGGCTGTAGGCCGAGGCCCCGCCCACGATGAGCTTTGGTCGGAACTCCTTGGCCTTGGCCTCCATCTCATCGTAGTCCACACGCCCAGTCTCCTTGTTGAGCAGGTAGGAGGTCGCCTTAAACCACTTGCCCGAAATATTCACCGGCGAGCCATGCGAAAGGTGCCCCCCATGCGAGAGGTCGAGGCCCAGGAACGTATCGCCAGGCGCCATGAACGACATGAAGGCCGCTAGATTCGCCTGCGCCCCGGAATGGGGCTGCACATTCGCAAACTCACAATCGAAAAGCTGCTTCACTCGGTCAATGGCCAACTGCTCCGACTTGTCAACGATCTGGCAGCCACCATAGTAGCGGGCACCAGGATAGCCCTCGGCATACTTGTTGGTCATCACCGACCCCATGGCCTCCAGCACCTGGTCGCTGACAAAGTTCTCTGAGGCTATCAACTCCAACCCTTGCGTCTGGCGCTTACGCTCTGCTTGGATATACTCAAAAATCTGCTCGTCCCGCTTCATAGATGTAGTTTGTTTATATGGTGAAGCACACCACAGGGAACAATACGGCTGCCCCTACTGGCTCGTAAAGTTAGTGCTTTCCCCCCACATAGGCCAAGGCAACTGCTACACGCTTGCCCCATAGGCCGCATTCCCCTTACACGCAGGGGGCACTCGCGCATGCGCGAGTGCCCCCTGCGTGTAAGAATTCAGCTGGTGCTAAATCGTAGGACGGCGCGCCTGGCCAGCCTTTTGCACTGGTGCCTTCTGCTTCTTCATGCCAAAATCAAAAGCCAGCGGGGTGGCGATGAACAGCGAGGAATACGGCCCCACGATGATGCCCACAGTAAGCGCGAAGATAAAGCCTCGGATACTCTCCCCACCAAAGAAGAGCATAGGGATCAAGACCACCAGCGTACTCAGGGAGGTCACGAACGTACGCCCCAAAGTGCTATTGAGAGCGGCATTGATGCGGTCGAGCGGTGTTTGCGAGGGGTACAAGGCATTGTACTCCCGGATGCGGTCGAAGATAACCACCGTATCGTTGATGGTGTAGCCGATAATAGTCAGCACCGCCGCAATGAACGACTGATCTACCTCCATGTTGAAAGGCACCAGGCCCCAGCAGAGCGTGTAGGCCCCAATGACAAACAGCGTGTTGTGGGCCAGCCCACACAAAGCCCCCGCGCTAAAGCGCCAATTCCTGAACCGTATCAAGATATAGAGGAAAATGCCCAGCAAGGAGAGTATTACGGCCACCACAGCCTCACGGCGTATATCCAGCGCAATTGTCGGCCCCACCTTGGTGCTACTCATCTTGTAATCGCTGAGGAACTGCTCCTGGGTCACGCCGGGCTCTAGGATGGGGCGTAGCCCCTCATAGAGCAAGCCATCGATCTCGCTATCCACCTCCGGGCCATCCTCCTGGATCTTGTACTTCGTCGTAATCCTAACCTGGTTGCGCTCGCCGTAGGTCTTCACCTGGGGTTGCTGCCCTAGCACGTTGCCCAGCAGCTGGGCCACCTGCTCCGTCTCCACCGGCTTAGTGAAACGCAGCTCATACGTACGGCCTCCCACGAAGTCAATTCCCTGATCCAAGCCACGGGTAGACAGCGACACAACTACCGCCAGAATCACCAAGCCTGAGGCCAGATAGGAGAACTTACGGCTCTGGACGAACCTGAAGTTCACATTGCTGAACAATCCACGGGAAAATGGAGTATCGTAGGCCAGCTTCCAGTTCTTTTTCAGGAACCATAGCATCAGCATCCGCGTGATGAAAATGGCCGTGAACATGGAGGTCAGAATACCTATCGCCAGCGTGGTGGCAAAGCCGCGGATAGGACCGGAACCAAAAGCATAGAGGATTACGGCTGTGAGCAGAGTGGTCAAATTGCCATCGATAATGGCTGAAAGCGCATTCTTAAACCCATCCGCCACAGCATTGGCCATCCCCTTGCCGTTGGCCAGCTCCTCCTTGATGCGCTCAAATATCAGCACGTTAGCATCTACGGCCATACCCAAGGTCAACACGATACCCGCTATGCCCGGCAGCGTCAGCGTAGCCTGGAAGGAGGCCAAGACACCCATGATGAAGAACAGGTTGCAGAGCAAGGCGAAGTTGGCCATGTTGCCCGTCCGTAGGCCGTAGTAGAACACCATGAACAGCAGAATAATCACCAGGCTCATGGCAAAGGAACGGAGGCCTGAATCAATGGCCTTCTGCCCCAGTGAGGGCCCCACGATCTCCTCTTGGATAATTCGGGCAGGGGCGGGCAGCTTGCCGCTCTGCAAGACGTTGACCAGGTCCTTAGCCTCGCTGATGGAAAAACCGCCCGTTATCTGCGATTTTCCGCCCTTGATCTCCGTTTGCACCACGGGGAAGGAGTAGACGTAGTCGTCCAGCACTATCGCCACGCTCTTACCGATATTCTCCGCAGTCAGGCGCGCCCATGTCTTGGCCCCCTCTGCGTTCATGGTCATCGACACCTCACTCTGCCCCGTTATTTGCGAGATGTCGGTGCGGGCATCGGCGATGGATGCCCCATCGAGCTTTGGGCGGCCATCGCGACTCGAGGCCCTGATGGCCACCAGCTGGAATATGCTCCCAGTCGGATCGTTCTGCACGGGCTTCACGGTCCACATCAGCCTTAGACCATTGGGGAAAAGTGATTTCACCTTGACATCCTGGAGCATGGCGTTGATGGCTGCCGTGTCGCGATAGTGCGCCAGCCCAACAACAGGCCCCGGGAAAAGCTGCCCTTGCTGCGTCTGCGAGGGGCTCAGCAGGGCAAACAGCGGGTATTCGCGCGCAAAAGCTATCCTATCCTGGAGGAGCGAATCCGACTTCCCCACGTTGCCCAGCTCGTCTACCAGCTGTCGCGATGCGGTGTCCTGCTGAGCGCTATCGCCCAGTGCCGCAGCCTGCTTCTTGCCCTGCATCTCCGAGAGCAATTCTTCGGTGGTCGGGGCAGTCGCAGCTGAGGATGTGGTATCGGCTCCCAACGCCTCACGGGCAGGCTCCTGCTCCCCAGCTAGCGCACGGGCAGAATCCCGCGCTGCCGACCCAATCGGGGCCACCGTGTCTCCTGCCAGCTTCCGCATATCCCGTATGCGGTTATTGGCCATCACCAGGTACGGATAGACCTCCTTGTTCTCGTAGGTCTCCCAGAATTCAAGGCTGGCCGTACCCTGGAGTAGTTTCCGAATCCGCGCGGGGTCTTTTACGCCTGGCATCTCCACCAGGATACGCCCGCTCTGCTCTAGGCGCTGGATGTTGGGCTGAGCCAGCCCCAAGCGGTCGATACGATTGCGGATGACGTTGTATGAGTTCTCCACCGCCCCATTGGCCTGCTCACGCAGCACCTCGAGCACCTGCTCATTCGAGGCATTGAAGGGGATCTTTTCCCGCAAGTCCACCGTGCTGAAAATGGCCGATAGACGCCCCTGCGGGGCTATCTTGGCGTAGGCCCTCCCAAAGCGCGTGACGAAATCCTCGCTCGGGGCCATCTTCTGGGCCTCTGCCAGCGCCTGATTAAAGGCCGGGTCGGTATTGAAATTGGAAAGGGACTTGAGCACATCGTTCACCGAGACCTCTAGGATAACGTTCATACCCCCCTTGAGATCCAGGCCCAAGTTGATCTCGCGCTCCTTGCACTCGTTGTAGGTGTATTTCCGAATCCAGAAGAAATTGTATATCACCTCCGGGCCCATGGAGTCAACGTAGCTCCGCTGGGCCTCATTCCACAACCCATCGCGCTGCTGCTCGTCTTGTATCCCCTGGACCTTCGCGTCGGCGTAGGCCACCGCATCCCTATCCACGCGGCTTGCGAACCACGTAAACGACAACTGGTATAGGCATACCAGTGCCAACGCTATCGCAAAAAACTTAACTGCTCCCTGATTCTGCATCGCTTCTCACTCAGTTGTACACCCCATACGCTCGCGCGCTGGCTCGTAAAAAACGCCACAAAGATACAAACTTATTCCCTTCCCATCTCCATGCCCTATGGCCTACCAAGCACCCCTGCGCACCGCAAGGTGCACTCCGGCCGCACTAAGCCGCCTCAGACGACTCATCGGCCTCCTGGGTGGCCAGCACAAACTTGCCTATGGCAGTCAGCAAGGCACTCGCCTCCTGGGCCAGTGCCTGCGCCTGGGTGGCCAGATGGTGGCTCGTTTCCGAATTCAGCTGCGAGGCCTCGCTCAAACTATTGGTCTGCTGCTCTATCGCCCGCATCGACTCCAGCTGCGCTGTGCTCAAATCGGCTACCTGCTGCGCCAAACTATCCGCCTCCTCTATCCGTGGCACAATCACCTGCAGCTTCTCCTCGAGCCTGTCGCCCGAAACGTGGGCATCCCGCGCCAAAGTGGCCACCTTACTCGCGGCGGCCGCACTGCTCTCCGACAGCTTGCGTACCTCCGAGGCCACCACGGCAAAGCCCCTGCCATACGTCCCCGCCCGCGCCGCCTCCACCCCCGCATTGAGTGCCAGAATGTCCGTCCGCGAAGCTATACTATCCACAAGACCTATGGTGCTCTCGATAGCCCGCAGGGAGACATCGCTCTGCTCGGCCGCCTGCTTGAAATCTAGCAGCGTGGCCTGGTTCTCCTGGGCTATCGCCTTCGACCGTCGCGCAAACTCGGTGTTCCGGGCAATATCCCCCGAAACCGACTCCACTGTCTGCACCGTTTTCTCCGCCGACACCGCCTGCGCCATAGCCTGCATGCGCAGCTTATCCGCGTGGGCCAGCACCGACTGGCTCGACCGATCTATCCCCTCTGCGGCCCGGCGCACCCGAACGATCATCTCCGCCAGCGTCCGCTGCATGGCTTGCAGCGAACGGACCACCGATCCAAACTCATCCCCGCGCGCCGATAGGTGCTGCGTGGCCGGTAGCTGCGTCACCAAATCGCCCTGCGCCACCAGCACCAACTGCTTCAGCACCGCCCGCAGCATACGGCTGAACTTGCGCGCCTGCACTCTGTTCAGCCAAAAGCTCACGAAAAATAGCACCAACGCCAACCCCACCAAAACCCACCGCATGTTCTGCGCCAACGCCTGGCTCACCGCACGAGCCGATATCGAGATATCCACGTAGCCACCGAGTACGAACGTCATCAACGTTCGGCTCCTCTCCTCAAAGCCGATATGCTCTTTGGAGCTCTGCGCCAAATGCGCCACTGCGCTCGAAAGCACGCGCAGACTATCGCCCATGGCCCCGACACCCTGGCGGGCCACGTACTGCTGCGCCTGCGAAAGGGTCTCCAGGGCCTTCTGGAAATCCTTAGATCCCCAGCTCGTGCTGGCCGTCGTGGCATCCACCTCCACGCGCCCCATCCAGTCGAAAAGTTGCGAGTCGCCACTGGACATGGCCTGCGCCCTGCAGCGAGCTATCGAAGCGAACATCTGCGCCCGGTAGCCCTCCACCACCTCCCGCTTGGCCTTAGCCTCCTGGTAGCAGACCCGTAGCGCGCGCATCGTATCGAGCACTTGCGCCCCAAGCTCTGGTGCCACCGATAGCGCCCGCAGGTTCTGCACGCTCGACTCCGTAAGCCCCAGCGCGCTGTCCAGCTGGGCTATCACGGAGTGGTAAATCGCGGTATCGCCCACCGCATAGAAGCTCTCTCCCCGACTCGACACCTCGGCCATGTGCGCATTGGCCTGCAGGATCTGCGTCTGCGAATCGGTCACCGCATTCAAACGACTCACCGCGCGGTAGGCCAACACCGTGATCAACACGATGAACAGCATGCTCCACACGCTCCGAAGCTGCATTTGCCAACCCACGCCCACACCATGGGCGCCACGAACTCCCTCTACTGCCATACTTCTCCCGTCTCCTGGCTATGCTAACGATGCAACAAATCGCGTAAAAAAGGCACGCACCCATCCCACTCACTCAGCCGCACACGGCGCACCTCACCGTGCTGCACAACAACATAGCCCCCATCATTGTTGAGTGTGGACGCATCGCCCGGCGTTCGCACTCCGCACGTGGCGTAGGGGTAGGGGTAATAAATCCTGTAAACCAGCTCCTTACCTGTTCGGAGCGTGATGCCCAGCTGCGTCACCTGCGCGTAGCCCCTGGCCGAGGAGAGCCCCACTTGGGCACTATCGATGAACAGCCTGCGCACGCTGTCTTGCTGCGCCGCAGTGAGCGGATACGAGGGCAGGCGCGTGAGCGCATAGAGGAACACCGACACCCGCGTGGTGTCTACCTGCCCACTGGGCACACGCTGCCCCTGGGCATCTCGCAGCGTAACCGACAGGCTATCGGAGAGCTCAAGCGAAAAGGCCTCCCGCGGATGCAACGACGATATAACCCTCACCGCAGCAATTTGGGACGGCAACGCCACACCCTGCGTAAAGGGCTGCCAATCCTTGGGGGCCAACGAGAGCGCATTGATAAAGTCAGGGGCATACCCCAAGAGCTGGGCAGCATACCCACGCCGAGCCTGCTGATCGTAAACGAATATCCCCGTATCCTTCTGGAGGAAAAGCACGTAGCGGTCGACCTGCTTAGGCTGATAGGTAAGCTGCACCTGGAGCCCCTGGCCGCATAGCCCCATGTAGAGGGAATCGGAGAGCGAGGAGGGGAGCGGCATCTCCGTCCGCAATGCGCCCAAAAGCTTCAGCAAGTCCCGCACCTGGCGTGCGTCGGCCGGCGTGACGGAGTCGAGCTGCCACCCCTGGCCCAACGGGCGCGTGAAACGCAATTTCTCCACCCCGCGGGAAAGCCACACCCCGTGCAGGTTGGCCGTGTCGCGCAGGTAGGTCACGCCATCTCCGTCCCCACCGCCACACCCGAAGAATAAGATGCTCGCCCCCACTACGGCCACCAACAAACGCAACGCCTCTAGCACGCGATGCACCATCGCTACTTCCCATTAATTAAGCACTCCAAAGGTAGAGTTTTTACCCGTGTTGACTAACTTTGCCGCGTTGGAGATACCGTAGGGCAAGCCGGGATGGAGCGCAAATTCACATGGTTGCGGGTCGTAGTGGTGGGAGCAGGCAACCTGGCCTGGTCGCTCCTCCCCGCGCTCTCTAAGGCCCTACCGCTCCCCCTCGAGCTGTGGGGACGACATAGGGACACGGCGCAGCCGCTCCTGGCACGCTGTAGGGCCACCTGGCATCCCCTACCCCCGAGCATCTGGGAAGAGCCAGCACCAGTGCCCACAAGCAGCTCGCCCGAATCCCCCGCTACGATAGCCCCTGGCTCCCTCTACGTGGTCTGTCTGCCCGACACCATGCTTCCCCGCAGCATGGCCGCCCTCGACTGCCAGAATTCGCTCGTTATCCATTGCTCTGGGGCCACGCCGCTCATAGAGCTCAAGCAAGCCCACTCGGCCGTCCTCTACCCCCTGCAGACCTTCACCAAGGGGCGCCAGATCGACTTCAGCCACCTGCCGCTATACGTGGAGGGCAGCTCCGAGAAAGCACTCCAAGAGGTCTCGGCCATTGCGCATGGCCTCAGCTCGCGCGTAGCCGTCTGCCCCACGCCCCAGCGGCTCAAGCTCCACATCATCGGCGTGCTAACCAACAATTTCATCACCCACCTCCTCACCCTCACCGCAGCCTACTGCGCCAAATGCCACATCGAGGAAAACGCCTACCTTCCCCTGCTACAGGAGACCCTCGACAAAATAAAAACCATGCCTCCCCACCTGGCCCAAACGGGCCCTGCACGACGCAACGACCAACAGACCCTCTGCGCCCACCAAGCGCTCCTGGCCAGCGTCATGCCCTCGCTCCTGCCAGTATACAATGCGCTCTCGGAGAGCATCCTCAACCTCTACCACCCACGGCGTCACGATGCCCCCTGCGACCCCTCAACCAAATAGCCAGCACATGGAACTAGGCAATTTCCGGGCCACCCTCCTCGAGGTCAAGGGGCTGGCCTTCGATGTCGACGGTGTCTTGACCAACAATCAGGTCCTCATCGCCCCCTCGGGGGAGCTGCTCAGGCCTGCCAACACGCGCGATGGCTACGCACTCCACCAAGCCCGGCTAGCCGGGATACCCATCGCCATCATCACGGGCGGCACCTCCCAAAGCCTCGTGAAACGCTACGCCAACCTCGGCATAGAGTACATCTACCCTGGCGCGCACGACAAGGTGCAATGCCTACAGGAGTTCTGCGCCTGCAACGACCTCGCACCTGCGCAGGTGATGTACATGGGCGACGACATGCCCGACCTCCAAGCCATGCAGCTCGTGGGGATGCCCTGCTGCCCACTCGATGCCTGCAGCGAAATCCAGAACATCGCCCGCTACATCTCCCCCTTCCGAGGGGGGGAGGGGTGCGTGCGCGACATCGTGGAGCAAATCCTCAAGCTACAAGGCCATTGGCCCGCCAACGCCGCCGATGGCCGCCAGTAGGCTACTCCAAGTAGTTCTGGACGTACACCCAGAAGCGCAAGGGCTCATAGGGCTGCACCGCGCCCTTTCCCTTGACCCCGTAGGCCAAGCTACTCGGCACCACCAGCTCAAAAGTATCACCCACGTGATGCCCCGGGAAAATGCCCGAGAAGGCCTTCAGCAGGGCCTTCTCGTTGCCCAAGTTCACCAGCAGCAAGGCCTTGCCCGTCCTATCTACCTGGCGGCCGTTCGCCTGCGCGAGGTGCGCATCGTTGGTGTCGAAGAGAAAACCATCAAGCGCATAGGCCGCGTAGCGGATATAGACCCGCCCCGCCTTCTTGATCTCCGCGCCCTTGCCCGGCGTGACGGTACGGACATAATACGTCGTGTCGTTGCGCTGTCGCCGCGCAAACCCCGGATTGGCCGCCGTGTACTGCGCAATCAGCGCCTCCTCCCGCGCAGCGGGATCGGGCACCACCTCGCGAAGCGTCAGGTGAAACAGCAAAGACGTATGGCCCAACCCGCTTATCAGCCCCAGCTGCTGCACCGCGGGGCTCGACATACCCATCACCACCGTGGCGCCCTGCTTCATACCCTGGAGCACCTCGAAAAGCTCGCGCCCCAAGGCATACGGGGTGCAGGCCCGGTAAATCGGCGCATAGCGCACCGCACGCTGGAAATGGCTATAGTACTTGGCCGTGTCCGACTCTGTAGCCAACACGAAGCGGTGATCCAGCGTCTGGGCCGAAAGATCAAAACGTACCCACTGCCCCCGCTCGGGCTTAGCCCCCGTGCCCCCCGCGATCTCTTGGAAAAACGCCTGCGAGCCTAAGGCCGTAGCACCTGGGTAATGCACTTGGCGATAGGCAGCCAAACGGGCCAACTCGTCCTCTAGCGCGTACGGATCCTCCTTGGACTCGGCATCCTTCTTGTCGCACGAAACCGCTAGCAAGCCCGTCACCACAAAAGCCAAGCAACACAAAAACAACCCACGCATACCTCGCTCCATCGCGTCCTCCTAATCTCGCTACCCCGCTGACCTGCAAGTCGGCACCGGCCAGCGCGAAGGTAATAGATTTATCCCATTGCCTCCCCTGCGGCGCCCGTATACACCCACGATGCCCCCAAAAGGCGATGAATCTGCCTGGGAAAAAGTTGTGGCTAGATTAGCGTTTAAAACATTTGCTTATATTAGGTTGTTTTTCAATGGCCTACATGTGGTTATGTATTGTGCATCGCACCTTTAATGGTTCGCTTGCTTCTAGTATTTACAGGGCTTGCTGACAGTCAGATTTTCTAGATATGTAGGTGTAAGTAACTGACAATCTCCGTACCAACTCCGCTCGTCGCAGCGGGGGGAGCGGAGTTGGTACGGAGAGGGTGCGGAGTGGGTACGGAGTGGGTATGGAAGAGAGAGTCCCCACCCAGCCAACAGCGCATGGGGGCAGGCAGAGGGTAGAAATCGACAGAAGTAGTACCTTTGGGGTAGCGCAGCTGCGGTTTTACTGGCCACAGGCTCAGGCGCAACACGCAGCAAAGTTAACCATATATGAAAGAGTATAAGCGTTACATGATCACCTGTGCCCTGCCGTATGCCAATGGGCCCATCCACATAGGGCATCTGGCGGGCGTATACGTGCCGGCCGATATCTACGTGCGCTACCTTCGCCTGAAGGGGCGCGATGTGGTGTGGGTGTGCGGGTCCGATGAGCACGGGGTGCCCATCACCATCCGGGCCAAGCAGGAGGGGTGTACCCCGCAGGAGGTGGTGGACAAATACAATGCGCTGATCAAGCAGTCGTTTGCCGACTTTGGCATTTCGTTTGACATCTACCACCGCACCTCGTCGGCCCTGCACCACGAGACGGCCTCTGCGTTCTTCAAAGACCTGCTCGATGCAGGCAAGTTTGAGCTCAAGGAAACCGAGCAATACTACGATACGCAGGCCCAGCAATTCCTGGCCGACCGCTACATCGTGGGCACCTGCCCCCACTGTGGCAACCCCGAGGCCTACGGCGACCAGTGCGAAAAGTGCGGCACCAGCCTCAACGCCACCGATCTGATAGACCCCCACTCCACCCTGAGCGGCAGCAAGCCCGTGATGAAAAAGACCACCCACTGGTTTCTGCCGCTGAACCAGTACCAGCAGTTCTTGGAACACTGGATTCTGGAGGAGCACAAGGAGTGGAAGCCCAACGTGTATGGGCAATGCAAGAGCTGGCTCGACCTTGGGCTGCAGCCGCGCGCCGTAAGTCGCGACTTGCCCTGGGGCGTGCCCGTGCCCGTCGAGGGGGTAGAGGGCAAAGTGCTCTACGTGTGGTTCGATGCCCCCATCGGCTACATCTCGGCCACCAAGGCCCTGCGCCCCGACTGGGAGAAGTATTGGAAAGACCCCGACACGCGCCTGATTCACTTCATCGGCAAAGATAACATTGTGTTCCACTGCATCGTGTTCCCCGCAATGCTACATGCCCACGGCGACTACATACTGCCCGACAACGTGCCGGCCAACGAGTTCCTCAATCTGGAGGGGCGCAAGCTGTCTACCTCGAAGAACTGGGCCGTATGGCTCCACGAATACCTGGCCGACTTCCCCGGGAAGCAGGACGTGCTACGCTATGCCCTCACGGCCAACATGCCCGAGACGAAAGACAACGACTTCACGTGGAGCGACTTCCAGAGCCGCAACAACAACGAGCTGGTGGCTGTCTTGGGGAATTTCGTCAATAGGGCCCTGGTGCTCTGCCACAAATACACCCACGGCCAAGTGCCGCCCGCGCACGACCTCCAGCCCACCGATAGGGCTGTGCTGGAGGCCATACCCGCGCAGCGGGAGAAAATAGAACAGGCCTTGGAGGATTTCCACTTCCGCGATGCCCTCAAGGAGTTCATGCAGCTAGCCCGCATAGGCAACAAATACCTGGCCGAGCAGGAGCCCTGGAAGCTGGTCAAGCAGGATGCCGCGGCGGCGGAGCGGGTGCTCTATGTGAGTCTACAAATTACGGCGGCCCTGGCGGTGCTGGGCGAGCCTTTCCTCCCCTTCACCATGGCCAAGCTCAAGCCCATGCTGCGGCTACCCGCCATAGGGTGGGACGCACTAACCGCCACCCCGCTGCCCGTAGGCCACTCCGTAGGCGAGCCGGCACTACTCTTCGAGAAAATCGAGGATGCGGCCATTGAGGCCCAGCTGGCCAAGCTCGAGGCCCACGCCCCCAAGCCCAGCTGCCCCTTCCCTGCTTTCAAGCCCGAAGTCAGCATAGAGGATTTCGATAAGCTCGACCTGCGCGTGGGCAAAATTCTCAAGGCGGAGAAGATGCCCAAGGCCGACAAGCTCCTGCGCTTCGAGGTGGACCTGGGGCACGAGGTGCGCACCATCGTTTCGGGCGTGGCCAAGCAGTACACGCCCGAGGCACTCGTGGGCAAGCAGGTGACGGTGATAGCCAACCTGGCCGCCCGCAAGCTCCGGGGCGTGGAGTCGCACGGGATGCTCCTGTTCGCCGAGGATGCCCAGGGGCAGCTACGCTACCTCCAGCCTAGCGAAGAGGTAGAGCCAGGGACCACGATTAGCTAGGCGCAACGCGCGGCCTCCACTGCGGGTCAGGGGATAGCCCCCTGACCCGCAGTGGGGCACTCGGGGCGCTGGGATGTCGCAGCGAGGCAAAGCCATGATCGACCGGCAAGACATCGATAGGATTCTAGAGCTCACAGACATCGTAGAGCTCGTGGGGGGATACGTCTCGCTTAGTCGGCGCGGGCAGAACTACATGGGGCTCTGTCCCTTCCACAACGAGAAAACGCCCAGCTTCTCAGTCAACGAGGCCCGAGGCTTCTTCAAGTGCTTTGGGTGCGGCAAGGGGGGCAATGCCATCACCTTCCTGATGGAGATGGAGCACCTGGACTTCGTGAGCGCGGTGCGGCAACTGGCCCGTCGGGTCAACTTCCCGCTGAAGGAGAAGGAGCTCACGCCTGCCGAGCTGGCCAAGCAGAGCAAGCGCGAGTCCATGATGGCGCTGCTGGCCTGGGCGGAGAAGTATTTCCAGCAGATGCTCAAGACCCCAGGCGAGGGCATCACCGTGGGGCTGGGCTATTTCCGTGAGCGCAAGCTGCAAGACGCCACCATAGAGAAGTTCGGTCTGGGCTACTCGCCCAATGCGCAGGAGGCCATGACCCAAGCCGCCCTGCAGGCAGGCTACAATCTGGAGATGCTGGAGGCCACGGGGCTGACCACCACGCGCAATGGCAAGCACTACGACCGCTTCCGTGGCCGCGTGATATTCCCTATCACCACGGTGAGTGGCCGCACGATAGGCTTCGGCGCGCGCGCCCTGCGCCTCACGGAGCAAACGGCCAAATACCTCAATTCGCCCGAGAGCGCGGTGTACCACAAGTCAGCCACGCTCTACGGCATAGCCCAGGCCCGGGTGGCCATTGCGAAGGCGGATCGCTGCATTCTCGTGGAGGGCTATCTCGATGTGCTCTCCATGCACCAGCTAGGGATAGAGAACGTGGTGGCCTCCTCTGGCACATCGCTCACGGAGGAGCAAGCGCGGATGGTCTATCGCCTCACCAAGCGCATCACCATACTCTACGATGGCGACTCTGCGGGCATCAAGGCAGCCGTACGCGGACTCGACATCCTCCTGCGAGAGCGCTTCACGGTGGGCGTCGTGCTCCTGCCCGGGGGGCAAGATCCCGACGACTTCGCCAAAAGCCATACCCTAGAGGAGGTGCAGGCCTTTCTCCAGGCCCACGAGCAGGACCTGATCGCCTTCCGAGCCAGTCTACTGGAAGATAAGCTCCAGGGGGCTCCCGCCGTGCGCCAGGCCGCCATACAGGAGCTAGCGGATAGCATTGCGCAGCTTCCCCAGGAGGACATGCAGCAGCAATACCGCCGACAGGCTGCGCAGTCGCTCGCCATCGACGAGCAAGCCCTACAGGTGGAAATCGCCCGGGCGCACTACCGCCACAAGGCCCAGGCCGTGCGGCGGGAGGTGGTGTCGCCCACAACGCTCACCCGGTCGCCCTACTCGGCCCTGCCCCCGCCGCTGCAATACTACAAGAACGACCCCACCGTCTACGAGCAAGAGCTGGTGGCCCTAGTGCTCAAGTACGGCACGTGGCCCTACTCCGAGGGCGAGGGTGACGAGGGCGACAACGCGGTGCCCAGGGCGCAAACGGTGTTAGGATACGTCAGGGAAGCCATGGCGCAGGACGGCTGCACCTTCCACGATGAGAAGCTCGCGCTGATCATGGACTTCTACGAGCAGCTGGAGGAAGCGGAGCGCCCCAACGCGCTGGCGCGGCTAGGCGAGCTTCCCGATACCGAGCTGTTCGCCCTGGCCCGCGCACTGCTCGATTCGTTCAAGACGGTAAGCGTGCTCTGGTCCGAGGGGGTGCCCCCGCCAGAGGCCGGCGTGGCGGAGGTCAACAACGGCCTTTTCCGCTGTATGCACGCCTACAAGGCAGCCATCCTAGAGGCCCGCGCAAGCCAGATCAAGGAGCAGATAGCGCAGAGTAGCAACGCTGAGGCCTTGCCGGCCCTGCTGGAAGAACTCCAGGGCATCAGCGAACTCCGCAAGGCCTTTGCCGCCGTGACCAAGCGGCTCAAATGCTAGACGAACCCCCCGCGGCGCCAAGCAGGCTAGCTATTCTGGGCGAGCATCCTGACAACGCGCGGATAGTGCTCGTACTCTAGCTGGTGGATGCGCTGGGCAAGGGAGTCGGGGGTATCGTCGGGGCGCACGGGGCAAACCGCCTGGAAAACGATGTCGCCGCGGTCGTACTCCTCGTTCACAAAGTGGATGGTAATGCCTGAGACTTGTTCCTTGGCGGCCAAGACCGCCTCGTGCACCCGCAGCCCGTACATGCCCTTGCCCCCGAATTTAGGCAAGAGCGCGGGGTGAAGGTTTAGAATACGCCGCGGGTAGCTCCGTATGAGCGAAGGGGGCACCTTGGAGAGGTAACCAGCCAGGACGATGATATCGATGGCCTGCTCCTTGAGCCTGGCCAGCAGGTCGCTTTCAGGGTTGGGGAGCTGACGCAGGGAGATGGTGGGGATGTGGGCCTGCTGCGCAAAGGAGAAGGCCTTTGGGGCCAGCTTGTCGGAGACAACGAGCGCGATCTTGGCGAGCTCGGAGCCCTCAAAGGCCCCAATGAGGTGCTGTAGATTCGTGCCGTTACCCGAGACGAAAACTGCGATCGAGCGCATAAGCTGAGAGCTAAATTTTGGCCTCCACAAAGCACTCGTGCAGAGCGCGCGGGAGAACGGTTGCCCAAAAGTAGAAATAATTCTTTTACCTTCGCGCCTGGAAAACGTACAGGCGGGGGTGGCGACAAGGTTCGCGGGCCGCGCTGGGTACAAGAAACTAAAGGATAGTGACTATGGAGATAGCAGAGAAGGTCAAGGAGATCATCGTGGAGAGGCTTGGCGTGGATGCGAATGCGGTGGTGCCAACTGCGAGTTTTACCAATGACCTAGGGGCCGATTCGCTGGACACCGTGGAGCTGATCATGGAATTTGAGAAGGAGTTTGGTATCACGATTCCCGATGAGGATTCCGACAAGATCACCACGGTAGGCGAGGCGATCGACTATGTCAAGCAGCACGCGGCTGCGAAATAGCGGGTTACACGGCTGATATTGGTGTAGACAAAGGGCCTGATATGGAATTGAAGCGTGTAGTGGTAACTGGCCTGGGGGCCTTGACGCCCATTGGGAACAATGTGGCGGAGTACTGGGATGGTTTGGCCCACGGGCTCAGCGGAGCGTACGAGATCCATGGCTTCGATGCCTCGAAGTTCAAGACTCGTTTTGCCTGTGAGCTCAAGGGATTCGATGCAAAGGCCCATTTCGACCGCAAGGAGCTAAGAAAGCTCGATGCCTTCTCCCAGTACGCGCTGGTGACCACGAAAGAGGCGATAGGCGATGCCAAGCTAGAGCCCGAGTCGTTTGACCACCAGATGGCTGGCGTGGTATGGGGCTCGGGGATCGGGGGCATCCAGACCCTCATCAGCGAGGTGTCGGAGTACGCCAAGGGCGATGGCACGCCGCGGTTCAGTCCGTTCTTCATCCCGAAGATGATCACCGACATGGCCGCGGGGCACATTTCCATCTGCTACGACCTCCGGGGGCCCAACTACACCACGGTGTCGGCCTGCGCTTCCTCGACCCACGCCATCTGCGATGCGGTGAACCTTATCCGCCTGGGCAAGGCCACTGTCATGGTCACAGGCGGCTCAGAGGCCGCCATCAACGCGGTGGGCGTGGGGGGCTTCGGCGCCATGCAGGCACTCTCCACGCGCAACGATGATCCCCAAACGGCCTCGCGGCCCTTCGACCGCGACCGCGATGGGTTTGTCATCGGGGAGGGCGCGGGGGCGCTAGTGCTCGAGGAACTCGAGCACGCCAAGGCCCGCGGGGCAAAGATCTACGCCGAGGTGGTGGGCACAGGCATGACGGCCGACGCACACCACATCACGGCCCCCGACCCCGAAGGGCGCGGCGCGGCGCGTGTCATGCAGCTGGCGCTCGATGAGGCCGGCATCGCCCCAAAGCAGGTGGACTACATCAATGTGCATGGCACCTCCACCCCCCTGGGCGATATCGCGGAGGTGAGCGCCATCATGAAGGTGTTTGGCGAGGACGCCTACCTACCCAACATCAGCTCCACCAAGTCGATGACCGGGCATTTGCTCGGTGCTGCAGGCGCCGTGGAGGCCTTGGCGTGCATCATGGCCATCGAGCGGGAGATCATACCTCCCACCATCAATCTGCACAACGTTGACGAGGCCATCGACCAGCGCCTCAAGCTCACACCGCTCAAGGCGGTGTCGCGCACGGTCAACTACGCGCTGAGCAATACGTTCGGCTTTGGCGGCCACAATGCCTCGGTGATTTTCAAGCGCTACACGGAGTAGGCACCGGGGCCATGCGGGAGCCTAAAATGCTTTGCCGCCGCCGTCTCCTAAGCTTTTACAGCCGCAAGGGGACGGCGGCGGCCGCATTGGTGCGCTACCTTGTCTACCGTCTCGACCTTCGCCCGCGGCGTCTATGGCTCTACGAGGTGGCCTTTACGCATGCGAGTTTATCGCTGCACACCGCCGAGGGACGCACGATAAACAACGAGCGGCTCGAGTTCCTAGGCGACTCGGTGTACAATCTTTGCACCACGCGCTACCTCTTCGACCACCTGCCCCCCCTAAACGAGGGGCAGATGTCGCTCTGGCGCAATACGCTCAATAGCCGTCAATTCATGAATGGGGTGGCCATCAAGATGGACATTCCCGCAGCGCTGCACGGGGTCTTCCAAACGTCCACGGGCAATGCGTACGGCAATGCGCTCGAGGCCCTTTTCGGCGCCATTTTCATCGATGCGGGGTTGCCAGCCGCCATGCGCTTCTTCAGGCAACGGATGCTGAAAGCGTTCGTTGATCCCCACCTGCTGCAGGAGCTGAACGATGCCGAAACAGTTCTGGCCGCGCAGCTTGACCCCAAATCACAGTTCTACCGGTGGGCGCAGAAGCAGCAGCACCAGGTGGAGGTGCAGTGTCAATGGCTCGATGGCGCCACTGCGCAGGCAAAGGTGCTGCTCGATGGGGTCACCCTCTGCCAGGGGGTAGGACGCAGCCAGAAGCTAGCCCAGCGGGCGGCCTTCCAGGAAGCCCTGAGGGTGGTGGATTCCCACGAGTAGCCGCTAGCTCCCAAGAGCTGGTGGCCTCTAGGCCGATCTATGCAAGGAAATCGAGTAGGTCGGAAAACTTGCGTTTTCTGACCTACTTTCGTTTCCCTCCCTCTTACACCGCAGTACGTGCCGTTCGGCATACGGCGGTGTAATTCGTTCTCAAAGCGTGTCTAATCGCGTAGTAGTCCAAACAGCTTACGAGGCCTCTGCGGGCAAGCACTTCTTTCGATATTGCTCGTGCCACGCATGTACGTCTCACCACCCATTCGTATGGGGGCTGGCTTGTGCCTACGCGCTAGGATGGACTGCTTGATACTCGTCCAGTTGGCGTTCACGTAGTCGCAGAGCTCCTCGACATTCATGCCGTCTATACCCGAGGCGCCCTTGTTGCGCACAACGCGGTTGAGCACCCCGCGTACGTTGTTCTGGGCAAGTACCTGTTCGTATATTTACAGACAGAATGCGTTGAATAGGGGCGAAAGAGCACCATTTGCCAGATTTTGTAACATGCTAATAGCGAGTGAGATAGAAAATCTAGGGAATAGAGTACTACCCTCTACTGGGGGTGTTTCGTAAAGAATTTAGCGTTTTGGGCGGCAGTAAAAAAAGGAACGTATAAATACAGGTGCAAGCAAGATAGGTGAGTGAAAATCGAGAAGTATAATTTCAAAAATAGCTGATAATGAGACAATTATTTAGTAGGCTACTAGCAGTAGCACTGCTGGTAGTGGCGTGTAGTGGCACCGTGTGGGGCGACAATTTGACCGTGACCGTCACCAAGAGCGATGGGACGCAAAACACCAAAACTGGGCAGGAATCTTTGAAAAAGGCCCTTGCAGGGTATACGCTTAGTGAGGTGGAAGGCATCGAGGTGAGCGCAGGAAGCTTTGAGTGGGACGATTGGTATTGGCTAAAGGCCAATTGCGAGGATCTGAAAAACCTGAAGAAGTTTGTGGTGACCGATGCGGTGAGTAGCGTGGCGGATATTCCCGATATGAGCATATGGGATCTTCTGTTTAGTAGAGCTCTTAAAGAATTGCACGTAGCTAAGCTGCAAAGAGTAGGAGGCTATGCATTCAATGATTGCACTGGCCTAACGAGCGTATCGCTGCCGGCGGCCACAGAGATAGGCTGGTATGCATTCAGTGGTTGCGAGGCTCTTACGAGCGTGTCGCTGCCGGCGGCCACAGAGATAGGCTGGTATGCATTCAGTGGTTGCGAGAACCTAAAAAGACTACAACTCGGGGCTACACCGCCCACCAGCGTGGACGCTAACGCTTTCATGAATTGGCCCTTAGTACGTGAGCTAGAACTGATAAAACCAGATGGCACAGCCCTAACAGGCAGTGGATTGGATAATGCCAAGAGCCTATATAAAGCGGTTAATGATGGAGATACTGAAGATAATTTGTGGTACGGCTGGGCGTTCGAGGAGTTCCCTGCAGGCAATTTGAGCGGTACCATAGATGGCGTAGCGTTTACCAATGCAGCCTCGCTCGAGGCGGCCATGCAGGGTAAGACGCTTGGTAACGTAAAGGAGCTAACGATAACGGGAGGTACGTTTCAGATTCCAGATTGGGCCTACCTGCTGGAGCAGGGACAAGATAAGCTCAAAATAGAGCAATTCACCATAGAGAATGGCGTAGAGAGGGTGGCCGATATGCCCGATTTACCATACGAGAGTGCCCGTTACTTTCCGAAAGTTCAACAAGTGAACATAGCGAAGATGCGGAAGGTAGGCTATAGAGCATTCCGTGGTTGCACTGGCCTGACGAGCGTCTCGCTGCCAGCGGCCACAGTGGTAGGTAATAGTGCATTCAGCGGTTGCAAGGCTCTTATGAGCGTCTCGCTGCCAGTGGCCACAGAGATAGGAGCAAGTGCATTCCGTGGTTGCACCGGCCTGACGAGCGTCTCGCTGCCGGCGGCCACAGAGATAGGCGGGCTAGCATTCGGTGATTGCACTGTCCTGACGAGCGTGTCGTTGCCAGCGGCCACTGAGATAGGCAAATGGGCATTTAGTGATTGCACAGGCCTGACGAGCGTATCGTTACCAGCGGCCACTGAGATGGGCAAATATGCATTCAGGGGATGCACGGGCCTGACGAGCGTTTCGCTGCCGGTGGCCACAGAGATAGGCGATGAAGCATTCAGCGGTTGCGAGGCTCTTACGAGCGTCTCGCTGCCGGCGGCCACAGTGGTAGGTAATAGTGCATTCAGCGGTTGCAAGGCTCTTATGAGCGTCTCGCTGCCAGTGGCTACGAAGATAGGCAATGAGGCATTCTATGGTTGCACTGGCCTGACGAGCGTGTCGTTGCCAGCGGCCACTGAGATAGGTAATGAAGCATTCCGAGATTGCACGAACCTGACGAGCGTATCGCTGCCGGCGGCCATAGTGATAGGCGAAGATGCATTCAGCGGTTGCGAGGCTCTAACGAGCGTCTCGCTGCCGGCGGCCACTGAGATAGGCGGGTATGCATTCATTGGTTGCACAGGCCTTACGAGCGTCTCGTTGCCGGTGGCCACTGAGATAGGCAAAGTGGCATTCAGCGGTTGCACGAACCTGACGAGCGTCTCGCTGCCGGCGGCCACGAAAATAGGTGAAAAGGCATTCATGGGTCGCGAACGCTTTACGAGCCTAGAGCTCGGGGCAACACCACCCAGCGTTGGAGGTGATGCTTTCCTTGGGTGTCCCCTGGTGCGTAAGCTAAAACTTCTCGATGCGGATGGAACGCCCTTAACGGGAGATGCTTTGACAAATGCCATATCTCGGTATATAGCGGTTGAAGATGGCGATACAGAGGATAATCTGTGGTACGGCTGGGCGTTCGAGGGGTTCCCTGCAAGCAATTTGAGCGGTACCATCGATGGCGTAGCGTTTACCAATGCAGCCTCTCTCGAGTCGGCCATGCAGGGTAAGACGCTTGGTAACGTAAAGGAGCTAACGATAACGGGAGGTACGTTTCAGATCCCAGATTGGGCCTTCCTGCAAGAGCAGGGGAAAGGTGAACTCAAAATAGAGCAATTCACCATTGAGAATGGCATAGAGAGGGTGGACGGTATGCCCGATTTGTCATACAAGAATCCACGATACCTCCCGAAGGCCCAAGAAGTAACCATAGCTAAGATGCGGAGGGTAGGCAATTGGGCATTCGAAGATTGCACAAGCCTTACGAGCGTCTCGCTACCAGGGGCTACTATGATAGGCGAATGTGCATTCTTGAAATGCAAGAAACTGAAAAGCGTCTCGCTGCCAGCGGCCATAGAGATAGGCGAATATGCATTCAGAGATTGTAAAGGCCTGACGAGCGCATCGCTACCCGCGGCATCGTATATACGCTTTGAGGCATTCGCTAATTGCTCGAGCCTAAAGACCCTAAAACTCGGGGCTACACCACCTTCCGACGTAGATGCTCCTACTTTCGAGAATTGCCCCAATGAGCGTACTCTGATAATCACAGATGCAATGGGAGTACCATTGGTAGGGACAGAGCTAAAAGCCGCGGCTGATAACTACGATGGGAAAGAGGGCGATCCCCACGATGGGAAGTGGTACGGGTGGACCATTGAAAAGAACCCGCCCGCAATGCTCTCGGTGATTGTGGAACCTGCCGGTGCCGGCACAGCTAAAATCACCCGCAAGGATGGAGGTGCAGTGGTCAACGAGGGCGATAAGCTAACGAAGGATGAAGTCCTGGTAATCGATGCAAAGCCTAACGACGAACACCAGTACAAGCTCAAAGAGGTCACTGCCAAAGGCGCTAACAGCAATGGAGGCAACGAATGGAAGGTAACCGCCAATCCGGGCGAACAGGTGGTCTTTACGGTGGAGTTTGAAAAACTCGCAACCCTTGGGGCAACCACCATCATGCCTGCGGGAGCTGGTGAGGTTACCATTACTAGAAAGGATGGCGGGGCTGTGGTTAGCTCAGGTGAAGCACTAAAAGAGGGAGCGGTTTTGGTTGTGGAGGGTAAGCCAGAGGTAGGCTACAGGGTTAAAGCTATAACCGCGGAAGGGGCTAAAAAAATAGGAGATAAAGAGTGGGAGGTGACCGCTATGACTGGCAAGGTGACCTTCACGGTGGAGTTTGAAAAGAAAGCAGAAGGCGAGGGTAACAACCCGACGCCTGTTGAGAGCGTACTGCTGGCGCAGGCCCAGCTATCCCCCAATCCTACGGATGGGCAAGTGACCATAGATGCTGGCACTACCCTAGCCCGCTGCGAGGTGTATACCGGCACGGGGGCACTGCTCCAGACCATAGAAGCGCCCGAGAGTGTGTTCACCATAGACCTCACGGCTAGCCCCTCAGGCGTGTATTTAGTGCGCCTGGTGGATGTGAATGGGGAGAGCAAAACGTTGCGAGCAGTCAAGCAATAGAGTACCTAGATATAGGCAAATCGAGTAGGTCGGGAAACGCAAGTTTTCTGACCTACTTTCGTTTCACCTTCTCACACCACCGTACGTGCCGTTCGGCATACGGCGGTGTAATTCGTTCTCAAAGCGTGTCTAATCGCGTAGGAGTCCAAACAGCTTACGAGGCCTCACGGGGTAGGCCATACATCTTTCATCGTTTACCTGCCTAATTTACGCATCAAGGTTACGGTTGCCTTTTGGGAGCTTCACTGCCTTTGGCCAGCTTGTCCGCTTAGTACGCCTTAGTGTTAGGTTCATGTTCGTCAGGCCATGAGTTCGCTATTGCTTCTTCTCTCCAAAGGGTCACCCCCTGAGACTTGCAAATCGCTATGGGGTTCGTTGGCAACTACGCCCCGCATGGACTTTCACCACAGATGTATGACATGCCCGTCATACAAAAGAGATCCCACGGCTAGAATAGCCGTGGGATCTCCCCCTGCGGTTGAGCAGATAAGCTATCGTCCGATCCTGATTGTCCCAGACCCAACTCCACTCTGTGAGACCTGTGTGCCCTCTTGGAGCTTATCAACGTAGACATCGCCACTGCCCATGCTGGAGACAGTGAACCTGCGGGCAGCAAGCTCGCCAAATTTCACATTGCCGCTACCCACAATATCTACCTCAACAGTCCCCGAGGCCACGAGGGTCTCGACGTGGGCATCGCCTGAGCCGCCGATGGAGAAATCGGCCTTCTGGGCACGGCAGTTGCCGAGAGCGATGCGCCCCGAGCCGGCAATGTTTCCCTCAAGCTCGCCCGAGCACGCCAGCGTGGAGACACTGACCTCGCCAGAGCCTGCGATATCTGCCTCGAAGGAGTGGGCGTCGAGCTGCGCAATGTCCACCGAGCCGCTCCCCGCAACGCTAAACTCAGCCTCCCCCGCGCAACGCACTTGCGTACCAGTGAGGCTTCCCGAACCTGCAATGGAGATCTCAAAGGCCTTGGACGTGGTGAAAGGGGTCATGAGCTTGGCATTGCCGGCGGAGGCCAAGCTAAGCTCCTCAAGCCGCGGAAGGGTGATGTATATATTGGCAATAGGCCCCTTGGCGCGCTGCCCGCTCCACCAAGAAGCCTTTTCTTCTTTTATAATAAACTCCCGCTCATGCATCTTGAACTCTAGGCGATCCGAGGCCTCCTGGTCGAGGACCTCCACCTCCACGAGGAAAGTTTCCCCCTGGGAGATAAACAAGTCCACCGGCGCCTTGCAGGTGATTTCGTCGAAATTCTTGAAATCGAGCTGCGACCTCTCCCCCTCCTGGGGCGACACCGTGGCCGCGCGTTGCGAGTGGCAGCCTGCGGCGGTCAAAGCCAGCAACAGTAGCACGACCCTACCATACGTAAATGCTCTCATAGCGTACATCTCCTACACATTTGGATTGATTCAGTTAGACCATACCCCTGCTCGGGATTCCATTGCTTCCTTGCGATGCAAAGAACATGTGCAAAGGTAGCAATTAATGTCCATTGGCAAAATGGGGCCAACGTAGGCCGTAGAGCCATTCCCTGAAGGACGAATACCGATTGGCAACCTTGCATCGCAAAGAACAATCGTAAGGGCAGCGATGGTTGTTCCCTGGCAAATGGCGGGGAGACAGCCCAAGCGGGGCGCACGGGGGCACGGCGCAGCGAGGGCAATCAAGCTAGCGTGGGGGAGGGTAAACAGCTAAAATGCTTAATTTTGTAGCCCCGTTGTGCGTGGGCGGTCGCCATTGGCGGACAGCCGAGTCCACGCCTGGGGGAGGTAGCATGGCAGGGCAAAGACAATGTAAGGTGTTGCGAACAGGCACTAGGGGCCTATTGGGGGTGGCCGTGGTGTTCGTAGGCATGGGGCTGCTAGGGTGTGGCCCTCGCCCCGTGATGCGCTGCACGTGGCAGGCCCCTCGATCGGGGTGGAGCGCAGACTCCGTAATCCGTTGGTCGGTGAGGGTGACCGACATTACGCAGCCCTACACCATCGACTTGGGGCTGCGCCATAGTAGCTCCTACGACTTCTCTAATCTCTACTTGATAGTAAGCATACAGGGGCCTAATGGAGCGCAGGTGGTTGACACGCTCAGCTACCCGCTGGCCAATGGGCAGGGCGAGTGGTACGGCAAGGGCTTTGCCGACACCAAGGATCTTGTACTTCCCTACCGCACCCAGGCACAATTTGCCGACACGGGGGAGTACCTCTTCACGCTCCAACATGGCATGCGGCAAGACCCGCTAGAGGGGATCAAGCAGCTCAGCCTAGAGCTCTACAGGGGGCAGACGTCGAAGGAGCATGGGGAAGAATAAGCTCACCCGCTTTGCCGAGAACGCCACGTTTGCGCACCTTTTCCAGCCTACGCTAGAGGAGCTGCGGGCAAATGCCTTCGCGCTGCGCGGCCACTGGCGTGAACATTTCCGCATGCCTGGTGCCATGCTGACGCTGGAGCTAGGTTGCGGTCGGGGCGAATACACGGTGGCCTTGGCCCATCGCGATAGTCAGGGGCTCTTCGTGGGCATGGACATCAAGGGCGCCCGGCTGTGGCGGGGGGCCAAGATGTCGCTGGAAGCGCAAATGCCCAACGTGGGCTTCGTGCGCGGGCGTATCGAGACTATCACGCGGCTTTTCGCCCCGGGGGAGGTGGACGCGATCTGGCTCACCTTTCCCGACCCCCGCCCCAAGGACCACGATGCCAAACGCCGCCTGACGCACCCCCGTTTCCTCTTCCTCTACCAGCAGCTGCTGGCACCGGGGGGGCAGGTGCACCTGAAAACCGATTCTAGGCCGCTCTACGACTACACCCTGGCGCTACTCCAGTCGCTTGGGGTCCCAGTATTGACGGCATTCGACGACATCGATCCCCACCTAGACGACTACCCGCTGCTGGCCATTCCCACGCGCTACGAAGCACTTTTCCGCGCTCAAGGGCACAAAATTACCTACCTAGCCTGGCAGCTTCCCACAAGCATTGCGCTGGAGAACGAGGAGACAAGGAAGATACTAGGTATCTTGCAAGATCCCACGGGGCAAAGCGTGCAGGAGTAGGGATGAAGGAAGGGAAGATATGGGTAAACTCTTAGTCATTATCCCCACCTACAATGAGATAGAGAACATTGCGCCGATGGTGGCCGCGGTGCTCGGTCAACCCCTTGGGGCGGAGCTCCTGGTGGTAGACGATAACTCGCCCGATGGCACGGGGACTTGCGTAGAGCAGCTCAAGGCACAATACGGGGGACGACTCCACTTGCTGTCGCGCGAGGGCAAGCAGGGGCTCGGTACAGCCTATCTGGCCGGCTTCCGCTGGGGGCTAGAGCACGGGTTCGACACCCTGTGCGAGATGGATGCCGACTTTTCGCACGATCCAAAAGACCTGGCCCTTCTAGTAGAGGCCTGCGAGCAGGGGGCGGACGTGGCCATAGGCTCGCGCTATAAGGATGGATTCCGGGTGAAGGACTGGCCGCTGCTGCGCATCTTGATTTCGTACTGCGCATCGATCTACGTGCGCATGAT
Source organism: uncultured Bacteroidia bacterium (assembly GCA_947252645.1). GTDB lineage: Bacteria > Bacteroidota > Bacteroidia > Bacteroidales > CAJPTX01 > Bacteroides_D. Next base: position 63,320 of record CAMXWF010000006.1, read on the forward strand.
TACTCGGATGCCCATCTGCGACACCACGGCGGGCTTCGTGTGCTACAGGGCCCCCGTGCTGCAAGCCCTACTGGCCCTACCGATAGAGATGAAGGGCTACGGCTTCCAAATTGAGATAAAATACCTGGCCTTTCGCTTGGGCTACAAACTGGTAGAGGTGCCGATACTCTTTACGGATCGGCAGAAGGGCAATTCGAAGATGAGCGGCGGCATTTTCTCCGAGGCATTCCTAGGCGTAATTAAGCTGCGGTGGCGCGCCAGGAAGATCAAGAGGATCAATCGCCAATAGGTGCTAGAGCCCATGGAGCAGTTGCTATATAATGCGCAGGTGGTAACCCCAGAGCGGGTCTTTACGGGCGGTGTGACCATCGAGGCCACGGGAAAGATTGGCCGCGTGTTCGAGGGGCTTCCGCAGGGGGAGCTACGCGAAGGACTAGGCGCACGCAAGATGCATGACTTGCAGGGGCGCTACCTGCTGCCGGGCATGGTGGATACGCATGTGCATTTCCGAGAGCCTGGGCTAACATCGAAGGCCGACATGGCTAGCGAGTCGCGCGCGGCGGTGGCCGGGGGCGTGACGAGCTTTGTCGATATGCCCAACACTCTCCCACCGACCCTGACCATGGAAGCCCTGGAGGAGAAGCTGGCCCTCGCGCGGGGACGGAGTTACGCCAACTACGGTTTTTACCTAGGGGCCAGCGAGGAGAACCTTGACCTGCTGCCAAAGGCCAACCCACAGAAGGTAGCCGGGGTCAAGCTCTTCATGGGAACCAGCACGGGGCGCCTGGCGGTGACCGATGCGCGAAGCCTACATCGCATCTTTTCCAGCGTGGAGCTGCCCCTGCTGGTGCACTGCGAGGACGATGCGATCATCCAGGCGAACCTGGCGACTGCAAGGGCGCAATGGGGGGAGACCATTCCCTTTGAGGCCCACGCCACCATCCGGTCGGCCCAGGCGTGCCTGAGCAGCACCAAGAAAGCCCTAGAGCTGGCCATGAGCTACCGAACAAGGCTGCACGTGCTCCACCTCTCCACGGCGGAAGAGGCCCTACTCTTTACCCGCATGGCCGCAGCGGGGCAAAACAACATCAGCGGGGAACTCTGCCCACACTACCTCTGGTACTCTGCGCAAGACTACGCACGCTTGGGGGGGGGCATCAAGTGTAACCCGGCCATTAAGGATTCACGACACCGGGAGGCCCTGCGCCAGGCCGCAAGGGGAAAGGCTTTCTTCACTGTAGGCACCGACCACGCGCCGCACCAATGGTGCGAAAAGCAGCAGGATTACCTACACTGTCCCTCGGGCATCCCGACCATTCAATACGGCCTACTCGTTCTCCTCGAGCTCTGCTACCAAGGACAGCTCACCCTGCCGCGGGTTGCAGCCCTCTACGCATCCAACCCAGCTAAGCTCCTCAGCGTGGCCAATCGGGGCAGTATTGCGCCGGGCTACTGGGCTGACCTGGTGATAGTGTCGCGACACAACGAAGCCCTCCCTGCGCAGCCAGTGCTAAGCAAGTGCGGATGGAGCCCCCTGGCCTCGGAGCACTACCACCACACCATCGAGGCGACGCTGGTGAACGGACAGCTAGCCTACTGCGCCAATCAGGTGGTGGGGCAGCCGCAGGGGCAGCCGCTCAGCTACGCCCGTTAGGCCTTCCCCTGCTCGCTGCTAGGCTTGGCCTTTTGCTGCTGCAGGCGGCCTTTGTGCTGATTGCGCCGCCTATTCCGGTTCTGGTTCTGGCGTTTGGGACGGTCGAAGCGGGTGATGTTTTCCTCAACGATGACGTTGTCGAAGCTGGAGACCTCGGGCGCGGCCTCAGGTTCGGGGAGGCGTAGGTCTTCGAGCGGGGCGCCTTTCTTGCCCTCGGCGTTGAGGGCCATCACGCGGCGCACCTCAGCCACGGAGAGCATGACCAAGTTACTCGTAGACTTGGGCTCAGGGGCAAACCACATGATCTGGCGGAAGAGATCGTTCTTTACGTAGTAGAGCTGCATGTCCTCCAGCTGCAGGGGAGCCTTGACCGTGGGCATATGGCGTCGGGCATCGAGGTAGGCCTCCAGCTCGAAGTTGAGGCAGCATTTGAGCTTGCCGCATTGCCCGGCGAGCTTCTGGATGTTGCCGTAGAGTTCCTGGGCCTTGATGGTGGCGGTGGTGACGGAGCGGATCTCCATTTTCCACCGGGAGCAGCACAGGCACTGTCCGCAGGGCCCCATACCGCCCAGAAGCACCGCGCCCTGCCGAGGGCCTATCTGGCGCATCTCAATGCGCACGTGCAGCTCTGCGGCCAGGGAGCGCACGAGTCCACGAAAGTCTACCCGAGACTCGGCGTTGAAGTAGAAGGTGGCCTTTTTGCCATCGCCCTGGAACTCCACGTCGAGGATTTTGATGGGCAGCTCCATGCGCTCCGCAAGGCCACGGGCAAGGAACATGGTGGAGGCCTCTTGGGAAATGCACTCAATCCATTTTTCCACGTCGTTGGCATTGGCGTGGCGGTAGACCTCCATGGGGGGGGCGGGCCTGTCGGCCTGGGTGCGCACGTACTCGCGCCAAGCGAGCCAGCCCGTCAGGGCCACTGCGCCCACATCGCGCCCAGAGGGCACGGCCACCGTCACGAGGTCATCGGTCTGGAGGGGCAGACGCTGCGCATTCACAAAGTAATCGTAGCGCTTGTTCTTGAATTGCACTAGCACCACCGGCAAGGCATTGCTCGGCAACTGATGCATGCGCCCCCAGTCGTAAAGACGCAAGCTGTGCTGCGCGGCGCTATCGAGCGTATATACCTCTTGGTTGTCGCGGCGTGCAATCCGACCGCGGGAACACTCCCTATAGTCCATACCCCTTCCCTCGCGGATGGCCATTGACCACCGCCATCCTCCCACAAAGGTAAACAAAAAGACCATCAGCACAGCCCATACTGGCAGAAAAGGCTATATTTGCCAAGGAAGTAAGCACACAGGGCCATGAGCTTTAGTACGCACTGCAATCGACTGTTTTGGGATGTGGTGATAGACTACCACGTGAGCGACAACGTTGACACCCCCATCGAAAACCCCTACCCGCAGGGGACAATGGATCACGACCTCTACCAGAAGGCGTGGGGCGACGCGGTGCAGTGGCACCTAGAAGACCTGATAAGAGACCCAAAGATAGCCCCAGAGGAGGCCTTGGCCCTCAAGCGGCGCATCGACCAGGCCAACCAGACCCGCACGGAGATGGTGGAGGCCCTCGACAGCTACTTCTACACGAAGTTCCACCAGGTGGAGGCCAGTCCCAACGCCACGCTCAACACGGAGAGCCCAGCCTGGGCACTGGATCGACTGGCCATACTCACCCTCAAGATATACCACATGCAGGTAGAGGCCGTACGGCTGGATGCCTCGGCTGAGCATAGGGCCCAGTGCCAAAGGAAGCTCAACGTGCTGCTCGAGCAGCGGGTCGACCTCTCCACGGCCATCGACCAGCTCCTCGAGGCCTACGCCGCAGGCACCAAGCGTATGAAGATGTACAAGCAGATGAAAATGTACAACGATCCTACCCTCAATCCCGTGCTCTACCGAGAGCAGCGGTAGGGTCTCGCTAGGACATTCCCCATGCCTACGCATCGCGCAGATGCCCCCAAGCCTCCACGTCGCGTGCTGGTGTTACGCCTGTCTGCGCTGGGCGATGTGGTGATGATGCTGCCCCTGCTGCGCCAGGCCGCAGAGAGCTACCCAGAGGTGGAGTGGGTGGTGGTTTCCCAGGCGCACGTGGCCACGCTCTTCAGCGCGCTGGAGCGTGTGCGCTTCATCCCGGCCTACACCCATGGCGCCCATAAAGGCCTCCGTGGCCTATGGCAGCTGGCCAAAACCATCCATGCAGCAGGCCCCTACGAGGGGGTGGCCGACATGCACTCCGTGTTGCGGGCGTGGATCATTTGCCTCTTCCTACGTCTACTAGCACTACCCCACCACCTACAACTGGCGCATATCGACAAAGGGCGGCGCGGCAAGCGCGCGCTCTGCCGTGCGCACCATAAGCTCCTTCAGCCGCAGACTCACTCCATGATCCGCTATAGCAATGTGTTGGCGCAATTGGGATTCCTCGTCAACGTGCCCAAATGCTCCCATCTGATACCTCAACACCATGACCTGCCCCACATCCTAGAGCTGCTTGCGCCGTGCCGCGACTGGGTAGGCATAGCGCCCTTCGCTAAGCACGCAGGGAAGATGTATCCGCTGGCGTATAGCCTAGCGGTGGCCCAGCAGCTCTACGCGCGGGGCTACGGGCTTTGCCTCTTCGGGGCGGGCAACGAGGAGTCCCGCGTGCTGGAGGCATGGCATGAAAGCATGCCGCGAAGTATCAACGTGGCCGCGCTCCACAAAGGCCTTGACTGGGAAGTGGCCCTGATGCAGCAGCTGGAGGTGATGTTCACCATGGACTCAGCCAACCTGCATCTGGCCTCCTGGGCAGGCATCCCCGTGGTCTCCTTCTGGGGGGCTACGCACCCCTACGCGGGCTTCTACGGATGGGGACAAGCCCCGCAGCACTCCCTAGGGCGGCAAGACCTCGACTGTCGCCCCTGCTCTGTCTACGGTAATAGGCCCTGTAGACGGGGCGACTATGCCTGTAAGCAGATGCCCCCGGCACGCATTGTGGAGGTCATGCTCTCGGCCATAAAATAGTAACTTGGCCCCCAATAGGCGTTTAGCATGAGCATCAACGACACCACGCCCCCCGCGCCTGAGAGGCCCGAGGCTCGCCACTTAGGCCATCGCTCTCCACTGCCCGACCGCTACGACCCCACCTTGCTGGTTCGCGTGGAACGCCAACTGGCCAGAAAAGCCAACCGAGTGGACACCTCCAGCTCTCCCTTCGAGGGCTTCGACGTTTGGCACGCCTACGAGGTAGCCTGCATGCAGCAAGCCGGACTGCCCATCGAGGGGATTCTCAAGGTGATCTACCCTGCCAGCAGCCCCTACATCGTGGAGAGCAAGTCGCTCAAACTCTACCTCCACTCCCTCAACAACGTCGCCATGGGCTTTACCCGCCCCGCGTGCATTGCACAGCTCGTCAGCACCGTGCAGCAAGACCTACGCCTGCTGCTCAAAACCGATGTGCGGTGCCAATTCTTCGACCACTACACCGCACCATGCGACTTTGAGGGGTGGCAACCCTACGAAACCGCTACCCCCACAAGCGCAGCCCAAGAGAATGCACTCGACCACGAGCTACACTTCCACACTCGCCTGCTGCGCAGTCGTTGTCGCGTGACTGGGCAACCAGATTGGGGCAATCTCTACGTACACATGCAGGGCGAAAAGCTCCCGCACCCCCAAGAGCTACTCCAGCAGGTCGTTGCGCTACGCAATGGCTTCCACTTCCACGAAGAGATCTGCGAACTGCTCTACAGCGCGCTCTACCAGAAATACCTCCCTGCGCTTCTAACCGTATGCACCCTCTACACGCGGCGCGGGGGGATCGACATCAACCCCTGCCGAACAAACAACCTCAACGACCTTCCCCAGGGCCTCACAGACCTCAACGCACTGACGCATCCCTCGTGGCGACAGTAAACGCCACGGGGACCAAGGCCTCTCTCTGCCCGCAACCCTTGCCCTGCGGGCGCATCCTGCGGGCGCATAGCTGGTTATGGTGGCTGCGCGCCCTCCTGCCCACAGCCCTCCTCCTGCTGCCTAGGCAGCTGCCCGGCCAAAGCATCAGCAATGCCCTAGCCACCGATACCATCGCCTATAGCTTTTCAGCGGCCGCACTGCTCGGCGGGCAGAATGCCGACAGTGCCCTGATCCCTTTCCAGCCGTTCACCAAACACCCTGCCCCGGCGGCTGTTCCGCCCCCCTTTACCATCCACGGCATGGCCGAGCGCAATATTGGTACGGGCGGCAACTCTCAAAATCCGCGCGGGGGCATGACCGACTTGACCATCGAGGGCCCGCTCTACCACGGCATCCGCACCACCATCCGCATCGCCGACCAAGCTCTGCCCTTCCAGCCTCAAGGCACAAGCCAAGAGCTGCGGCTCCTCAATGAACTCTACATCCACATCTACGACTCCTCCTGGCGCCTAGAGGCCGGCGATATCCGCATCCAAGCACAGCAAAACCACTTCCTCCTATTCACCCAACAAGCACGTGGACTCCTAGGCCGCGTGGCCCTGCGCACAAAGCACCATGGGCGTATCCGCCTACATGCCGCCTTCGGCCTCCCCAAGGGGCAAGTGATGAGGGTGTCGCTCGCCCCTATCGAAGGCGTGCAGGGCCCCTACGAACTCCAAGGCCATAGAGCCTTCACGCGGGTAGTGGTGCTGGCCAACTCCGAGCGGGTCTACCTCGATGACCAACTCCTGCAAAGAGGACTTGACCACGACTACACCATAGACTATAACCTCGGCACCATTACCTTCACGGCTCGCTGCCCCATTAGCTCCCGCAGTCGCATCGCAGTTGAGTATGAAACGAGCCAATCGCCCTACCAGCAGCTCGGCGGCCAGCTAGCACTCCAAGGCCAATGGCGCAACGGATGGTCCATGGCGCTGGGGGGCGTGGTAACCATGGAAACAAAGACGAACTCTCCGCGCGCACCGGGTAGCACACCACAAGCCCTTTTCCCCGAAACGCTCCTAGGAATTTCGTCTGGGGAAATGGCGGAGAATAGGACCTCCTACCAGCTACGCGACACCACCGTGGACGGACAGCGCTACCAGATCTACGTTCCTACGACCGCAGGAACACCGTCGTCGCAGGGACTAGCGGTCCCATTCAGCTACGTGGGGCCAAACCAGGGCAATTACATCTCCACGCAGGGCAACAACAACCAGCAGCTCTTCCTATGGGTAGCCCCCAAGATGGGTACGCCCCAGGGCAGCTATATGCCCTCCACGGAAAAGCAACAAGCCCCACGCAGCCACCTACTGCTTGAGGCCACGCTAGGCAAAGCATGGCGCGACAGCGCTACGGGAGTGGCCTTCACCGGCGCATACTCCCTACAAGGAAGCAAGACCCGCCAGGCTGGGGGTGGCTACCTGCAGGGCGGCGCACTCCTGCTCAGGCATCACGCCCTCCTCATGCAACGCCCCAACTCGAAGCTCTCGCTACAAGCGCAAGCACAATGGGTACACAGGGCGTTTAGGGCCTTCCTCCCCTTCGTCCCTACCCCCATGGCGCACCAGTGGGGGCTACACGATAGTCTCTTGGCGCATGATTTCGCTGATGCCTCCATCTCCATACTGCAGCGCACGCCCCAAGGACACTGGCGCATAGCGACACAGGGACTCGCACGTCCCGCGCTCCTAGGGGGGGCAGCTAGCCTAGAGCAACAGCACCGACTCGGCCGCTGGTCGCTCGACAACGTCATAAAAACCTCACTAGTACGCCTCCAAACCACAAGATACCATCAGGGCTCAGTCGCTAGCAACGTGGCCCACCACTGGCACTACGCAACCCTAGGCAGCTGCACCAAGGCCGAATGGAAACAGCAGCTCACCCCCGGCAACAAAGACCTCCCCCAAGACTTCGCCACGCTCACGGGGGGGCTATATACCTGTCTACACGACTCCACGCGCTACTCCACGCGCCTCGATGTGCTCTATGAGCAGCGGTGGGACACGCTCCACAACAAGCTCACCCCCAGCAGCTCTGCGCTCCTAACCAAGCTGGAGGGTCGCATAGGACTTCCAGGGGCCGGGACTCTAAGTGCCACCTTGGGCTACAAGCACTTCCTCTCGGTAGCTGACGCATGGCGCAGCCTAGGGCGCAACCACTTCTTGGGCAACCTCTCGCTCCAGCTCCCCCTATGGGAGCATCGCGTAGGCCTCGCGCTCCTGACGCAGCTACGGGGGGAGACCGTCCAACGGTGGCAGCTGCACTACATCCCAGTCCCAGTGGGCCAAGGCCAGTATGCTTGGCTAGACCTCAACCGCGACGGCGTAGCCCAGCTCAACGAATTCGCCCCCGCGCAGCACCGCGACCAAGCCTGCTATTCCCTACAGTACGTGCCAAGCACCAACAAAACCATGGCCACTGCCGGCGAAAGCCACCTCACGCTTCAGATATCGCCCCGCGCACGGCAACAACCCATCGACTCCTCCACCGATTGGTGGCTGCGCTGGGACATCCACCTAGCACTCTCCGCCAGCACAAAAAGAACCGACAACCAATGGTACCTCGCGCCTCTCCCATGGCTACCTCAAGACACAAGCTGCTGCCCAGAAGGCGCCTCTACGCTCCAGGCCCAACTCCTGCTCAACCACCACGCCAAGCCCATAGGCCTCACCTACGCCTACGTACGCACAAAAAGCCATCAGCTGCTTGCGCAAGGCCTACAGGCTTTTGGACGGAGTGCCCATTCCATCGCCCTCGAAACGCCAGTAATCCACGGCTGGTGCTCGCTGCTAAGCCTCCTCTTAGCCCATGAGCAGCGACTGCAACCCTACCACAGCAGCCAAATGGTGCGGGTCAAGCGCCTAGAACTCTCTGCCTCCATCGCCTACGAAACTAGCAAGCACGCTGTGCACCAGCTCACCGCGCAGTTCAATACCTACCTGCAGGAAAAACAAAACCGCGCGCGCGTCCAATCGTATGGCTATAGGCTCGAATGCCCATTCGGCGACAAATGGCAAGCCCATCTCAGCGTCACCTACGCGCACGCTGATGCCACGAACCCAGGGAACAACGCCCTCAGCTACGAACTCCTACAGGGTCTAGGTAAAGGGCACAATGGACTCCTAGAGGCGCAACTACGCTATAAGATTACCCGATACCTCACTGGGGGGCTGACATACTCATTCCGGAAAAACCAGCTCAGCCCAGCAGTACACAGCGGCTACATCCAACTACAGGCCAGCTTCTGATAGCCTCACCCTCCCCTACCCCGATGTGGGGGGAAGAATGGCCAGCGCTAGGGGAAAGCAAGTGCCAGGTACAAAGCGAGCCAGCCTTGGCGTGGCTGGCTCGGGGAAAGCTTGGGGCATTAGGGGTGCTAGCGCATTAATGCCATGCTTCTAGCGCAGGCTACGGACCGCACGGGCACGGTGATACTCAAATCTAGCAGTGCTTTTCGTCCCATCGCTAAAATTGAGCACCTCGTAATCATCATCTAATGTGGAAGTACTCGACCAATAGATATCGTCACTAAAGCCAACTATGTCTGCCCGCTTTTTGTAGAGTGTTTCCAACTCTCCTATCGAAGGTAACCTCCAGTCACTAAAACCTGCGAACACCACTTCATCGCACAGCTTATCGGCATGATAATGATCTTGGCCTGCAGTAATGTCTTGATTCATCACCATGAGATTATCGGACCTAAGGATCACAATGTACTTCTCTAGAGCCATTTCTGTCCTGAACTTCTGCGTTGTTCCGTATGTCACACCCCCTGCGTGCTTGGCGTAGGCTCTTACATAGTAGGAGGTTTCATCCGTCAACCCAGAGACTTCAACGCTGAAGGCCCCACTTGTGCCAGCAACGACCACCGTTGTGGTTGCGCTGGGATCATCGTCCAGAGAGGGCTCTGCTTGTAGCTGCGCGTAGACAAAACCGCGCTCGGTGAAGGGCGGTTCGCCTGCGTAGACTATTTCCGCATTGAGCCTGGCGGTGGTCGTGGTAATGTGTGTTGGCTTTTTTGTACTCACAACGGGCAGGCCCGTGACCTCAAAACTAACCTCGTCTCCGTATACCACTCCGCGACTATTCTTAGCATACGCCCGCACGTAGTAGGTGCCTTTCTGCAGGGCGCTCAGGGAAGCGGTAAATAGGTTGTTATACCCAAGAGAAAGAGACCCTTTTACTACCAAACCATCTGTTAGGGGACTCGGGTGGTTGGCGTAGTAGAATCCATATTCAGACGGCGCAGGGCTGCCATGTAATTCAAAGTAACTGCCCAATACTACAGAACTCCCCGTGACAGCGGATTCTGCTTCGTGCACTGTCATCGTGTTTAGCCGGGCTAAGGCAACATCGCACCTCACCCGCTTGCCCAGCTCTGCGTTCACGGAAGCCTTGGAATCCTTATAATCGTATTTTTGCACCACCACATCGTAGCTTCCCCCTTTCTCAAGTTTGCTGAACGCATAATTACCGCGGTTCGCGTAGGTGTCTGCAATCAAAACGCCGCTCGAAAACAGCTTTACTGTTGCCTCCAATGGATACCCTTCAGCCGCATCTGTCACCTTGCCGTAAATGCTGGTTTGAGGGGTTTGAGGGGTCAACACAATATCGAAATGAACCCTTTGCTCCTGCTGCACGATCACCTTGGCGGTGTAATCTTTATATCCATTTGCAGCAATCTTTACCGTATATATTTTGGGATGAACTGGCTTGAACTCATAGCTGCCATCGTCGGAGGTGCGAGTGCTCAACAGCAGGGCCCCCTCGCTATACAAGCAAACCATCGCTGCTCGCAGAGGCTCCCCCGTAGACGCATCGACTACCACGCCGTAGATACTGCTTTTTGGGGTGGGGCCGGCCGCAGAGAGCAATGCGATATCGCATCTGGCTTGGCGCCCAGATTCTACGGTCACTGCCGCCGCAAAATCCTTGTACCCGACTTTCTTTACCCCAACCGCATAGCTGCTTCCAGGAGCCAAATCCTTGAACTCGTAGTGTCCATCATCGTACGTAACGGTACTCAATAGGAGCTCGCTACCCGTATACAGCTGCACCTGCGTGCCCCGCATGGGCTCAGCACTTTGCGCATCGACCATTACACCGTAGATACTACCTTTTTCCTGCTCGTTCTTACAGGAAGTGAGAAGCAGTGTGAGCGTAAGTATTGCTAGCAATAGGGATATGGTTTTATTCATGGCTCTTTGTCTTTTACACGTGAACTGGTAACCTAACTGCCACCCCAAGCAGGGCATCATGGTGTAGAGGCAGAGTAGCCCGCCCTATGCGCCACGATGGCGTACTGCTCGGGATTGGCTTGATGAACTTTAGCCATCGGTCGATCCTCAGGGGCTGCGGGTTGCCCCTGGGGGCTGCGCTGCGCGCTGGCGATCGTGGGCTTCTTGGCATCTGAACGGCAATTTACTTAACCTCTATATCGACTCGGCACTCTTTCCCAGGCTCTACTGTGGTGCTAGCCTCTCCAGAAAGAGTGTAACTGATACCAGCTACTCTCGCCTTAACCTCTATTGAATATTTGTACTGTTTAATCCAGTAGTAGTCCTTATATTCGCATAGAAGATCTTTGAACTCGTAGCGGCCAACGATAGAGGTAGTGGCTCCAGCCATGTAGTGGTCATATGTATACCCCCCATCATCACTACTTCCTCCTGTTCTATATAGCTTTACTGTGGCGCCGACCACTGGTTCTCCGTTGCTCTGCAGGGTTACCACGCCGTAAATGCTACCTGGTTTTTTACTCGGCTTCTTCTCACAGCCATAGAGGAACCCCGCAAGGGGGAGGAGGACGACGAGTATGTAAATCAACCTATTCATGGCTCGGCTTGAGTTTAGTCATTGAAATGTTCACCTCATTGTTCTCCCCCACCACGGCCGTCACCGTCTTCGTGTTGGTGCTGTAGCCGTCCTTCTGCACCTGGATGGTGTACTGCACTGGCTCGAGGTCAACGAACTCAAAGCGCCCGTCGGTGCCGGTGGTCTGCGTTTTGCCGCCAGGGCTTAGCTGCACGCTCACGCCAGCTATGGGCTCCGCGCTACTGTGGTCTTTCACCACCCCGTGCAGGGTGGCGAACGTATCGTACTCGGCCTTCTTGCAGCCCGCGCATACCACTAGCGATAGGCAGGCTAATATCACGATTGCTCTCCTCATATTCCAATTACTCCAGGTCATTAAAAATCCAATGCCACGTCTACCCCCACGGCTGTTGGCGTGACGTAGGGACCAAAACGACACTCCGCAGTGCCGATGACTACGTGCTTCTTGCCCTTGCAGGCTATACCATCGATGACATTCCATACGTAGAAGGCCGCGGCGCCAGCGATCAACCCGTTACGTACGTTCTGCGCCACGCTGGCACTCTTGGCGTACGAGGCCCTCTTTCGGGCATCGTGCGTCGTTCGGAGCTGCGCAGCGTAGGAGGCGCGCAGGCACTCAGCCGCCACAAGCCCCCCCACCAGGGCCACCTCACCCGCAATGAAAAAGCCACCCCGACCAATGCTGCCCCGATGGATCTGCGCCCACCCAGGTACAAAGACCCGGGCCGAGAAGGGGTACTCGTTCGTAACCTGTACAGGCTCAAAGTCCCAAGCAGGTTTTTTGGCCGTCTGTATCAGGAGGTAAACCCTATAATTCCCCGGGGCGCAGTACTCCCGGTACTCATCGATAACCCTCGACTTGACGGTGAGCTCATCGTTGCCCTTGACACGCACCGCGCCGTGCTCCACGTAGACGCTCACACGCTTCCCCGTGCTGAGGCTACGGCGGCTGATGGCGATCTCGGCGGCCTTGTTGCGCGCGGTGGCCTCATCGGGCCCCTCGGCACTGACCACCTCCGTATAGGAGTTCGCAGACTCGGCAAAAAATCCACCAACCCACGCAGGCCGCTCCTGCGTGGAGTAGCATTGGCCCCATACCAAGCAGGGAAGCAATGCAAAAACCGGTAAGAGTACTAAACGTCTCATTGTACGCACGTAGGTTACTACTCCGCCTCTAGCTCAGACGCTGATGCTGGCTGCGGCTCGGGCTTCGCATTCGGATCCTTGAAGTACTTCTCCATGCGCTTTCGGAAATTCTCCTCATTGACGCGCACACTCAGCTCCTCATCCTGCGCCACTTCTTCTGCTATAGCCCTTGCCAACCGATTCTTGTCGATGCGAATACCCGTGATGCATTGCACGTTGCCCTTATCGTCAGGCGAGGTGAACTTTTGGCACCAAGCCTTCGTATCGTTCAATATGGCATTAATGACATGCTTACCAGCACGTTCCAATTTGTTGACAATATCCGTTCCCCCATCGTTGCCCATGGAGAGGCCATAGTCCTCAATAACCGCCTGGTAGACATGTGACATCTTCTGGGCTACTATAGCTTGCGCATTGGAAAGCGCATTAATCTGCAGCTCGTCAAGTCTAGTAGACGAGCCGTACGCAAAGCCGGTAGCGGTAAATTCGCTTTCGCTATCCGCCGCAAAGCAAGGTGCCTCTACCGTCTCCCCAAATAGACTATTCCTACTCGCTGGCTCTTGGGCCAGCACCCGACTACCACTGCCGCTGCCCATGGAGAGCACGGCTACCCCCGCTAACCAAGCGACCACGGTCGCCCAACTCGCACCTCCGATCCTCATAATCCTACCCTTTCAATTCTAGTGTATTACTTCTTCCCTTTCTTCTCAAAAACCTTCTCCATTCGCCTACGGAACTCGGCCTGGCGTTGCGTCTGGCTCTGCTCCCCATCGCTCGCCGAGGCCTCCGCGACGTTGGCGCCGAAACGCTGCGTATCGCCCCTTGTCGAATCGAATACTGCCGACCCTCTTCGCGCCACATCGCCGCGGACGTAGGTGCCTGTGTCGTTGCCCTCGTAGAGGCCATAATCCTCGATAACGCCCTTGTAGACATAAGGCCTCTGCTGCCGAGCTACATTCTGCCCATGGTCTTGCGCTGTGGAGGGCTCCACGCACTTTTGCTTTGCAGCGCCTCTAACCATGGCGATTGCCAGCACCGCGCATCCCGCTAGTAAAGCACCCAGAAGGACTACTGTCGCAATTCGCCTACACTTACAACATCCAACTTTCATCGCCAGTGTCGTTGGTACTTCATTCTTGAATCACGCAAAACGAGTATGGCGCACCTACACACCACCTCCCGAATATTTATGCACAAGCAGCCTGGCGTAAATATCCTCGAGTGGCCCCATGCAAATCATCCCGCTACGCTCGTGGAATGGAATGATGTTGAAATGGCGCCACCCCACGTTGCAGTACGGACTTCCTCAGGGGAGCTGCCAACTCCAAGCTTCCCCTCGAACGTAGGGCTCAAGGGCAAACTCGCGCAGGCATACGCCAGGAGCAACATGTTGTCGGGGGCACCCTGGCACGCGCGCTGGAGGCAGCGCATGCGCGGCGAATAGCACAACGACTGCAGTCAAGCAGGCCAATTAGGCAACAAATGCACTTCTCTTGCGCCCCTACTCGCCCCTTTCGTTCTTGTGAGTTCTGAGCTCTTCGGCATACTTTTCACGGAACTTCGCCTCATCGAAACGCACCCGCAGCTCATCATCCCTGGTAATCTCATTGGCAATCGCATTCACGAGCTGTTTTACGTTGATCCTAATGCCTACGAAGCATTTCGTTTCCCCCCTCTCGTCTTCTGGGGTGAATTTGGGACCACACACCACCCGCGTATCATTGACCATCCGATCGATCACCTGGGTGCCTGCCCGCTCCACCTTGTTTTGCATGTTGCTGCCCTTGTTGAGCCCGATGTCGTTGCTATAGTCTGCTATAACGCCCTTGTAGAGGTGCTGCAGCCTCTGGCGCACCGAATTCTGGGCATTGGTCAGTGCCGAGGTCTGCAGCACGTCCATACGATACGCTGAACCTCGGGCTACGCCAACCGCAGCAAAATACTCATCAGTGTCTGACTCATGGCAGGGAAGATCATAGGCCACCTCTGGGGTGGGCGCAGCTACTGGGGTAGGAGTAGGCACATAGGTGACCATCTGCTTTGCACCACCACACCCCGCCATCAGCAAGACAACTAAAGTTGCCAAGGCAACAAACTCCAAACTACACTTCCTCATAGCTGTACCGTATTATTGTTTTTTGATACATACATCCTCTGCGCATGCATGCGCTGCTGAAAAGCATACGCTGCCCCTGCCCGCGGCATTTGTCGGCCTGACGGGAAATAAAAAAGGCGATGGCTCTGCCTCGTAGGCAGTGCCATCGCCCAATGAGCGAGACTGGTGTACGCAGTCGCTACATTATGAATTCCATAAGATATCTGGGGGGGGGTGGCGTTTTCACGTATTTCCCAATTAATCCATGCCCTCTACGATTGCGCGAAGATAGGTAAAAGATTTTCCACATGAACAAACGAACACCAGCTCCCCTGCAAACCACTGCCCGACAAAAACAAGGCGGCCTATCGCCCCTAGGGGCGATAGGCCGTGCCACGGCTACCTCGGCCCTTAGCCTAGGTAGGCCTTAAGATTCCTACAGCGGCTCGTATGGCGCAAGCGCCGTATGGCCTTCTCCTTGATCTGGCGCACGCGCTCGCGCGTCAGGCCAAACTGGTCGGAAATCTCCTCGAGGGTCTTGGCTGGCTCGCCGAGCCCAAAGAACGACTTGAGGATGTCGCGCTCCCGGTCAGTCAGGGTGGCCAGCGCACGCTCAATCTCACACTGCAGGCTCTCCTGCTGTAGCCCCGCATCGGCCTTGGGGGAGTCCTGATTGGGGATCACGTCCACCAAGCTATTGTCCTCACCCTCGGCGAAGGGCGCATCGATGGAGACGTGACGCCCCGACACACGCATGCTGTCGGCTATCTTCTCCTTGGGCAAACTGAGAATGGCCGCCAGCTCCTCGGCCGAGGGCGAGCGCTGATTCTCCTGCTCAAACTTCGAGTACGCCTTGTTGATCTTATTGAGCATGGCCACCTGGTTTAGCGGCAAGCGCACAATGCGCGACTGCTCCGCCAAAGCCTGCAGAATGCTCTGCCGTATCCACCATACCGCGTAGGAGATGAACTTGAAGCCACGCGTCTCATCAAACTTCATGGCCGCCTTGATGAGCCCTAAGTTCCCCTCGTTGATCAGGTCGCAGAGCGCCAAGCCTTGGTTCTGATACTGCTTGGCCACCGAGACCACGAAGCGCAAGTTCGCCTTACAGAGCTTCTCCAAGGCCGCGGGGTCACCCCGACGAATCCCCTGCGCATACTCCACCTCCTGCTCTATGGTGATGAGCGGCTCCTTACCTATTTCCTGTAGATACTTGTCGAGCGAGGGACTCTCGCGGTTGGTTATCGACTTGGTTATCTTAAGCTGTCGCATGGTCCCCCTCTCCTTCCTGTAGGCCCACGAAGAACCCACGAATTTCTCTATCCATAGCTATCACCTGTTTAATTCCTATCGCTATTTCGCACCACACTATCAAAAGGCTACCTCCACTTCGATGGTCCTACCCCCGCGAATGACAGTCAGCTTGGCCCTATCGCCTCCCTGAAGCTTACTCACTGCGCTCTGGAGCTGCGACACCGTATTGGTGCGCACCCCATTGAGTGCCTGTATCACATCGCCCTCCATGAGCCCCGCCTGCGCCGCGGGCGAATCCGCTATCACATCGATGACCAAAGCACCACGAGTATCCCCCCCTGTAAGCTGCGCCGCCATCTGGTCGTTGAGCGTGGTCAAGTGAACCCCTAGATACACGCGCTGCACCTCGCCCCCATCGGCCCCATCGCCCCTCCGCAAAGACTTGGCGAGAAACTTCTCCACTATCGTCTCAGGAATGGCAAACGCATAGCCCGCAAAGGCCCCCGTGGGGGAGGCTATGGCGGTGTTGATCCCCACCAGACGGCCATCGAGATCCACCAACGGCCCCCCGCTATTCCCAGGGTTGACCGCCGCATCGATCTGGATGAACGACTCCATCGACACCCGCCCAGACTGCAAATCGATATTCCGCGGACGCGCACTCACAATGCCCGCAGTCACCGTGGTCTCCAAATTAAACGGATTCCCTATCGCCAGCACCCACTCGCCCACACGCAGACTATCGGATGTCCCAAACTCCAAGTAGGGCAAAACATCGCTCGTATTCACCTTCAGCAAGGCCAAGTCTGTCGCAGGATCTCGCGAAACCACCCGCGCAGGGTAGTGGCGCCCATCGGGCAACGACACCTCGATCTGGCGCGCATTCGCTATCACATGATTATTCGTGATGATATGGCCCTCTCGGTCAACGATGGCCCCAGACCCTGAAACCTGCACTGGCACCTTCACATCGGGCTGCGGGCCAAAAAAGAACTCTATCACCGAGCCACGGTACGGGCTCGCCTGCTCCATCACCCCCCTCGTCCGCACATGCACCACGCCAGGCTTGGCGCGGGCTGCAGCCGTGACAAAGTAGGGCAGCCCGCCCTGCGTGGCAGCCCGAGGCCCCAACGCCACGCTATCGCCTCCCGCAGCATGGTACGAAGGCAAAGCCTGACCCCCGCGCAACGCCTCACCACCTTGGAAGCGCAACGCCAGATAGCCCCCGAAAAAACCCACTACCAGCGCCAGCAACAGCGTCAGCCACACCGGCATCCCGCGATGCCCATCTCGTCTACGCATAGCTCCTCGTTTATCCGTTTTTCACCCCAATTGCCCCGTACAACCTGACCAGGCTACTTACTGCCCCACTCCGTGCCAAACACAAAACGGGCAGGGCCTTCGAGCCAATCAGAATTGCACACCGACAGCTCGCCCCCAGGCACGATCACCCTCACGGTGCGAAGGTCGGAATTCTCAATGCAACACGCGCGCGCTACCGCCACTGCGCCGCTACCACACGAGAGGGTCTCCCCCTCCACCCCCTTCTCAAAGGTACGCATGCGCACCTGGCATTCCCCCTGCTCGCCGTCCACATGCAGCACCTCGTAGAAATCCACATTCGCCCCGCCCTGCGGCGCATTCACCACATGGCGTAAGGACGAGGCCTCCGCCTCAAAGCGGGCATCCAACGTGCCCGGTGCGCAGCACACCACGCAGTGCCACACGCCCGTATTGAGCAGCAAGGCCTCCCCCCCGTCTGCCAAGGAAACCCTCTCCGGGGAAGAAGTAGGCTTAGCCACCTTCACGCGCACCAGGCCGTCATAGCCCACCCGCACATCGTAGAGCTGATTCCAAAACAGCAACCTGCCCTCCAGAGCGGGAACAAACTCGGCATGCGCTACGCCACTTATATCCCCCAATTCCACACGACTCAGCCATCCACGGCACTGCGCGTGGCGCGCCACGCACCGCGCCCCATTCCCGCAGAACGCCGCCATACTCCCATCAGCATTGTAAAAATGCACCAACACCGCCTGGTCGCCCCCTGGCAAGCCCTCGAGCCTCTCGACCACCATCAAGCCATCGGCCCCTATGCCGTAGTGACGGTCGCAAAGCACTGACACGCACTCGGCGCGCACCCTACCGCTCCGCGTATCCGTGAGGTACGACAGCGCATCCCAACCCTCCACGATCAGGAAATCGTTGCCTGTAGCCTCATACTTCTCTACGCGCATAGCCTAGACTCCTCTCGCACCCCAGCGTACCTTGTAACGAAGAAAGAGGAGAAATTGTTTCATAGCGCGCTTCGCCATAGTGCATCAAGCTCAGACTTGCGGCCACTCAACCCGCAAGTCCAGGATATTCACAACAAATTCTGCGCCAAGAGCCCCGGGCAGGGGGCATAGCATGCGAAGGGAGGCCACGCGACGAGAAGTCTGCACGCCCAAGCTGCCAGTTTTTCCCTACCTTGCGCCTGTAACGACCTGGAGTGCGTGAGCAAACAGCCTATACAACTTATCGCCACGGACATCGACGGCACCCTCATCGATGCCCAGCACCAGCTCCCGGCCGCCAATCGCTACGCGCTCCTGCGCGCCAAGGCCGCTGGCCTCCACTTGGCACTCGTCACCGGCCGCTCCATGGAAACTGCCCGCATGGTCGTCACAGCCCAGTGGCCCTTCACCCACCTGGTCTTCTCCACGGGGGCCGGCGTAGCCACCTGGCCCAGCCTCACCCTACTCCATGAAGTCCACTTCAACCCCACAACTGCGCGCAGCATCCTCCAGCTACTATTAGCCCACCACCTCTCCTTCACCGTGCACGCCCCAATCCCCGATAGCCACCTCTTCCTCTACCACCAAGCCGACTACCTCGCCAACACCGACTTCAACCATCGCCTGCAAACCTACCGCCAGCACGCCACCCCCCTACCCCACGACCCCGCAACGCTCCCCTGGCCCCCCTCCCTCTTCCTCACCACTATCCCCCCAAGCCCAGACCTCTACCAGCAGGTAGCCCAGATGCTGATGCCCTACGGCCAAGTCACTCGCACCACCTCCCCCATCGACCACCGCTCCATCTGGGTAGAACTCTACCCCAAGGGGGTCTCCAAGGCCAGCGGGCTACTCTGGCTAACAAAAAAACTAGGAATCCCACCCGAAGGCGTGGCCGTAATTGGCAACGACTACAACGACCTCCCCATGCTCAAGGCCTTCCCCGCGGCCTTCATCATCGCCGATGGACACCCCGATCTCCAGCAGCATTTCCAGCAGGTAGCCCCCTGTAAGCTCGGCGGCCTAGCAGAGGCCATCTACCGCTGCCTCGGCGGGCGCTAGCCCAAGGGGAACTGGCCGCCGCAACATGGGCCAAACGCTCGGTCTTGGCCAAGCACTCGTCGAGTCGCCGCACGGCAAAAGTAACGGCACTTGACTAGGACCAGCACTGGCCTCCGCCCGCGGGCATCGGTCTGCCCTACCGTGCCGAGATTGAGCTGTACCGTGTACGATGTACCCGCACGTTCCATGGCACCTCCGATTTTCATTAACAATCGTTATGAGGAAAAAGCGGGCGTTTTTAACAATCACTAACAATCACTGCCCGCTCTTTCACAGCCGCGAAGTTATAAAAGCGAAGATTACCGCACGGACTTTCGCGGCAATTATAAGTACTCCCCGAAACGGCAGGGAGGGAATCGGGCCCCCGCAGCCCATGGTAACCCGCTGGCGCACAGCCTGTTGGCAAAGAAAAAGGGCACGCCCAAACCGAGCGCGCCCCGCGGAGGGAAAGGGATTCGAACCCCTGGTGCATTGCTGCACAACGGTTTTCAAGACCGCCGCATTCGACCGCTCTGCCATCCCTCCAGTGCGGCGCAAAGGTACACTTTTCAGCGCATCGTCCTCCTACCGCGAGGCGCGCAGGCCCGCGCCACGCTGCCCCCGCGTGGCCTCGGTGTCCTTCACATTGCCTGTGAACGTATTGCTCGAGGCCAGGCTGTGCAGGAGACTGGAGTAGGCCTTTACGCCCACCCGGCAGTCGCGGATGGTATTGTTCATGAAGCGGAACCTCCGCGCGTTCTCAAAGATAGCCCCCACCTCGGCCCCCGCGATGGTGCAGCCCGTAAAAAGCGACTCAGCAGTCACCCTCGCATTGAAACTAATGCCCGCCCAGCGCTGTTGACCAAAAAGTGCGGGGTGCTTGATGAAGCGCACCCCCTGGCAGTTCAACGTGCAAGGCTCAAAGCAGCCAAAGTCCAGGATACCAGGCATTTTGAAGTAGATGGTCGTTCCCGAAGCCACTTGGAAGGTAGGCGCATCGATACTTATCACCTGATCGATGCAGTAGGGGTAGGAGAGCTTGGGCAAACGTACAGCGGCTATTTTCTCAGCTGGAGGCAAGAGCAGTACGCTGGGCGCATCGGCCGAACTGGAAAGCCCCAGGCCCGCCAGGGACTCCACGCCCTGGATAGGGCACGCCAGGGGAGCTTCGCCGCCGCAGCTGACGTTTAGTCCCGACAGCATCCCCCCGTTGCCTAGCCGCTCCACCCAGAGTCCATTGGTATCGGATTCGATAGAGAGATTGTAGATAGCGAAGTTGAGCTTTTTCACCACCATGGCCGCCCTATGCTCCAACGTAGAGTACACATCCTCCAGCCGGAGATTGCTAATGCGCGATCCCGGGGCGGCCATGTCGATAAGTAGACCATTGCAGCTGGCCCCCATGCCCTCCCCCTGGATCACCACCGGGGCCTCGGCCGTGCCGTTGATTACTATCCTCACGGGCTTGATAGTTCCTATGGAAAGGTTGGTGCCGGGCGCGCACTTGATGGTCACCCCGGCATCGATAATCAAGGAGGGCCCATCGATATTGGTTGTCCGCTCGACCTGGATCGTGCTCCCAGCCAACCAATGCACTGGCTCGGTGGTATCGGTAATGGCCTGCGGATTGTCAAGAGAATCCTTCACGCATGCGCTCACCGCAATACCCCACACCAGTGCCAGCACCACGAACCGCAACCTAGATAGAAAGTATACTCTCCTCATGTCCACCTCCTACTACGCACCGCACCCCGCCGCGAAGCTAGGTAGAAAAGACCAATTGCGCCCCAGCATCCCGACCACGATTCCTGCACGCAGGCCCAGAAGTGCCCCCCAAATTTCCCATTCCACCCCATTTACCGCACCCTCGCCGTACCAACTCCGCTCATGGCCGCTCGAGAAGCGGAGTTGGTACGGAGAGAATAGATTGAAGCCCTAAGAGTTGTGGTGATAGATAGCAACAGCACCACCGCGCACCCCCCCGCTATTGACTAGCATCGAGCGAACGATTAACGGTGGTGCGCGGAATAGCCTGCGCCGCGCAACTGCATGCTACTCAGGGCAGAAGCAAGATATAGGGGAAACACCAATGGTATCGTGATTTATTGATTATTTGGCAAATAAGCCAATCGGGGCCTATTTTTTGGGATACGTATGGAGATGGAATAATGTTACAAGCCCCACCCTGAGAGGCCTCGTCCAGCAGAGGTCGCCCCGCCCGGCGCCCGCCCTGCGAAGGTAAATCTTAGCGTGGAATCTCGTATCTTTGTCCATATCCCAAGCAGGCCCCGAGGCAGGGGCGCAAAGAAAAGAGAACTCTATGGATGTAATCAAGGATTATGTGGCCAAGCACCAAGCGCGCTTCCTCGAGGAGCTTTTTGGCCTATTGCGCATTCCCTCAATCAGCTCCGAGCCCGCGCACGCGGAGGACATGGTACGCACCGCGGAATACTGGCGTGACGCGCTGCTGAAAGCCGGGGCCGATAGGGCCGAGGTGATGCCCACGGTAGGGCCCCCGGTAGTCTATGGGGAGAAGATCCTCGACGAGCAGCTGCCCACGGTTCTGGTCTACGGGCACTACGATGTCATGCCCGTGGACCCCATCGACGAGTGGCGCACCAAGCCCTTCGAGCCCGTGATCAAGGATGGCTGCATCTGGGGCCGCGGGGCCGATGACGACAAGGGGCAGAGCTTCATGCACGCCAAGGCCTTCGAGCTCATGGTGGCCACCCATACGCTGCCCTGCAACGTCAAGTTCATGCTGGAGGGCCAGGAGGAGATTGGCTCGGGCGCGCTGTCGCTGTGGCTCGACGACCATAAGGAGCTGGTCAAGTCCGACGTGATCCTGGTGTCCGACACCTCGATGCTCGCCAGCGATATCCCCTCCATCACGGTTGGGCTGCGGGGCCTGTGCTACATGGAGGTAGAGGTGGAGGGCCCCAATGCCGACCTGCACTCGGGGGTCTATGGCGGGGCAGTGGCCAACCCAGCCAACGTGCTCTGCCAGATGATCGGCCAGCTCATCGACGCCAACGGCCACATCACCATCCCGGGCTTCTACGACGATGTGGAGGTCATTTCGCCCCAAGAGCGCAAGGCCATGAACGAAGCGCCCTTCTGCCAGCAAGAGTACATGGACGCCATCGGCGTGCCGGCCCTGCAGGGCGAGCACAGCTTCACCACCATTGAGCGCACGGGCATCCGCCCCACCTGCGATGTCAACGGCATCTGGGGCGGCTACACGGGCGAGGGCACCAAGACCATTATCCCGGCGCGCGCACACGCCAAAATCAGCATGCGACTCGTGCCGCACCAGGACTACCAGAAGATCGCCGAGCTCTTCACGGAGTACTTTAAGCAAATGGCCCCTAAATCCGTCAAGGTGCACACTAAATTCCTCCACGGGGGCGTGCCCTACGTTGCGCCCACCGACACCAAGGCCTACCAGGCAGCGCATAAAGCCGTGGAGCAAACCTTCGGCAAGGCCCCAATCCCCACCCGGAGCGGCGGCAGCATCCCCATCATCAGCACGTTTGAGCAAAAACTCGGCGTGAAGTCTATCCTCATGGGCTTTGGCCTCGAATCCGATGCCATCCACTCGCCCAACGAGAACTACCCCGTGGCCCAGTTCCTCAAGGGCATCGCGACGATACCGCTCTTCTACCGGTATTTTGCTGAAGCCATGAAGCAGTAGCCCCGCCGCGGCGCACGCTATCGACCCCCAGCCCTGCTATATGCTACAGCGAGGCTGGGGGCTTTTTCTTACCCGTAGAAGTCGTCAAATTGTCGCGAATTGATGGCAATTATGCCAAATTGACAGTATCTGCAGATGGCGCGTCTTGTGACTTTATTGGTTAATTATCAATGTATTATGGGTTAGTCGCTCCGTCCTTACGCCCCTAGAGAACGATATTTGCTCCCAGGGGAGGCACGAGGAAAAGAAACCATGAAACTAGAACAGTTCACCATAAAGAGCCAGGAGGCCATTGGGGCAGCCTTTGAGATTGCCCGGGCCCACGGGCAGCAGGCGGTAGAGCCACTCCACCTGCTGCTCGGGCTCATCCGTAAAAGTGGCGACGTGTTCCAATATATTGCGCAGAAGGTGGGGGCCAATAGCCAGGGCATGCTCTCGGGCTGCGAGGCCCTACTAGAGCAACTGCCCCGGGTGCAGGGGGGCGAGCCCTACCTCTCGCAGGATAGCGAGCGTGTGCTACAGGCCGCCGTGTCGGCCTCAGAGAAGGCCAAGAACAGCTACGTGTCGGTAGAGTACATCCTGCTGGCCCTTCTCGACGCGCCGGCCCCGGTGGGGCAGCTGCTCAAGGATGCCGGCCTGAGCCGGCAGCAGGTGCTGGAGGCCATCGCGGCGCTGCGGCGCGATAAGCCCGTTGACACGCCCAGCGCCGAGGAGAGCTACAATGCCCTGGGCAAGTACGCCATCGACCTGAATGCCCAGGCACGCTCGGGCAAGCTCGACCCCGTAATAGGGCGCGACGAGGAGATACGGCGCGTACTCCAGATCCTGGCCCGGCGCACCAAGAACAATCCTATCCTCATCGGCGAGCCCGGGGTGGGCAAAACGGCCATAGCCGAGGGCATCGCCTACCGGATTGTCAACGGCGACGTGCCCGACAACCTGCTCTCCAAGCGGGTGTATTCGCTCGACATGGGGGCCCTGATCGCCGGGGCCAAGTACAAGGGCGAGTTCGAGGAGCGGCTGAAGGCCGTGGTCAACGAAGTCATAGAGTCGGAGGGGGAGGTGATCCTCTTCATCGATGAGATCCACACCCTGGTGGGCGCAGGGGGCGGCGAGGGGGCCATGGACGCGGCCAACATCCTTAAACCTGCGCTGGCCCGAGGGGAGCTGCGGGCCATCGGGGCCACCACCTACCAGGAGTACCAAAAGTACTTCGAGAAGGATAAGGCCTTGGCGCGGCGCTTCCAAACGGTACAGATCGATGAGCCTAGCGAGGAGGATGCCATCTCGATATTGCGTGGCCTGAAGGAGCGCTACGAGAATCACCACTCCGTGCGTATCAAGGACGAGGCCATCGTGGCCGCCGTCCAGCTTTCCCGCCGCTACATTTCCGACCGCTACCTGCCCGATAAGGCCATCGACCTGGTCGATGAGGCGGCCGCGAAGCTCCGCCTGGAGATGCACTCGCTGCCCTCAGAGCTCGATGAGGTGGAGCGCAAGGTGCGCCAGCTACAAATAGAGCGGGCAGCCCTGCAGCGCGAACACGACCAGGCGAAGGTAGACGCCATCGACGCGGAGCTAGCCACCCTCGGCGAGCAGCGCTCGGCCATGCGCAGCAAGTGGAGCGAGGAGAAGCGGCTAGTAGATTCCATCCAGCAGCGCAAGCACGAGATAGAGCAGCTCAAGCAGCAGGCGGTGGAGGCCGAGCGCAACGGCGACTACGGGACGGTGGCCGAAATCCGCTACGGCAAGGTGGCCGCAGCTGAAAAGGCCATTGCCCAAGCCCAGCAGGAGCTGCGCAGCACCCAGCATGGCCAGGCGATGATCAAGGAGGAGGTGGACGCAGAGGACATCGCGGAGATCGTGGCGCGCTGGACGGGGATTCCCGTCAGCCGGATGCTCCAAAGCGACAAGGAACGTCTGCTGCACCTGGAGGATGCCCTGCGGGCCCGCGTGGTGGGGCAAGACGAGGCCATCGGGGTAGTGGCCGACGCCGTGCGCCGGAGCCGCGCGGGGCTACAGGACACCAAGCGCCCCATTGGCTCCTTCCTCTTCCTAGGCAGCACGGGCGTGGGGAAAACCGAGCTTGCCAGGGCGCTGGCCGAGTTCCTCTTCGACGATGAGTCCATGATGACGCGCATCGACATGAGCGAGTACCAGGAGCGCCATTCGGTCTCCCGGCTGGTCGGTGCGCCCCCAGGCTACGTGGGCTACGAGGAGGGCGGACAGCTCACCGAGGCCATCCGGCGTAAGCCCTACTCGGTCATCCTGCTCGACGAGATAGAGAAAGCACACCCCGATGTGTTCAACATCCTCCTACAGGTGCTCGACGACGGGCGACTCACCGATAACAAGGGACGCACGGTGGACTTCAAAAACACCATCGTCATCCTGACATCAAACCTTGGCTCTGAGCTCCTTACGGAAGCCATAGGAGAGCAGTCCACAGCGGCCACCAAAGCAAACTACGAGCGGGCCAAGGGGCAAGTGCTCGAGCTGCTCAAGCAGCGCATCCGGCCGGAATTCCTCAATCGGCTCGATGAGGTGGTGGTGTTCCATCCGCTGGGCCTGGAGCAGGTGCGGGCCATCGTACGGCTGCAGGAAAAGCGGCTGCAGGCGCTTCTGGCGGCCCAGTCGATAAGCCTAGAGCTCACCGACGCCGCGGTGGCGTGGATAGCCCAACAGGGCTATGAGCCAGCCTACGGGGCTCGGCCGGTCAAGCGATGCCTACAGCGCGAGGTAGTCAATAGGCTCTCCAAGGCCATCATTGGGGGGGAGGTTTCGGCCAAGAGCCACATCGTGGTGGACTACCAGGGCGGCCAGAGCCTAACCTTCAGCAACTAAACCACCTGCCACACTATCTAAGCTGCATGCCGTGGCCTATCCCGGCGTGCAGCTTTTTTTTGTCTTAGGCCAGCACTGCAACCGACGCAAGCCCACGGCGGCCTGCAGCGCTACCCGGTAGCCAAAAGGCTACATGGGGGCGCCACTGCAAACGCTGCGTGCGGCCGTAGATCCTCAATCCTTTGTTTACGCTGGAGCGCATGCGCAAGCGCTGTCGGAGCAAAGGACCCTCTCGGGGCGCTACGGGAGCGGAGAAATTTCCCCCGCACTCGGGGGAAAACGCAGAGCGGAGGCCAGAGACGAGGCGCAAAAGCGCAGGATAGAACAAAAAAAAGGAGATGATTCGCACCATCTCCTTACACAAGTCACTAAGAAACGAACTGGGGCGGAAGAGTTCCGCCAACACTACGTTGTCTAGGAAAACCGAACAGTCCTACGCAAGATAGACTCAGGCGCAGACTTCACGCCACCGACCTGAAGGGAACACCAAACCAAGCCTGATGGAAACAACAGCCTCTGCCCCTCCACGGAGGTCACCCTCGGCTGGGGCAGAGGCATTAGACAAGACGGATTAGGCTAGTAGCCGCCGCCGAAACCGCCACGGTCGCTGTGATAGCCATCGTGGTGCGGCCTATCGGTACGAGGCTGCGCCTTGTTGACCACAATCTGGCGGCCACCAAAGTCGGTGCCGTTGAGCGCATCGATGGCAGCTTGCGCCTGCCCATCATCGGGCATCTCCACAAAGCCATAGCCCTTGCTGCGCCCGGTGTTGCGATCCTTAATAATCCGAGCGCTCGACACTTCACCGTACTCCTGGAACAGCTCGTTCAACTCGTCCTCCTGGGTCCTAAACGGAAGACTTCCCACAAATATGTTCATACTTGGAACAATTGAATATGAATTCGGGGCAAAGGTAATGCCTTTTTCTTTTCCGCAAAGCCTGGCGACAAGGTTTGCCCCACGTCTTCGCAAGGTAAGAATCATAATCGACTCATCACAAGGCATTTACGAATAAATCTTGAGGACAAATATTCCCCAGGCGAGATGTCGCATAGGGCGCGGAATCGGCGGTTGCACACCCCTATTGATCATCCCCCGCTAAGCCGCCACAGCGGGCGAGTATGGGGGGAGGGGGCGCAATTTGAACACAATACAGATACTCATCGGCAGGCCACGAAAAGGCGCGAATGCGTACATTCGCCATGGAGAATCAGGCCCGATGGCTTTGCGTGCTAGCGCGTTGACGGTCGGGCGAGAAGAAA
Organism: uncultured Bacteroidia bacterium; assembly: GCA_947252645.1. Lineage (GTDB taxonomy): Bacteria > Bacteroidota > Bacteroidia > Bacteroidales > CAJPTX01 > Bacteroides_D. The sequence goes on from CAMXWF010000006.1 coordinate 90,368, forward strand.
GATACGCATATGGGAAGAGAACTGATGTTAGGCGATGAGGCCGTAGCGCAGGGTGCCCTGGATGCTGGGATCAGTGGGGTCTATGCCTACCCGGGGACGCCATCGACCGAGATCATGGAGTACGTGCAGCAATCAACGTTGGCCGCCGCCCGCAACGTGCATAGGGTGTGGTCGGCCAACGAGAAAACGGCCATGGAGGCCGCGCTGGGCATGTCGTATGCTGGGAAGCGGGCCTTGGTGTGCTTCAAGCACGTGGGGCTGAACGTGGCCGCGGATGCTTTCGTCAATTCAGCCATCACCGGGGTGAACGGGGGCATCGTGGTGGTGGCCTGCGACGACCCCTCCATGCACTCCTCGCAGAATGAGCAGGACAGCCGTTTCTACGCCAAGTTTGCCATGGTGCCCGCCCTGGAGCCTAGCAACCAGCAGGAGGCCTACGAGATGGTGCAGGAGGCCTTTGACCTCTCGGAGCAGTTCAACATGCCCGTAGTGCTGCGCTTGACCACCCGACTGGCGCATTCGCGGGCCGGCGTGGAGCTGGCCGAAAGGGCAAAAGACCCCAAAGAGCTTCGCCTCCCGGGCGACCCCAAGCAATACGTGCTGCTGCCTGCCATTGCCAAAAGAAACTACACGGTGCTCCTCGGGCACCAAGAGGGCATATTGGCGGCGGCTGAACAGGCTAGACACTCTGCGCTTACGCTTGGGGCCAAGGGGGGGCTCGGCATCATCACCACGGGCATAGCCTACAACTACCTCATGGAGGCGCTCCACTTTGAGCTGGGCGACCGCTCGCTGCTTAAAATCACGCAATACCCCACCCCGCGCAAGCTGGTGCAGCAGCTCTACGCGCACTGCGGGCGTCTCCTGGTGCTGGAGGAGGGGATGCCCTTCGTGGAGGGCGAGCTGCGCGGGCTCTTGGCGCTGGAAAAGCCCGTGCACGGGCGCATGGATAACACGGTGCCCCGGATCGGAGAGCTATCCCCCGGCGCCGTGGCAAAGGCCCTGGGCCTCGAGCTACCCCAAGGGCACAGCATCCCCGACTTCGTGGTGGGGCGTCCGCCCGCGCTCTGCATGGGCTGCGGCCATAGAGACGTCTACAATGCCCTCAACGCCGCCCTAGCCCCCTACGGGCCTGGCCATGTGTTTGGCGATATCGGCTGCTACACGCTGGGCGCGCTGCCACCTTTCAACGCCATCAATAGCTGCGTAGACATGGGGGCCTCTATCACCATGGCCAAGGGTGCCTACGATGCTGGCCTACGGCCGGCGGTGGCCGTCATTGGCGACTCCACCTTCACCCACAGCGGCATGACCGGGCTGCTCGATGCCGTCATTGAGCATGCGGGCATCACGGTCATCATCTCCGACAACTCCACCACTGGCATGACTGGCGGGCAAACCTCCTCGGCCACGGGGCGACTGATCAACATCTGCACTGGCCTAGGCGTGGAGCCTGAGCATATCCGCGTCATCGAGCCGCTCAGGAAAAACCACGAGGCCAACGTCAAGGTCATCGAGGAGGAGCTGGCCTACCAGGGCGTCTCAGTCATCATCCCTCAGCGCGAGTGCATCCAGACGTTCCAACGCCGCATGCGCAAACAGCGCGCCGAGAAGCAACACGAGGCCTAGCGGCACTAGCCAACAAAGGGAACACTATGCAAGTAAATAACCAAGCGGTCAAAACCGACATCATCCTGGCGGGCGTGGGCGGCCAGGGCATTCTATCGGTGGCCACCATCATCGGCCACGCTGCCCTCGAAAACAAGCTCTACCTCAAGCAGGCTGAAACGCATGGCATGAGCCAGCGGGGCGGCGACGTGCAGTCGCACCTGCGCATATCGAAGCAGACCATAGCCTCCGACCTCGTGCCGATAGGGAGTGCCGACCTCGTGCTATCCAGCGAGCCCATGGAGGCCCTACGCTACCTGCCGTTCCTAGCCCCCAACGGCTACATCATCACCAGCTGCAATCCCTTCGTCAACGTGCCTAACTACCCAGACCAGAACAAGGTGATCGACTACCTGCGGGGCCTGCCGCGCACCATCCTGCTCGACGCCGAGCAGCTCGCAAAGGATGCAGGCAACGCTCGGGCGGCCAACGTGGTCATGCTGGGGGCCGCCGCGCCGCTGCTCATTCTCCCCTTCGAAAGCTTGGAAAATGGCATCAGGGCCATCTTCCAGGCAAAGGGGCACGATGTGGTTGAAATGAACCTCAAAGCCCTAAAAGCAGGCCATGAGGCCGTAAAAAAACAACTCGCTCAATGCGCCTAACCCTCACGGGCACTGGCCACTCGCAGGGCATCCCCACCATCGGATGCCCCTGCGCGGTGTGCCACTCATCTGACCCGCACGACCACCGACTGCGCACGGCCGCCCTACTCCAGGCCCAGGGGCTCAACATTGCCCTGGACATAGGCCCCGACTTCCGCCAGCAGATGCTCACCTGCGGCTGCACGCACCTCGATGCCCTGCTCATCTCCCATGAGCATAGCGACCACGTGGCCGGGCTAGACGACATCCGACCCTTCAACTGGGAAAGCCCTACCCGCTCCACCCCTCTCTACGCAGGCCCCAGGACTCTCGAGGCCATCAAGGCCCGCTTCGGCTACGTCTTTCTGCCCCCAGAGCTGCACTACCCCGGGGCGCCAGAAGTAACCACCCACCCCATCGAGGAGCCCTTAGCTCCATTTACCATCGGTAAGCTCACCATTACCCCCTTCCGCGTACTCCACGGGCAACTGCCCATCCTGGGCTACCGCATAGGCTCCCTAGCCTACATCACCGACTGCAAGTCGCTTCCTCCTGCGAGCGTGGCGCAGCTACAGGGCCTAGACACCTTGGTCATCAACGCGCTGCGTCGAGCCCCACACCCTGCCCACATGAACCTCCAAGAAGCCCTAGCCCTAGCTCAGCAGCTCAAGGCCCGCCGGACGGTACTCTCGCACATCAGCCACGAGATGGGATTGTACGCTGACCTCTGCCGCGAAGTCCCAGAAAACGTCGTGGTGGGCTACGATGGGTTGACCCTGGACATCCCTGACTAGCAGCTAGCCCTCCCCCACGTCAATAGCTGTCGGCAGAAAACCTACGGGCATCACTCCACGGTGCGCCGTGAGGCTGCAGCACCCCTAGCGGGGGCAGGCTGCGACTACTATCGGTGGGGGCTTGGCGGGCAGGCACGCTATCCTGCGCCATGCGGCGCGGTAGGCCAGCTGGACACACCCACTGGCAGGCGAAGCAGAAGCGGGAGGGAACCTAGGCAACTAAGCTGGGCTGATGTCCGCGAAGGCCTCGCCGGTATGGCGCAGCGCATCCGCTAGCGTCTAGTCGCCCTCAGTGCCTCCACGGAATCACCGAGGCCTCACCCTGCGCGCCGAGGCGGAAACAGAGGGAACTCTCTCCTACAGCCACGGAAGGCAGCTATATCGTGAAGTTAGAGACGCTACCCCGCATGGTGTTGCTCTGCTCGAGCAGACCGTGGCTACTGCTGGCCAGCTCCTCGCTGATAGCCGCATTGCGCTGGGCACTTTGGCTTATCTGCTCCACAGCCATGGACACCTGGAGCACGGCCTCGTGGACAGAGTCAGAGTTGACCTTGATGCGTTTTGACGTTTCAGAGAGCTCTGCCATCACAGGCAACAGGTCTTTGAGCTGCTCCATGGTGAGCTTGGAGTCCTCGATGGCCTGTCGGCCCAGTTCGTTGATATGCTTGACCAAGGCAGCACTGGTTCCGGCCAGGCGGCCTACCTCTTGGGCCACTACGGCAAAGCCGCGCCCATGCTCGCCCGCCCTTGCAGCCTCTACGGCGGCGTTAAGGGCCAAGAGGTTGGTTTGACGGGCCACGGCGGAGAGCGCATCCTCCTGCGCCACGATGGCCTGCAGCTGGGTGACGGTCTCGGTCAGCTTAGAGGCCAAGTGATCGAGGCGCTGGGCGGCCAGGTCGGTCTTCTGGCTCGACTGGTTGATGTGTTCCACGGCCATGGCCGAGCTGTCTTTAATGAGGCTGCACTGAGCACTGGCCTCCTCCGAAGCCGAGGCGGAGGCACTGGCCGCGTCGGCAATGGCCTCCGACTGCTTTGTAATCGCATCGCTTGAGGCCTGAAGCAAAGCACTGGAGTGGTGGATGTCGTTGATCATCGCCTTAAAGCGCACGTTCATGATCTGGAAGTTGGTCAGCATGGTGCCTATCTCATCGTTGCGCTCGCTGAGCGCAACGGGCGCTATCCGTAAATTCCCTTCTGAGAGCGACATGAGGCGATCGTTGAGGATCAGAATAGGCTGGAGCTCCCGCTTGATGATGCGCGCCATCAAAACTGTGAGGGCCACGCCCAGCACGACCGCAAGGCCTGAGGCCAACGCGAGGACTCTGTGCGAGGCACGAAGTATCGTGGCGCGCTCAATGCTTGAGCAGAGTACAAAAGGCTTGGAGTAGCTGCCCACATAGAGGGGCAGGTAGACGTAGTAACGGCCGTGGGCTGTGCGGTAATAGGGCTCGCGGTCACTGGGGATGTCTGCCGGGTCAAGCTGCTCTTCAAAGCACGAAGGCTGCGCATTGGTCGAGTGCTGAAGGAGGGCTGCGTTGGGCGAATAGAGAGCCAAGGTCCCCTGTCCATCGTAAAAATTGGCCGAGGCCACCCACTCAAGCACGGTGGTCAGGTTGACATCGGCCTGACACACGCCGCAAAAGACCCCTTGCCGCATCACCGGGATGCTCGTGGTATAGAGGTAGGTGCTGTCTCTGTCTAGGATCTTGACGTAGTAGGGGTCGGTGATGTATGGCTCACCCGTGTGCATCGGGACGAAGTACCAGGAATCGGGAGAATCCACCTTGTAGTTGAAGCAGGTGTCGTCGAACTTCCCCTGGCCATCGGCCCCCTTAGCCAAGTACGGGGCATAGCGCCCCTCGTGGTCGGAGCCTGGCTTATAGACGAAGAGGCTATCGGCCCCATCGAAGGCATTGGGCTCAAACACTAGGCCTATACCCTCCAGCATGGGGTAGCTGGGCAGTGCCTCGATGACCATGGCGATCAGATTGGCACGCATGGGCTGCTGTTGCTCAACGGCCAGCATGCTGGCCAAAGACTCCACCAGCTGGTTGCCCCGAGTTAGCTGCGCAGCGATGCGCGCGCCAACGGCGCGCGTTTGCGCCAAAAGCTGACTCTGTGCACCCTCTCGAGCCATGCGCACCGAGGAAGGGTACATGACGGACAGCGTCAAGCCTATGAGTAGCACACTGCTCAATGCCGCTATGAATGCTATTCGCTGACGAAGACTGTGCCTTATATTCTTCATGGCAATGAGGTTTAGGTCAACACTAGCCCGCGGCATAGGGTACGCCCAGTGCGCAGCAAGGTACAATATTTTCTGAAAACGCTCGGTTGCGGCTAACTATCCACAGCCGAAGTGCTTAGGTATATGATCGTAAGGAATCTACTTCGCCACGGCGCAACGGCGCAAGGGGCCGCAGAAACATTAAATACTATCCCCTCGCCAAGGGGCCAGGCGGAAGAAAAGGGTCGTTGCCACTATTAGGAACACGTTGTAAAGAAGGTCAACCGTCCAGACCACTGGCAACGGCATGCAGAACACATGGGCCAGCAGGTAGGCCGCCAGCAGGTATACCACCAGGACAGCCAGCTCGAGCAGGAGCGCCGTCATGGTGCGCCCTGTACCCGTCACTCCGCTAAAGTACACCACGCCCACCGACTGGAATAGGGAGCTGAAGGCCACCACGTAGAGCACAGGCATCGCACCCTGAATAAGGGCCAGATCATCCGTGTAGACTGCAAGCACCTGGCGCGAGAAAACGGCGCAAAGCAAGGAGATAGGCGCCACGAATGCCAAGCAGTACCACCCGATTCTCCGCACAACGGGTATCACCCTTTGCGGCTGACGGCGACCAAGCAAGAAGCTCACTATCGTGTTGGTAGCCGAAGTAAAGCCCATGACGGGGATCAGTATGATCAGAAAAACACTGCGCACTACCTGCGAAATTGCCAAGGCCTGCTCGCCCATATGCTCTATTACGATGAAGAACAGGAGCCAGGCATTGGTGGAGATTACGTTCTGAAGCATGACCGGTAGGGCCAAACGCACCAGGTGACGTAGCAAAGGCCAGCTCAAGACACGGAAGGTAAAAAGCCTATAGCGGCGACGATCGATTTTCACCGCCGTGTAGACTATAAAGGTACACGTGCAAACCACCTCGGCCAGCATGGAGGCCAACGCAGCGCCCGCAATGCCCATAGCCGGGAAAGGCCCTATGCCGAAAATGAGCAGGTAGTCCAGTAGAATGTTGGCCCCCACCTGCATCCCCGAAGTCAGAGTGATTACGCCCGTGCGCGCCATACCCACGTAGAAGGAGCGGAAGGTGAAGTTGGTGTGGGCAAAGATGAGCCCAAACAGACGGTAGCTCAGGTAGATGTCGGCAGCCTCCAACACATTCGGGGAGCTGATCATCCAGCCGAGAAGCGCATCCTTGGTCGTCCACGTGAGCAGGAAGAGCGACAAGCCCATGGCCCACTGGAAGAGAAAAGCGTGGGTTAGCACACGCCCCACCTGGCGAAGCCGCCCCTGCCCGAAGCGGTGCGCCACCAAGACCTGCGTGCCCACGCCAAAGCCAAAGGCAAACATGATGATGACCAAGTAGACCAGGCCCCCAAGGGCCGTGCCTCCCAAGGCCACTCGCCCAAGACGACCCACAAAGGCCGTGTCCGTGACGCTCATGAGCGTCTGGACCGCACTCCCTAGGATGATAGGCCAGACTACTGGCCAAACCGCGCGGAAATCTACCTTCTTGGCTAGACGCAGGAAGTTGGGCGACTGGTAATCGGAATTCCGCTCGCCCACATCCTCGGAGGCCTCAGCCCTCAACGCCTCCTGCTCCCCCTCATGCAGCACCATTCACACTAGAGCCAGCGATTGATGTAGTCGGTCACCTTGTTCATGAGTTGCACCCTATCCCGCCCCCGGACATTGTGCGGGTGGCCAGGATAGAAAAAGGCATCCACCTCGTAGCGCCCAGCGTCTACCACGGCCTTCATGAACGACAGCGAGTGCTGCGGCACCACGGTGCCATCCTGGTAGCCATGGAGGATGAGCAAGCGCTTGCCCTCTAGATTCTGCACGCTCGTCCGCAAATTCGCCCAGGCATAGCCATCGGGGTTCTCCTGCGGACGATCCATATAGCGCTCACCGTACATTACCTCGTAGTACTGCCAATCGATCACGGGGCCGCCGGCCACACCCACCTTGAACGCCCCCTGGCTCCTAAGGAGCATATTGATGGCCATGAAGCCGCCAAAGCTCCAGCCATGCACCGCCATCCGCTCACTATCTACATACGGAAGGCTCTTGAGAAACGCCACCCCTCGGAGCTGATCCTGTAGCTCAAGCTGCCCTAGCCTACGGTGGATGGGTTGCTCAAAGGCAAAGCCCCGATTGGCCGAGCCGCGATTGTCCATGACGAATACCACGTAGCCCTGCTGCGCCATCAGGCATTCCCAGAGGTTGGCCCCTGCCAGCCACGAGTTGGTGACCAGCTGCGCATGGGGTCCCCCATAGACGTATACCACCACCCTATGCTTTTGCGTCGAGTCCATATGGGGCGGGGTAATCAAGCGACCGTAGAGATCCGTTGTACCGTCCGCCGCCTTCAACGACACCAAGCGCACACTGGGCATGGCGTAACCCGCAAGCGGGTTGGCGTGCTTACGCTGATTGGTCGTAGGCCCCCCCAGAAGAGAACTGATGTAGAAGCCCCCAGCATCCGCCACGCTGCTCCAACGCGCGGCAAAACGACCCGCCTGGGTGTCGAGCCAAACGGTGCTGTAGCCATCTTTAGAGGTCAAACGCTGCCTGCTCTTGTCCACCACGTTGACCGCCCAGAGCTGCCTATCCAGCACGGCACTCTCATTGGAGTAGATGAAAAGGGTGGAGCGTTGCCTATCGTAGCCAAGCACACCCAGCACATCCCAGTCGCCCGAAGTGATGGGCGCTATGAGCCCCCCCTCCACGCTATAGAGGTAGGCGTGGTTATGGCCTGTCCTTTGGCTCATCCAGATGAACTCACCCGGCCTATTGGGCAGAAACCGCATGGGCACCAAGGGCTCCACGTAGCGCGGACTAGTCTCTGAAAACAGCACCCGCCGGCGCGCGCCCGTCTGGGCATCGTACTCCACCAAGTGCATCGTATCCTGGCCACGGTTGACCTCCGCAATGTAAATCCTCCGCGCATCTGGCGACCACGCAATGTTGGTGAGATATTTCTCCTTGGGCAAGCCCGTTTGCAGCCATACGACCCGACTCGGCGCGTCCCGATGCACCACGCCCACCGTGACCTCGTGGCTCGCCTGACCAGCCATGGGGTAGCGGATAGCAGACAAATGGGCCGGGCGATCGTCTATCCTCACCAGGGGGTAGGGCGTAACCATGCGCTCGTCGAGGTGGTAGAAGGCAAAGGCCTCACCCTTGCCCGACCAAAAAATCCCATCCTCTATCCCAAACTCATTGCGGTGCACCGCACGGCCATTCTGGATACCATCCACCGTGTCGGTCACCACCCGAATGCGCTTCCCATCGGCATCTTGCAGCTCTAGGCTCTGCCCAACGTTATAGACCACCGCATCGCCCGCAGGCGACTCATGGGCGTTGTCCGCCCCCTGGGGTAGCTGCCAGAGCAAGGTCACACCCGTGAAGTCGACTCCCACGCTATACTTCGCCGACCCCGTCCAGAAAGCCAACTCCCGGCCATTGCGCCACGTGACAGGTCCCCAGCTATTGAGCGCACTCGCCGTAGCGGGCAACAGGGCATTCAGCTGACGCAGGGAAATGCGCTTAAGGTCTTTCGCACTCGCCACGTTGCGAAACACCAGGGTGTCGCCCTCTGCGTAGGTATAGTCTCCGCTCAACGGTCTCCACTGGAAACAGGCGTAGCGCGCGGGGTAGAGCTCACCCCCACGCGCCAAAACAGCCTCCTCCATGGTGAGACTACGCTGTGCGCTGCATACCAGCGAAAACAACATCAACACAACCAACGCACATACCCAGCGCATCTTCCTCATGACCACAATGTTAGATTAGAACTCTGCACACCCATCGCCCAAGTCGCCACGCCCTAGCGCTTAAGCAGCTCAGAGAAAACCTCCCGGAGCTTGGCCACTTTCGGGGCTATCACCATGCGGCAATAGCCCTCATGCGGGTGGGCCTTGTAATAGTCCCGATGGTAGGCCTCCGCCGGGTAGAACTCCGGCATGGGCAAAACCTGCGTCACGATCGGATCGCTCCACACATGCTCCTCATCTAGCTTGAGGATGATGTTTTGCGCCATGGCCTCCTGGGCGGACGTATAGGTGAAAATCACCGAGCGATACTGCGAACCAACATCCACTCCCTGCTGATCCACCGTGGTAGGATCGTGCATTGCAAAGTAGACCTCCAAGAGCTTTTGGTAGGGAATGACGGCAGGATCATACGTCACACGCACCACCTCGGCGTGGCCTGTATCACCCGAACAAACCTCGCGATAGCTCGGGTTCGCCTTGGCACCACCCGCAAAGCCCACCTCCACCTTCTCCACTCCCCTAAGACGACTGAATATCGCCTCTGCACACCAAAAACACCCCATCCCAAAGCTCGCGCACTCTGTGCTTACAGACTGCCCCTGCGCTCCCATAGCTGCTACCAAAATTATCAACATCCCCACCAAGCTACTTCTGCATAGCATAAACCACACGGAAGTCCTTGATGTGGCTGACATAATACGCCATGAGGTCGTCAAGGTACTTCCTGGTGGCCTCGTCCTCTAGCTCGGCCGCCGGGGGCACCAGCTTAAACTTTTTGAGACCCGCCAAGATGTTACCCCTCACTTGGGGAGCTGCCCCTGCCTTAACCGCCAACACCCGCAGCTTCGTGGAGGGATAGGAGAGCAGAAGGGCATTGCTCGAAGGCTGCTCGTAGTCAAAGCACACCTCGGCAAACACTGCCCGCACCTGGCTATCCGCAGCTTCCGCAAGCTTAAGGATGCTAAACTGGCGCACTTCGCGGTCAAATAGATACGTACCTCCTAGATTCAGCTCCTGCGGGCCTTCCTGCAGCACGAGCTGGAGCTCACCCTTCGGCTTGCACTCCATAGACTTGACCATGGATCCCAAGGTCGACTCCAACATGGACCCTGTAACCATGTCCATCACCACCACCAGCTGCCTACAGGCCTCCACTGGAAGGCCCTTCTTCGCCGATGCCGGATCGGGCGAATAAAGCGGGAAATTGGCGCTATACTCCTCCGTGACCTCACTCTTGACCACCACCTCGGCACCCGTACACGCCCACCGGCCCAAGAGATCCTCATCATCGCCCTTCGGCTTGCAACCAGTGAACACACCACCCAACAATGCTCCGCCCAACAACACCAACAGCGTCCACAGAAAAATTGACCTATTGCCCATGCGACTAGCCCCTCCTCAAGCAAGAAAAATGCTACACGCGCAAATTTAGCGTTATGTTCCTAGATCTCCAAACCAACCGCCAGGTTCCAGCTCAAGGGGGCCCCCAGCTGGCCAAAATAGCGGTAGCCCCGCCGTTTCTTGCCCACCGGGCTGGTGAACATATAGGCAAAGTACCTGGAGTTGAGCAGATTGTTCCCCCAGGCGCGCAGATAGAGTCCACGGTAGGCCACACGCAGCTCCGCCTGCAGCTCCCCATGGTAGGGCTGCATAAGCGTGTTCTGCTCATCGAAATACTGCCGACCATAGGCCTGGTAGGCCACGCTGCCCGATAGGTGCCAACTGCTGCGGGGGCCAAACGTCTGCTGCGCCCCCACGCGCAGCGACCCCGTGAAGGCCGGCGCCATGACCGTGTACTTACCCACCACCTCCGGCCGGGCGTGGCGCACATAGCGTGCGTTGGTATACCCCGCGCTCACATCCACTGTAAGCCAGCTCAACGGTTGCCAGCTACAATCCGCCTCCACCGAATAGCTATGCACATCCCCCGCATTGCGGATGGCCGGGCCCATCATCTCTATCAGGAAGATCTGCTGATCGCGCCAGTCAATGAAATTCACCGCCAGCGACCCCCGCAGCATGCGCATCAAATCCACCAGACGCACGCCTAGCTCATAGCTCCAAAGACTCTCCCGACCATATCCAAGCTGCGGATTATGCTCCATGGGGCGATTGTCCACCGCGTTGAAGCCCCCAGGCTTAAAACCCCGCGCCACCGTGATGTAGGTCGTCCACCTACCTGCCCACAGGCGAAGCAGGGAAACGCGCGGCAAAAGCGCCACAAAGTGCGCAGGCGCACGCTGCGTACCCCAAGGCCCATGCCCTAGAATCGGACTGAAGAGCTCCTGCGCGTAGTCCAGATGGCTATACTCATATTCCAGCCGCACGCTGCCCGTTAGCTGCAGCTGGGTACGCGGTGCGATCCAGCTCACCTGACCAAAAACCGAGCCTCCTGCCGTCTGGACACTGCTGCGGTAGTGCATGCTGTCAACCATGCTAGCAGCCACACCGAGCAGCAAGGCCTTGTCGGGGCCAAAGGGCGCATAGAGTCGCATGCCATGGTGCTGATAGCTAAGAAATAGCCCCGCCAGCCAACGCAAAGGGGCCTGAGGCCGAGACTGCGCCAACACCTCCAGCGTCCCCGTGTACTGCCCGATGAACCTACGATGCGAAAACACCGAGAGATTGGTATAGTCCGCATCCATCCGCTGCCTATCATCCCGGTAGGCCACACTCGCAGTCGCCTCCAGCCCCCAATCGGGAAACTGTCCGCGATAGCTCACATGGCCTCTGGCATGCCAACGCACGTAGTCACACGGCGCATCGTAGTTCACCCAGTACGGGCACGCCATGAGAGAATCTACCGGCGCGTAGCCATAGCCCGCATCGTCCGTCAGTCCGCCCGACAGACCAAACTCCAGCCGCGCGCTGTCTGAAAGGCGACAGCGCCCCCGGTAGCGCCCATAGTAGAGACTGCGGGGCGTATTCCAGCGCCCATCGTGGCGGTTGCGGTAGTAGCCCCTAGAGCGCAACGCCGTCAGCACCACCCTATTGCCCACGCAACCCACCGGGAGATCGCCACCAAGCATGGCACCGAGGGTCCGAAAAGCCCCATAGGAAACCTCTGCACGCAGGGCCCGACGACGGCGTGGCGCAGGCGTGTAAACATTCATCTGGCCTATGATGCTGTTGCGACCATAGAGCGCAGTCTGCGGGCCACGCAGCATCTCCACACGCCATATATCCACCAAGGGCAGCTGGAAGGCATCACGGTCAAAATAGGGCACGCCATCCACGTAGAGCCCCACGGGAGCAGCACCCATCACCGACCCCACTCCCCGCACGTAGATCGGGCTGGAAATGCGCAGACCGCTAGGCTGCAAATACACATTGGGCACTAGGCCTGAAAGACTCCGCAAATCTGCACCTGGCATCTCTCGGCGCACCGGCAGCACCGTGGTAATAGCATGCGGCGCCAAGCGCACATCTTGTTCCCAACGGTCACCCCGCACCATCACAGGTGCTATCTGCCTCGCGCAGAGAAGGCTATCCGTATCGTCCTGCTCGTTCGACAACGCCAGCCCCCTGGCCTGCAGGGTGGGAAAAATCAAGGCCAAGAACACCAACCGGCAAATGGCCCGCCCCCTAATCCGCGCTGACCGACAAAAAAAATCCATGTGCAGCAACCATCTAGCAATGGGAATCTGCCCCTCTGCGCCAACCCTAGGCAGAGCAACACACCCACACTCCCCGTGATCCAGTCGGGGATCGAACCCGAAACCTACAGCTTAGAAGGCTGTCGCTCTATCCGATTGAGCTACTGGACCTCCCACCGCCTTCCCCCGATAGCTTGCGGGAAAGGCAAACACCACTACGCCCGACCAGCACTACCCTTGCGAACCTCCTCGCACACCGCCTCAGGCTCTATCGGAATGCGGTGCTCGCCTAGAATCCGGCAGCCCGTGGCGGTGATGACAATATCGTCCTCTAGGCGAATGCCCCCGAATTCGTAGTACTTCTCCAGCTCCCGAAAATTGATGAAGGCGTTATTGATCTTCTCCTTGTGCCACTTCTCTATGAGCTTGGGGATGAAGTAGATACCAGGCTCCACGGTCACCACAAAGCCCTCCTGCAGACGCTTACCACAGCGCAGGGAGGCCGTGCCAAACTGCGCGCTACGCTGCACCTCCGTGTCGTAGCCCACGTAGTCCTCCCCGTAGCACTCCATGTCGTGCGTATCAAGCCCCATCATATGGCCCAAGCCGTGGGGCAAAAAGAGCGCATGGGCCCCGTTGGCCACCGACTCATCTACGTTACCCTTCATCACCCCGATGGCCTGTAAGCCCTCCGTGAGCACGCGGCACACAGCCATGTGCACATCCACGTACTTCACGCCAGGCCGCGCCAACTCCACCCCCTTATTCACGCCCCGAAGCACCGTCTCGTACACCGCCAGCTGCTGCTGGCTAAACGCACCCCCTACGGGCGAAACGCGCGTATTGTCGCTCGCGTAGTGCAGCTGCGACTCCGCCCCGCAATCTACCAGCAGTAGGCGCCCCTTCTCCAAAATACCATCGTGAGCCTCGTTGTGCAAACGCTCCCCGTGCTGCGAAAGGATGGTGTTGAAGGAGGTCATGTATCCATACCCTACCGCTATGCCCTCCAGCTCGCCGGTCAAGACCTGCTCCGAGGCCCCAGGCTGCGCCCCGCGCATGGCCGCCACATGCATCTTGTAGCCCACCTCATGGATGGCATCCAACTCCGCAATCTCCTCGGCCGACTTCACCGAACGCTGGGCTATAACCGCCTCCACCAGCTGATGCGACACGTAGTTGCGCACCCCCTCGGGCGTCAGCCCCAGCAGCTCATGCAGCTGGAGAACCTGCTCGGCACGGTATGGCGGAAGGTAGTGCACCTTGCGCCCATGGCGCACCGCGCTATCTAGCTCATCCTTCAGCTCGGCCAGCGGGCGCACGCATTGTATGCCCACCTGCTCAGCCCGGGACACCAGCGATGCCTGGTCCCCCATCCAGATGATATCATCCATGGTATACTCATCGCCAAAAAGGTAGTCCTTGCCTCCGTCCAAATCCAGCAAACCCACCAAGTTGGCCGCATCGAGTCCAAAATAGTAGAGGAAGGAGCTATCCTGACGGAAACGGTACGGATTCCCCTCATAGTTGATGGGGGAGTAACCATTGCCTAGCATCAGCACAAGCCCACCCTTCATCCGGCTACGCAGTGCCTGTCGGCGCTCTATATAGACTTTGCTCGCAAACATGTTCTCCTGCTTTGATACGCTAACCGCGGCAAGTTACAACTAATTCAACCAACCTGCCCCACCCCGCGCCCTGCTCAGCTGACAATATTCAGCGTGGATAGCGCCAGCTGGATCTCCTCGGGGCAGCCTATGTGCTTGCCCGGTACATCCGAGAGCTTGACGCAATTGTACCACGGCTGCGAGGAGGTCAGCTGGCAGCGGTAGAGCTTCATGACGATGTTCAGCGGCCTGACCCCGGGGGCCACATCGTTGGTCAGGTTGGTGCCTATCCCAAATGTGCTCCCGATGCGCCCACGGCAGTAGTCCTGGATCTTCACCGCCTTCGGAATCGTCAGCGCATCGGAAAAAACTATGTACTTGAGCATGGGGTCGATCCGCAGCTCCTGGTAGCGCGCAATCACCTTATCCGCAAACGAAAAAGGATCCCCGCTATCCTGGCGCACTGAAGTGAACAGCGCGGCATGCTTCTTACTCAGGTTCTTCAAAAACACATCCGTGGTATACGTGTCGGCCAACACCGTCCCAAGGTCGCCATCGTAAACCCGAATCCAGTCCTCCATCGACATGTAATTGGCCATCTTATAGCCGTAGACCGCCCCGTGGAACTGCACCCACTCATGGGGATGCGTCCCCGCAGGCTTGAGGTGTTCCCGCAGGGCAAAGTAAAGATTACTCGTCCCAAAAAGACTATGCGGACAGTTCTCCTTGAGTATGCGCGTCACCTCGGCCTCCACGGCCCAGCTAAACCGACGCCGAGCCCCAAAAATTGACACCCGCAGCCCATGGTCCTCCATGATCTGCGCCTTCTCCCGCGCAGCGCTCGCTAGGTACTCCGCATCGACACGCTGCCCCGTAAGACGAAAATAGAGCTCCGACACCGTGGCCAAAATGGGAATCTCCCACAGCGTAACCCGATACAACGGGCCACGGGCCACTATCCCCAGCGACCCATCGTGCAGCGAAACCTCCACCTCCCGCGAATCAAACCGATAGCCCCGCAAAAAATCAATGTACGTGGGCGGCAGGTACGGCAACTCTTCGCGCAAAAAGAGCTCCTCCTCCCGCGTCAAGGCCAGCGATTCCATCATCAGCAACTGCTCCCGTAGCAGCACATCAAACCCCTCGGGAAACTTGATGCCATCCCTATCCTGAAAATGAAACTCACCATTGGCCCGCGGGAAAAGCGAAAAATACGCATACCCACACGTGAACTTATACAGATCGGTATCCAGCAAACTCCTAATAATCGGCTCTGCCATGGCTATATGCTTTCTCCTGGGGGCCACAGTGCCCCTCCACCTATCCTACCTGTATCAAAGGATCCCGCGTGGCCCTGCGGAATGCTATGGCCGCCTTGAGCTTTGCGTGCGCTGGCCGCTCCAGCAGGGGATCGGCCGCCAGCAACTCCTTGACGGTCTGCCGCACCGCCACCAACAGCTCCGCATCCTCCAGCACACTGGCCACCCGCAAGCCCAGATCGTGCCCACTCTGCGCCACCCCCTCCAGCTGACCAGAACCCCTAAGCCGCAAATCGGCCTCCGCTATCCGAAAACCATCGTTGGTCGCAACCATAGCGGACAAACGCGCCCGCGTGGCCGGCTTCATCTTCCTACTCGCCACCAGCACGCAGTAGCTCTGCGCCCCGCCGCGACCCACGCGCCCACGAAGCTGGTGGAGCTGCGAAAGACCAAACCGCTGCGCGCTCTCTATCACCATCACCGTGGCATTCGGCACATCCACCCCAACCTCTATCACGGTCGTAGCCACCAAGATTTGCGTCCGCTTGGAAGAAAAAGCCAACATCGCCGCCTGCTTCTCCTCCGCGCGCATCCGCCCATGCAGCATGCCCACCCGGTAGCCCTGGCCCGAAAAATAGTCCTTTATCTGCGCAAAGCCCTCCTCCAGGGAGCGCAAGTCGAGCTCCTCCGACTCCTCTATGAGCGGATACACCACGTAGACCTGGCGCCCGCACGCCAGCTGGCCCTGCATGAGCCTATAGACCTCGCCCCGCCTATCCTCATAGGTCAGCAACGTCTGCACCGGCCGACGACCTGGGGGCAGCTCATCGATCACGCTCACCTCCAAATCGCCATACACCGTCAAGGCCAGCGTGCGCGGAATCGGCGTGGCCGTCATGATCAGCACATGCGGGTACACCGACCCATTCTTCACCCATAGCTTGGCGCGCTGCTCCACGCCAAAGCGGTGCTGCTCATCCACCACCACCAGCCCCAGCTCGTGGAAGCGAACCGCATCCTCTAGCAACGCATGCGTGCCCACTAGCAGCTGCACTGCCCCAGTCTCCACGCCGACCAGCAGTTCCCGGCGCACGCGCAACGGCGTACTCCCCGTAAGCAGACCTATCCGCACCGGCAACCCATCCAAGTAGTGCCGCAGCGTGGCCATATGCTGCTCCGCCAGTATCTCCGTGGGCGCCATCAGGCACGCCTGGTAGCCATTGTCCACCGCCAGCAGCATGCAGAAAAGCGCCACGAGGGTCTTCCCGCTCCCCACGTCGCCCTGAAGCAAACGGTTCATCTGACGGCCACTCCCCATATCCGCACGCATCGCCCGCAACACCCGCTTCTGCGCCCCTGTCAGGTCAAACGGCAACTGCTCCTTGTAGAGCCGATTGAAGCACTCCCCTACCCTACTAAACACTATCCCCTGATGCTCATGCCGCCGTCCCTCCGCCTGGCTCAGCATATCCGCCTGGAGCACAAACAGCTCATCGAACTTAAGCCGATAGCGCGCTGCCAACACCTCCTCCATGCGCCGAGGACTATGGATGTGCTGAAAAGCCCAACCTCGGGGCGGCAACGCGTAGGCACTCTGGATCTCCAACGGCAAATACTCCTCCAGCAGCGGCGCGTAGTCCGACAATAGGCCCTCCATGAAGCTCGCCACGCTCGCCGACCCCACCTTCTCCTGGCGCATCTGCTGCGTGGAGGAATAGACCGGCTCTATATGACCCTCAAGCGGCGCCGAGGGGGCGCGGTAATCCATACGGGGCTGCGTGAGCGAGTAGGATCCTTTGTATTCGCTCACCTTGCCGTAGGCCACATAGTCGCCACCCACCCGCAGACGTCGATAGATCCACTTGACGCTCTGAAACCACACCAGCCTAAGCTCCTGCCCCTGCGCATCGCGCAGCAAACCCTCCAAGCGCGCACGACCCCCGCCCTGGACTTTCTGAATGCTCACCAGCTGCCCCGCCACCTGCGCCGACGCCATCTGCCCATTGAGCTGGTGGACCATGAGAAACTGCGACCTATCCTCGTAGCGCAACGGCAAAAACCACAGCGCATCGTACACCGTGCGCAAACGGAAATCACGCATCAAGGCTAAGGCCACCTGCGGCATCGCACGCCCCGCAGATGCCAGCGAATCGGCTAACGACTTCATCTCTACAAATGTAGCCATTAACCGCTAGAATCCCAGAGTAGCTGCATCCTTAGGCTAAGCTACCAAGAATATCCCAGACCCTGCGCTGCTACCAAGCCGCCACCAGCCCACCGGCACCTAGCTGCACGGCATCCTATTCTAGAAATAGAAGCGTACCCCGCCCATGGGCATTATGGCATTCTCGTACACCGCGCGAGGCTTGCCGAACGCCTCATCGTAGAATACCTCGCGCACGTTCCTACGGTTCGTTACGTTCGTCACCTCGACGTACGACTCCAAGGCCCCCCACGAAAAGTTCTGCTTCATCGTTACGTTCAAATCCAAGCGAAAGTAGAATGGCGTGCGCCCCTCGTATGCGCGTTCATACGAAATATCGAGCCGTCCGGTCGAATGCTTGTACGATGGGGTGTAACGCTTTCCCCCAAGGCACACGCAACGCGCATTCACGCCTAGCAGCAGGCTCCGCAGCAGGCGCCATTCGTACCCTCCTACTGCCGTTACCCCAAAATCGCCAGCATATTTCCCCGGCCGCCACGCCCCATCATGCCCACTGTAGTCGGCACGATACCACGTGCCAGTAAATGTAAAGTAATACCCCTTCCGAAACGGCCGCTCGAGGGTTAGCTCCACGCCGTAGTTCCTACCACGCCCGCCATTGACAAAGCGCCGCCCCCAATCATCGTAGTAGGAATCGCCCATGTTCAAAAACGACTCCTGCGGCACGCTCACGGGCACCGGCACGCGGTAATGGCCTATGTAGTATATCTCTACCTTGGCCACCACCGACTCCACAAGGCGCTGCCCCGCTGAAAGCACCGCCTGCCAACTGCGCGCCGCGCCTAACTCCCTATTCGGCATGTCGAGGCCTTCTCGATAGAAATACAGCTGCCTCGGCAAAAGCTGCGAATGCATCCCAGCGGCTATCCCTATAGAACTCCCCTGCGCGGCCCAACGCAACATCGCCCGTGGCTCCACTGCGTAGTCCCCATTGAGCGCGTAGCACTGCCCGTATACACCCAACCGCAGCGCCAAGGACTGCGCAAAATGATAATGCCACTGCGCAAATGCGCGCACCACCCCCGAATACATGGCCTCGGCTGGCATTCGAATCCTGCTATGCTCCCCTTTCCCCAACGCAGTGCCGTAGAGCGTCCCGCCAATCCCGCAACGCAGCGTGCTACGACTCGTGGGTAGCCAACTCAGCTCTGCGCGGCCATCGTACCGATCCTCCCGCTCGTAGCCTCGGTATACCAAGAATCCTGTATCTCTAGGATACCCAACCATTGTAACCTCCACATTGCGCGCAAAAAGCTGGTAGGAGAGCCTACCCTCAATGCGTACGCCCTCGGCCATCGCATACGTACTGCAAATACCAGTAAAAAACTGCCTGTTGCGGTTGTCTACCCACTGATTAAAAACCTGGGTCCCCGCCTGGTAGTCCGCTTCTCCTTGTTGCTCCTGCGCAGTTTCTATCCTACTGCGCCCCCAAAGGGCAAGCCACTCGAACGTGGCTCGCTTGTAGGGTAGGGTAATCTTGGCCATGACGTCGTGGTAGCGCGGCACTCCATGCATATTGCGCACTACCCCGATGGCCTTCATCAACTCGAGGATAGAGTAGCGAGCACTGGCAATATACGTGGCTACCCCTCGCCTTCCCAATGGCCCCTGCGCGCTCGCCTCTACGCCATTAAAACCCATGCCCGCAGTGAACTCATGGTGCGCTGCATTGCCCCGATGCAACTGCATATCGAATAGCCCCGAGGTCACATTGCCATACTCGGCAGGAAATGCCCCGGTGAAAAACGTGGAAGTGGCTAAAAAAGTGCTGTTGAGCATCGACACCACCCCGCCCGTGCCGCCCAGCGAGCCGTAATGGTTCGGGTTGCTCAGCTCAAAACCATCCACCTGCCACTGCACGCCCAACGGACTATTGCCCCGTACCACGATATCATTGCGCATATCGCCTACGCTTACCACACCAGCCGTATTGGTCACCATCCGCGCCGCATCGCCCCACGACCCTGCATAGCGGTTAACCTCTTCACTGCTCAGAGCCCGCGCGCTCACGCGCCCCCCCACGCCCCCACGGGCCAACACCGACACCTCGGCTATCGACACCTCCTCAGCATACAGCCCCACCATGAGATACGCATCGCGCCCCGCAAGCAGCACCACCGAGCTCGCCTCCCAGGGCACATAATCCAGGCAAGTCACGCGTACCTCGGCGCGACCCATGGGCAACCCCTCCAGCTCAAATCCGCCTGTCGTATCGCTATACGCCTTACGCAGCGAATCTCCCAATCGCACCTCCACGCTTGCCAACGAAAGCCCGCGGCGCGTCATCACATCGTACACTAGACCGCGCAACGTCTGCCCATACCCCCCACTCGCCCATAGCTGGCCTATCACGACAATTAGAATCGCACACCGCCCCCAAGATAGCATCCCACAAAGTGTATATAAACGCTGCCACCGCACTGCAAATCAAAGCAAACTTCGCAACTCTTGCAAGCTAGACAATAGCCTAACGGCAGCTACCTGTAGGAATTATACAGTGGAAATTATACAGTTAGCAGTATACTGCCTAATTCTAATCCTAGCTACTTACGGCTAACAACATGATAATAAATACTGACAACTGCCCACTGAAAACAGACAACTGCCCACTGAAAACAGACAACTGCCCACTGAAAACAGACAACTGCCCACTGTTTTGACAGCACTGCCGCCAAAACAGCTGGAGGGCGTTGCAAGGTTTGCAGAACGAGCGGCAATTGCGTAAATTGCCAGTGGGCAGTAGACGGCAGGCAGTTGCTAGTGGGTTTCATACTGGTAGCTGGTAGCTGTTAACTGGCTTCAGCCTGCCTAACGGCAGCTACCTGTAGGCAGTATACAGTGGACAGTATACAGTTAGCAGTATACATCTTAATTCTAATTCTAGCTACTTACGTCTAACAACATGATACTAAATACTGACAACTGCCCACTGGCAACTACCCAGCGCGTGGCCTACGAAATCGCCCGCATGGCCAACCCTTCCTACGCCCGTTTCCTCCACAAAGTCCTCCCCGGGCAAGAGGACCTCAAGATCCACGGCGTGAAAATCCCCCAACTGCGCGCCCTAGCTCGCCGCCTTGCCCAAGCCCAGCAGCGGCAGTGCTTTCTCGATGCCCTACCACACCCCAGCCTGGAAGAAAACCTGCTCCACGGACTCCTCATCAACGGCCTCCCAGACGGCCAGGCCACGCTCACAGAAATACAGCGATTTCTCCCCCACGTGAGCAACTGGATGGTCTGCGACACCACCTCCCCACAAGCCTTCCGCCAACACCCCGAAATCCTCCAGGGCATACTCCCCCACTGGCTAGCCCCAAGCGCGCAGCCCTACACCCAACGCTTCGCCTGCCTCTGCCTAATGCGCTACTTCCTAGGCCCCCTTTTCCAAACCGAGCACCTGCAGTGGGTGACTGCGCTCCCCACCTCGCACCGCTACGTACGCACGGGGGCCGCCTGGTACCTGGCCGAAGCCCTCATCGCGCAGCCTCGCCACGCATGGCCCTGCCTACTAAGCCCAGCAACCCCTACCCCACTGCGCCTCACCGCGCTACAAAAGGCCGTAGAAAGCAACCGCTCCTCCGCTGACGACAAATCCTGCTTCCGAAAGCTCATCAAAGAAATCAGGCACGGCAACAGCTAGCCCCAGCCCAAAACTCCTGCACCAAGCTCCTCGATGCCCCCAGGCTACCGCAGGCCTGGCCCCAGCAAACGGCTCAGGCGGAAGGCAAAGTCGGTCAGCAAGATCTTCTGATGCCCGTTGCGATAGAGGTGCTCCAGCAGATTCGAGCACTCGTAGAGCAGACGCCCCACGTTGCGCCCGTTGGTGTAGGGGCAGAAGTTGTTGAGAAACTGCGCCTCTTCGGGCCGGCAATAGCCCAGCTCAGGCAGACCAATATTCATCATAAATGCAGCCCGCAGCAGCTGCGCGTAATAGCGTACAGTAGCCTTGAGCTGCTCGCGGTCTAAGGCTGCCGCCTCATCCACCCACCCCAGCAGGCGCTCCACATCGGTACTATAGGCCGCTCGCATCAGCTCCTGAAACGCCGACAACACCTCAGGCGAAAACGACTGATTGACCAACGCTTGAGCCCTGGAAAAATCGCCCCCCGCCCAATGCGCCACCTGGTCAGCCTGCTGCTCCTCACAACCCAAGCGCCCCACCAGCGCCTCCCGCATGGCGGGCAGCGCAATGGGCGGCACCGTCACGCGCTGCAGGCGCGAATAGACCGTAGGCAAAATAAGCTCCTCGTGCTCCGTCACTAGCAAAAACACCGTGCCGCGTGAGGGCTCCTCCAGCACTTTGAGCAGCTTATTGGCCGCCACCACGTGCATGCGCTCGGGAAGCCAGAGAACCATGAATTTGAAGGGGAGCATACGGCTCTTGTAAAAAAGCGTCTCGATGATGCGCCCGCTGGTAGCCGCAGAAATTATTCCCTGCTTGCCCGTAGCCCCCAAGGCCGAATACCACTCCTGCTCCGTGAAGTAGGGATTCTCCACCATGAGCGACCTGAGTACCTGGAGCTGCTCAACGTAAACGTCCATGGGATCCACCCCCGACCGCACCCCAGCCTCCGGGAGGCAGAGATGGAGGTCGGGATGCGTAAACGCCTGCATGGCTCGGCAACACGGGCACTCCCCGCAGGAGTCCCCATCACGGCGCTGCTCGCAACCCAAATACTGCGCGTAGGCCAGCGCCAGCAGGAATGCCCCACCGCCCGGATGCCCCACCAAGAGCTGCGCATGCGGCAAGCGCTGCTCCGCGTGCTGGCGCACG
Organism: uncultured Bacteroidia bacterium; assembly: GCA_947252645.1. Lineage (GTDB taxonomy): Bacteria > Bacteroidota > Bacteroidia > Bacteroidales > CAJPTX01 > Bacteroides_D. Next base: position 112,886 of record CAMXWF010000006.1, read on the forward strand.
AAAAACGCCTTGACCTCCTCCTGACCTATAATATCGGCAAAACGCACAGTAACCCGCTAGCGTGAAAGGTGCATATAGGGCTCAATATTCCGAAGCGTCCGCTCGGTTGCACCCTTGTTCGACTGCACGAACTCCCGGGCCGCTGCAGCCATACGTTCCTGGCGCTCCGCATCGTCCATCAGGGTCCTAAGCGCAGGCGCCAGCTCCGCGGGCTTGAGAACAGCCTGCCCTCCCCCGCAAGCCAATAGACCCAGCGCCTCATGGTAATCGCGATACCGCGGGCCAAACACCACAGGCAGCCCATACACCGCCGGCTCCAACGTATTGTGAATACCCGCACCAAAGCCACCACCCACGTAGGCCAAGCTCGCGTAGGCATAGATGGAAAAAAGTTGCCCAACGCTATCCACTATGAGCACATCCACATCCTGGAGCTCCGCGGGCGAGCGCACCTCACTAGCCATCACAGCCGAGCAGGTGAGCCCGCGGCGAAGCGCCGCAAGCCTAGCCTGACCAAGCTCATGGGGCACCACCACGGCCCGCCAGCCCGAGGGAAGATCGTTGAGCAGCGGCAATAGCCCCTGCTCGTCAGATGGCCACGTACTACCAAAAACAACCACCTTATGCCCTTGGGCCAAGGACGACACCAACGGGTAGGGCTGGTTCTTCTCCCGGGCCGCTAGCACTCTGTCAAAACGACAATCTCCCGACACAAAGCATCGACTTACACCAAAATCGAGCAGCAGCTGCCGCGACTCCTCATCCTGCACAAAAAGCAGCGAAAAATAGTGCAACACCCGCTTGTAGAAGCCCCCATACCACTGAAAAAACGACTGCTGCCGACGAAAATAGGCCGATATGAGAAACGTTGGCACCTGACGCCGGGCCAGCTCCATGAGAAAATGCGGCCAGAACTCATACTTCACAAAGCAAACTATCTCCGGGCGCGCTATGGACAGAAAGTCCCGAACATTCCGCTTCGTATCCAAGGGAAGGTAGCCCACGTAGGTGGCCAGGGGATCATCGCGACGCACATTGTAGCCCGACGGGGAGTAAAAGGTCACCAGGAGGCGCCAATCGGGGTGCGCAGCCATAAACGCCTCCATGACCGACCTCCCCTGCTCATACTCCCCCAAGGAGGCGCAGTGAAACCACACCACCGACCCCTGCCCGGCCGAAAACGCCCGACGCATACGATCCCGCCAACCCCTCCGCCCGCACAGCAGCGCCCGCGCCTTCGGATGCCACAGCGTCGCCAAATAGACCAAGCAATTGTAGACGTACAACCCCAACGTATAAAACAGCATAGCTCACCTCCCACACGACCCCTCGGCCCCCAATGCCTCCTCCAAACCCCACAAAGTTAGAGAATAGTTACCTCTCCGCTACGCCGACCCCACTGACCCCTACGCCGCGGGAGGGCACCAAAGGAATTCAAGCGCAGCCCAGCGCCCAAACGTAGAATCGGATGCGCCAAGAGGGAGGCCCCGTATGGTCCTGCGCCCGAAAGTCAAACATCCCCTCCTGGCCATGCCCGTAGGCGTGCGGCAGCTCAGACTCGCCCAGGCGATCGATCAAAGAGAGCAGCACACCCACCACCGCCCCACAGAGATGGCCCTCCCACGAAATAGCCGGATCCACTGCCAGCATGCCCCAAAGCAAGCTACCGTAGAGAAACACCACCAGCAGCGATATGGCCACCAGCACCCTATCGCGATGCAGCAACCCCGAGAAAAACATGTAAAACGCCAGCGCATACACCAAGCCACTGGCCCCCACATGGTAGCTCGGCCGCGCAAAGCACCACACCCCCAGCCCCGTCAAGAGCCAGCCCAGCAAGTACACCCTATACCCCCTACGCGGATAGAAGAGGAAAAGCAACGTGCCTAGCACCAGCAAGGACAAGCTGTTGGTCAGGGCATGCTCCACATTCGGATGGAGCAACGGCATGAACAAAATGCCCAGCAGCCCTCGAAACGTCCGCGGGTAGACACCCAGCCAATAGAATTTATCGCCCAGAAAAACGCCCACCAGCCACACACACCAGCCAAATCAGCCACACGTGGGCAGCCGGGAGGAGTAGATTGACCCGCCACCGCCGTAAGTCCTCCCACGCCTGCCGCGCCGAGGGCACTCCCTGCAAACTAGGCCTCTGGCGCATCGGCTGGTTGCACGTAGCGGATCTCCTGCACCTTCAGCTGCGGATTGTGGATCTCCACGATGTCCTCCGAGATGTTGACCAGGCTATCCCCCACCCGCTCACACTGCGAGAGAATATCCACCTCCACCCTATCGCTGATCTCCTCATACTTCTCCACCCGCGCATAGATGCGGTGAAGCTCCTTCTCGTTCTGGGCATCCATCATGCTCCTGACGAAGTTGAACATGCGGTAGGTGCGCCGGGCATAGACCAAGACCTCCTTCTTGGCCTGCAGCAGGGAGAGCTCGCCAGTCTGCAGTAGACCAATGCCTATGGAGTGCAGACGCTCATCCTCATCACCCTTCTCCCGCACAGCAGCGCCCGCGCCTTCGGATGCCACAGCGTCGCCAAATAGACCAAGCAATTGTAGACGCACAACCCCAACGTATAAAACAGCATAGCTCACCTCCCACACGCCCCCTCGGCCTCCAATGCCTCCTTCAAACCCCACAAAGTTAGAGAATAGTTACCTCTCCGCTACGCCGCCCCCAGTGGCCCCTACGCCGCGGGAGGGCACCAAAGGAAGTCAAGCGCAGCCCAGCACCCCAATGTAGAATCGGATGCGCCAAGAGGAAGGCCCCGTATGGTCCTGCGCCCGAAAGGCAAACATCCCCTCCTAACCATGCCCGTAGGCGTGCGGCGGCTCGGACTCGCCCAGGCGATCGATCGAGGAGAGCAGCACACCCACCACCGCCCCACAGAGATGGCCCTCCCACGAAATCAGCATGTCCCAGACCAAGCTACCGTAGAGAAACACCACCAGCAGCGATTTGGCCACCAGCAGCGATATGGCCACCAGCAGCGATATGGCCACCAGCAGCGATATGGCCGCCAGCACCCCATCGCGATGCAGCAACCCCGAGAAAAACATGTGGAACTCCAGCGCATACACCAAGCCTCCGGCCCCCACATGGTAGCCCGGCTGCGCGAAGCACCACACCCCCAACCCCGTCAAGAGCCAGCCCAGCAAGTACACCCTATACCCCCTACGCGGATAGAAGAGGAAAAGCAACGTGCCTAGCACCAGCAAGGACAAGCTGTTGGTCAGGGCATGCTCCACATTCGGATGGAGCAACGGCATGAACAAAATGCCCAGCAGCCCTCGAAACGTCCGCGGGTAGACACCCAGCCAATAGAATTTATCGCCCAGAAAAACGCCCACCAGCCACACACACCAGCCAAATCAGCCACACGTGGGCAGCCGGGAGGAGTAGATTGACCCGCCACCGCCGTAAGTCCTCCCACGCCTGCCGCGCCGAGGGCACTCCCTGCAAACTAGGCCTCTGGCGCATCGGCTGGTTGCACGTAGCGGATCTCCTGCACCTTCAGCTGCGGATTGTGGATCTCCACGATGTCCTCCGAGATATTGATTAGGCTATCCCCCACCCGCTCACACTGCGAGAGAATATCCAGGTAAAACAACCCAGCCTGGCAACTGTAGCGCCCCTGCTCCATGTTGTCGACATGCGCAGACTTCATGTCGTTGCGATACCGGTTGATGGCATCCTCACAGGCATAGGCCTCCGCCAGATCCACCCGCTCATCAGCGCCCCCCAGATTGCGCAGCATAGCCGCAAAGGCATCGTCTACGTAGGTAAACATCTGCTGTATACGGCTCACGATGTACTCGTTGAACCACACCCCATCGCGGTGCTTATTCATAAACAGCCGGGCGATGTTGTGGCAGTAATCGGCCACGTTCTCTATATCATCTATCTCCTTGAGTAGGCCCCGCATCGTCGCGCTACCCTCCTCGCTCAACTCCGACGAGTGGATATTACCCAAATACGTGGATATCTCCACCTCCACCCTATCGCTGATCTCCTCATACTTCTCCACCCGCGCATAGATGCGGTGAAGCTCCTTCTCGTTCTGGGCATCCATCATGCTCCTGACGAAGTTGAACATGCGGTAGGTGCGCCGGGCATAGACCAAGACCTCCTTCTTGGCCTGCAGCAGGGAGAGCTCGCCAGTCTGCAGTAGGCCAATGCCTATGGAGCGCAGACGCTCATCCTCATCGCCCTTCTCCCGCACGGGCAGCAACCGCGTCACAAGCTTCACCATCTGGGGCGTAAACCACACCTGCACCAGCGTGTTTGACACGTTGAAACACGTATGGAACAGCGAGAGCGCAAAGGGCGTGGCCCCCACAGGGTCGGCCTGCAGATCGAAGCCAGCCACCCCCACCAGCCAGGACACCCCCGCCAGGAACGGCCTGAAAAGTATGAGTACCCAGCAAACGCCAAAAACATTGAACAGCATATGGAACAGCGCAGCCCGCTTGGCAGCCACATTGCCCACCGAGGCCGCCAGAATGGCCGTTATCGTCGTGCCGATGTTCTCCCCCAAAATCATGGCCGCCGCCATGGGAAAGTCGATCCAGCCGTTCGAACACATGATGAGCGTCAGGGCCACCGTGGCCGATGAAGACTGCACTATGAAGGTCATCAGCGTACCCACACCCAAGAAAATAAGCACCGAGAAAAAACCATAGGAGGTGAAGCCCCGAAGCGCCTCGAGTATCTGGGGATACTCCTGCAAATCGGGCATATTGGCCTTGAGGTACGCCAGGCCCAGGAAGATGAGCGAGAAGCCCAAGATGAGCTCGCCGCGCGAACGGCGCTTGGGGCGCTTGCTGAAGAGCAACGGTACCACTACGCCGATCATGGGCAAGGTGATGAGGGCTATATCCATCTTGAAGCCAAACAGGGCGATAATCCACGCCGTGGCCGTCGTGCCGATGTTGGCCCCCATAATCACCCCCACCGCCTGGACCAGGGTGAGCAAGCCCGCGTTGACGAAGCTCACCACCATGACCGTGGTGGCCGAGGACGACTGGATCACCGCCGTGACGGCCAAACCCGTCAAAATGCGCTTGAACCGATTGCTCGTCATCGCGGCCAGCAAATCCCGCATCTTGTCGCCTGCCACCTTCTGGAGCGACTCGCTCATGAGCTTCATCCCGTAGAGAAAAACCCCCAGCGAGCCTACCAGCGTCAACACCTCAAGCAGTACCTCGAGCATAGCAGATCAGTTTTATAGCTCCTCCTAAGCGTCAATCAACGGATACAAAAAACGATGCGAGGCGCCGTCTTGAGCTTTTCCCCGCATCGTATCGTTCAATGCTAAATCGTGGTAGTAACAGTTACTCTGGCTAAAGGCTACTTGATAACTTTGAACTTCTTGCCCACCTTGATGAAGGCCTCGGCGCAACGATCAAGCTGCGCCCGGCTATGCCCTGCCGACACCTGCACTCGGATACGCGCCTGCCCCTTGGGCACCACCGGGTAGTAGAAGCCCGTAACGTAGATCCCCTCCTCCAGCAGGGCCGCCGCCATATCCTGCGAAAGCTTGGCATCGTAGAGCATGACCGCCAGAATGGCACTCTGCGAGGGCTTGATGTCGAAGCCCGCTGCCCGCATCTTGTCCCCAAAGTACTTGGTATTCTCCACCAGCTTGCCATGCAGCGCATCGTCCTTCTCCAGCCGCTCAAACACGGCCAAACTGGCCCCCACCACGGCAGGCGGCACCGAGTTGGAGAACAGGTAGGGGCGCGAGCGCTGGCGCAGCATGTCAACGATCTCCTGGTGGGCCACCGTGAAGCCACCGCACCCTCCACCAAACGACTTGCCGAGCGTACCCGTGATGATGTCCACCTGCCCACGCAGGTTGTAGAGCTCCGTCACCCCGCGCCCCGTGGCCCCCACCACGCCCGCAGAATGGCTCTCATCCACCATCACCAGGGCATCGTACTGCTTGGCCAAGGCCACGATCTTATCCACTGGGGCCACATTGCCGTCCATGGAAAAAACCCCATCCGTGGCCACAATGCGGAAACGCTTGCCCTGCGCCTCCTTCAAGCAACGCTCCAGATCGGCCATGTCGCCATTGGCATAGCGCAGCCGCTGCGCCTTGCACAAGCGCACCCCATCGATGATCGAGGCGTGGTTGAGCGCATCGGATATAATGGCATCCTCCTCCGTGAACAACGGCTCAAACAGCCCACCATTGGCATCGAAGCAGGAAATATAGAGTATGGCATCGTCCAGCCCAAAGAACTTGGCAATGCGCTGCTCCAGCTCCCGGTGGATGTCCTGAGTGCCGCAGATGAAGCGCACCGACGACATGCCGTAGCCCCGCGCATCCATCATGGCCTTGGCCGCCTGCTTCACCGAGGGGTCGTCCGAAAGCCCCAAATAGTTGTTAGCACAGAAATTCAGCACGGGCTGCTTGGGCGCCACGGTGATGTCGGCCTGCTGCGGGGACACGATGATGCGCTCCTGCTTGTAGAGCCCAGCCCCACGGATAGAGGCCAGCTCCTGCCGAAGATGCTCCTGGAACTGCTTGTACATGGTTTGGTGTTTTATTACGCAGCAAATGTAGCCATTTCTTATCTATCGGCTACCACCCCAGCGCGCCCGACGGCGCCACGGGCACCCTGCTCCTAAGGCGCCCACGCGCCACCCGCCCACACCGCCGCCCACCGCAGGGCAGGAAGCCCCGCGCCCCGTGCGCTGGCCACGCCGGCACTGCCGAAAGGCCTGTAGAATTAGTACCTTTGCCCCGAAAGCGCAAGTGACTATGCAGAAGAGCCAGCATGCCCAATCCGCGGCGCGCCAAGCGCCCGCCGAGCGGCTAATATTCCTCACCAACCCCGGGAGTGCCTACAGCGCGCAGGCGCAGCTCTACCAATACCTCTTGGCTGGAGGGCGTCGGGCCATATACTGCGGGGGGCGCAAGCCATCAAGCCAGCTCACCAAAGAGCTCCAGGGCATGGTGCAAGCCGCCCAAGAGGTACAGGCCTGCGTGCTGGTGAAAGAACACCTCGAGCTGGTGGAAAGCTGCAAGGCCCAAGGCTTCCACATCGCTGGGCACTACCAGTCGCCCACCCAGGTACGAGAACGCCTTGGGGCCCAGGCCGTGGTAGGCCTCACCATCCACAGCCCCCAAGAGCTCGACCAGCTCACCCAGGCCCCCATCGACTACATCCTTGCGGGGCCCTTCGCGCCGTCACCCGCCGCCGGCATGCACAGCGCGCCCATCGGCCTAGAGGGCATAGCAGCCATCTGCCAACGCGCGCAGGCCCTCAGGCTCACCATCCCCATCTACGCCTACGGCAACGTGGAAAACATCGACGTGCGCGCGCTGCTCGCCGCGCGCTGCTTCGGCGTGGCCGTCTCCGATGGCATCGCCCTGGCGGCCAACATCCAGACGGCCACCCAGAAATACCTCGAGCGCATAGCCACCAACACCCGCTAGATACCCCCCTCTCGATGCCCCTGCCGAGTGAGCGCCCGGTGGTACTCCTCAGCGTAGCGCATATGCTCTAGCCCCGTGCGCGAAAAGTGGTGGTAGCCGCTGAAGTCCGCCTTGGCACAAAAATAGAGGTAATCGTGGTGCGCATAGTGCAGCACGGCCTCTAGGGCCTGCATGCTGGGATAGATAATGGGCCCCGGGGGCAACCCAGGGTGAATATACGTGTTGTAGGGCGATTCGATCTGGGTGTGCGCTTTCAAGACCCTAGTCAAGGCCATGTTGCCCGCGGCGTACTTGGCCGTGGGGCAGGCCTGAAGGTGCATACCCCTGCGCAAGCGATTGATGTAGACACCCGCCACCATGGGCAGCTCGCTGGGGTGCACAACCTCCTCCTGGATAATAGAAGCCAACGTGCTGATCTCCAGCGGCGTCAAGGGAATCTGGGCAGCCAAGGCCCGCCGCGTATCGCTCCAGTAGGCATCGTGTTCCCGCGCCAAGCGCGCCAGCAGCTGCTCGGGCGCGATGTCCCAGTAGACCTCGTAGGTGTTGGGGATGACCATGCTCGGGAGGGCGCGGGGCGTAAAGCCCAACGAGGCCAGGAAGAGGCTATCGCGCATGCAGTCGTTGAGGGCCGCGGAGTCTATTGCGAGTTGGCTGGCCACCCTCCGCGCCCACTCGCCCGTGGTGCGCGTCGAGGTGACCACCAGCTGCACCGGCAGCTGACGCCGGCCCGCAATCTGATTGACGATGGCCCGGGTGGAGCTACCCCGTACCACGCGATATTGGCCAGAATAGCTCCGGGTCTCCAGGCCACGCTGCCGGAGATAGCGGTGGAAGGCGGCGCTGTCGGCCAGTGCCCCTTGCGCCGACAGCACGGCCGCCAGCTGCGCCCCCGACGTGCCCAAAGGCACGCGGACGGTCAGGGCCTCCTCCCCAAAGCCCGTGTTGGCCTGCCAGTAGGGCTTAAAGTGCTGAAATAGGCCAATAGCCACCACGATCCCCACCCCCAGGAGCAATGCCGCGCCCACCAGCAGCACTCTGCGCCACCTACAGCGGGCACGCCGCGGAGAAAGGATCTCGGTCACGATATGTTGTGATTTTTAAGGTTAACCGCAATAGGCCCTTGGCAAGCTATTTGCACTCCTCGCGCAGTGGCGCCCCCTGCGCCCCCACGGGGGCCAGCGCGGGGCGATTCTTAGCATCCATAGCCGCCGAATGACCTGCCAGCGCCCCCGTAGAATACGCAATCTGGAGATTGTAGCCACCCGTGGTGGCGTCAGCGTCCAGCACCTCTCCGCAGAAATAGAGGTGCGGATACTGGTGACAGCGCAGCGTAGTCGGGTCGAGCTGGTCGAGCGCAATGCCCCCGGCGGTCACAATGGCTCTATACCACCCCTCGCACCCCGAGACCTCAAAATCCATCCCCTTGATGGTGAGGGCCAGCTGCTGGAGCTGCGCCGGGCTCAGGGCTGCCCACCCCGCTCGCCGCGGCACGCCCACCCTGAGCAACACGGGCGCCACGAGGGGATTGGGGAGCAGCGCCCGCAGCGAGGAGAGCAGCGGCTCGTAGGGCCGGGCCTCCCGCTCGCGCCCCATGCGCCCCAAGAGCTTCTCGGGCGAGAGCGCGGGCTTGAGATCCAGCCGGAGCGTCAAGTGCCCAGAGCCCGGCCACGTGGAGACGTAGCGGCTGAGCTGCAAGGCCACAGGGCCATCGAACCCCCTATCGGTCAACATGAGATCACCGAAGGCCTCGGCCAGCTGGCGCGAACCATCGAGCAACGAAAGCTGCACATTCTTAATCAGAAGGTTGCGGGCGTTCCTGATCGGCTCTGCCAGCGTGATCCCCACCAAGCTGGGCACGGGAGGCACCACATCGATATAGAGCAGCCGCGCCAGCTCGAAGCCAAACCCAGTAGAGCCCGTGGCGGGGTAGCTCAGACCGCCCGTGGCCACTACGACCGTCTTGGCGCGGAGACGCAACCGCGCCCCCTCGCTGGGCAGAGCCCGCACCCGGAATGTGCCATCGTCCATGGGCCGAATGCGCTGCACCTGCGCCCCGGTAATGAGCTCGGCACCCTGGGCAGTAGTCCAGGCCACCAGGGCATCGACCACATCGCGCGCCTTGCCACTCGTCGGGAAGACCCGCTGCCCCCGCTCCACGACAGTCGGCACCCCCTGCCGGGCCAAAAGCTCCACGATGCCCTGATTACTAAAAAACGAAAAGGCAGGCTGAAGGAACTCAAAGCCCTGGAAGACGTGATCAGCATACTCCTGGATGGGCCGTGCGTTGGTGACATTGCAGCGCCCCTTCCCCGTAATGCCCAGCTTGCGCGCCGGCCGCTGGCGCGACTCGAGGATAACGGTAGAACACCCAGCCTTGGCCGCAAAACCGCCCGCCAACAAGCCCGCAGGGCCTGCCCCTACTACCAGCACGTCGCACTGTCGCTCCAGCATAATCATCCACAACCTTTAGCCGCACGCCTGCGCCCACTCCCCCACGCACCCTACCCCACACGGACTACCGCTCACCCGACGCCCGCCATGCACGGACACAGGCCCCTATCTAAAAGCTTTCTAGATACGCCCGCAATGTTAGCAAAAATTGGCGTAATCGAGCCTCCTGCCCCGGGCTGGCGACGCGCAACCAGATCGAAAGGTACTGCCAAAATGTCTTGCGCAACCACCATCCAGGTGCCAAGTCCACTCTAAAGCAACTCCATACCAACTCCGCACCAGCTCCGTACCCGCTCCGCACCAACTCCGCTCACTTACGCCCTGGAAGCGAAGCTTATGCGGAGTTTATACGTACTTAATGTCTATTTTGACAATAGACTGATCTGCAAGTTTTTATTTTCTTCATGACACCTTGGCAGAAGACCGCCTGCGGGGGAGGAGAAGGGGGGAGTAGCAGGTTGCACGGGGTGAGCGCAGAGATGCGGGCGCAGGACGAAGCCAGCAGCCAGGTCGACCTCCACGACGCCCGCTACTCCTCAGTGCAACTACTATACCACCTGGACACTGCCGGGGCATGGGCTGTGCCAATCAGCCTAAACGAAGCCTCCGCGCGCTGGGATGCCCGGCGCGCGGAGGTAAGGAGGTGGAAACGATTACTTAGAGTACTTGGCATCGATCGTTGTCCACGGGCTATTGCCCTTGGCCTGGTCGCACTCCTGGAGGAGGACCTGGACGGCCTTCTCTATCTGGGTATCGTGACCTTTGGCGGCCTTTTGGTAGTCGAAGCGGACCTTGACGTCGGGCTCGAGCTGCTGGTTTTCCAGATAGCGGTCGTGGCTGTCGATGTAGCCCACGATGGGGATGCCGAAGTAGAGACTCTGGTCGATGAGGGTTTCCCACCAGACGCTGGTCATGGTGCCCGGGATGGGCATGCCGACGAGCTTCCCGAGGCGTTGGTGCTTGTAGACCCACGGTGTGCCGTGGGCATTGCTGTAGTTGGCCTCGCCGATGAGCATGATGCTGGGCTTGGTCCAGCGTTTGCGGGGCTGCTCGCCCACGAAGTGCTCACGGGGCACTTGGTCGAGATACTTGGTGCCGGAGAAGAGCACCTCAATATCCTCATGGAGATGGCCGCCGCCGTTGTAGCGCGTGTCGATGACCACGCCCTCGCGATCGTTGCTCAGGCCGAAGAGCTGCTTATAGACGTTGCGGTAGCTCTCGGAATTCATGCTTCGGATATGGACGTAGCCGAGGCGGCCGTTGGAGAGGCTATCGACCTCATGGCGACGCTGCTCGACCCAGCGGTCGTAGAGCAAATTGCGTAGCGCGCCCAGGGAGATAGGCTTGACAATGTGGTTCTGCCCTGCCAGGGTAATCCGGATGCGCTCGCCAACGGTGTTGGCCAGGGCCTCATTGAGCTGTACCTGGGTGCTCACGGGGCGCCCGTTGACTTGGGTGAGGCGATCGCCAGGCTTGACCTTGATGTCGGCCTTATCGCAGGGGCCTCCGCGCAGCACCTCGGTGACCACGAGGCCCTTGGCATCGGGGTGAGGCCCAAAGAATAGCCCTAGAGTGCCCGTGGAGGCATAGGCTGGGCTTTTGCCGCCCCCCGTGTAGCCCGAGCCGGTGTGGGAGGCGTTGAGCTCGCCGAGCATCTCGCTGAGCAGGTCGGCAAAGTCGTAGTTGTTATTGATATGGGGGAGGAATTTCTCGTAGACGCCCTTGTAGTAGGCCCAGTCGATGCCATTGAGGTCGGTGCGATAGAACTTGTCGACCACCTGCTGCCAGACGTGCTGGAACATGTAGGCGCGTTCCTCCACGGGCCTATACTCAAAGGGGGCGCTGACGGTAACGCGTTCCTTGGAGCAATCGGGCAGAGCCACGACCTGGAGGGTCTTGGAGTCGGCTATCAGGAGGTTGCTTCCATCCTTGTCAACATAGAAGGCGCCCCCGTCAGCTTCGAGGCTCAAGGCCTGTTTGGGTTCTTTTTCGCGCAGGTTCATCTTCCAGAGGTTGTAGTCGCCCTCAAGGGCACAGAGGAAGTAGAGGTTTTTTCCCTTTTGGTCGACGAAGTAATCGGCCAGGTCGCAGCTAAAGGGTGTGAGTCGGACAATGCGACGCTCGGGTTGATCGAGCTCGAGCTGCATGGGCTTGGGGGCGTTGTCCTCCTTGTTGCCCTTCTTGGCTTTCTTGTCCTTCTTATCGTTGGCGTTGTCCTCGGCGTCGCTGCTATCGTTCTTCCCCTCGAGGGAGGCCTCGAACTTGTCCTTCATGTACTCGTCGTAGGCGGCCTGCGTGGTGAAGAAGGCGTAGACGTCTTCTTGAGCGCCCCAGCTGGCTTGTTCCCGAAGGCCATTGCGGTCGCTGCGCCAGATAATCATCTTGCCATCGGCGGCGAACTTGGGGGCGGACTCGGTATAGCCGCTGTGGGTGATGTTGAAGATCTTCCCGTTGCCCTCGGCGGAGACGATGCCGATGTCGGTGTTGGGCCAGCGGTGCATGGCGTTGAAATCCATGACGAGCCAGAGGCCATCGGGCGACCAGTCGAAGCTCAGGTCCCCATCGGCGTAGGAGTAGTTTTGGCTTCCGTCGGTGATCTGGGTCAGGGCCTTGGAGGCCACGTCGATGACCATAAGCTTCGTGCGATTCTGCAGGAAGGCCACCTTCTTGCCATCGGGGGAAAAGCGTGGCTGGAAGTTCTGGTTACCATCCTTGAGCAGCACCTCTTCGTTGATCATGGTGGCCTCGGCGAATGATTTTTCCTTGGGATCGGCTATGCGGGCTAGATAGAGATTCCAGGATCCATCGCGTTCACCGGCGTAGACGAGGGTGCGCCCATCGGAGCAGAAGTCCACGCTGCGCTCCTGGGTTGGGGTATTAGTAATGCGGGTGGTTTGGTCGAATTCGACGGAGGCGACATAGACCTCCCCGTGGGCCACGTAGGCCACTTCCTTGGCCTTGGGCGAGAGGGCAGCGCTAGAGATCTCCCGACGCAAAGTGTTATACTCCACGGGGAGCTCATCGTTGGGTTGGCTGATGGTGATGTTGAGCTTGCTGGGCTGGGCCTGATCGCCCCGCTGGGTGTAGATTTCGCCATCGTAGGTGTAGCAGAGGGTGGCGTTGTTGGCCACGGAGAGAGACCTGACGGGGTTCTTCTCGAAGTGGGTGACCTGCACGGGTGTGCCGTTGGCCGCGAGCGGGAGCTTGTAGACGTTCATTGAGCCACCGTTGCGCTCGCTGAGGAAGTAGAAATGCTGGCCGTCGGGCGCGATGACGGGGTTGCGATCTTCGCCTGGGCGGTCGATGAGCTGGGTGAAGGTGGCTGAGCTGAAGTCGTAGCGCCAAATGTCGCGGGTAATGGAGCTGACGTGGTGCTTACGGAAGGGGTCTTCATTGCCCTTCACGTCCTCGAAGAGGAAGAATTGCCCGTCCTTGGAGGGGGAGAGGGCCGCGAGGGGATGGGTGAGGACTCTGGTAGGCTCACCGCCCTTGATGGAGATGCGATAGAGCGACTTGGTCCACCCGGTGTAGAAGATGGCGGACTTGCTATCGGGCATGTAAAGCGCGGTGAAGTAGATGCTATCGCCTTTGGCATTGAGGGCGAGGGGTACCTCGTAGGCCGAGCTGTTCGTCAGCCTCGTGGGCTGGCCGCCCTGGGCTGACACGGAGAAGATGTCGAAGCTCCCGTAGCTATCTGAGACGTAGACGATGGTTTGGCCATCGGGGGTCCAAAGGGGCCTAGCGGCATAGTAGAGCCCCGTGGTGAGCGGGCGGGCTTCCCCACCCTGCGCCGAGACCACATAGAGCGCGCCTCGGTAGGAGAAGGCGACCTGCTGCCCATCGGGCGAGATACTGGGCGTACGCAGCCAGAGCGGGGGGGTGGATTGGGCAAACAGAACCTGCAGACCGGCTAGCAGGAGCAGCAGGGAAAGGGAGAAAACGGATTTGAAGCGCATAAACGAACAGAAAGTTTGATAGACAGGCAAAGCTAGTGAAATATTCCCATATGCGCTAGTCCTTCAAGCAGCCAATGGGGACAATGAGGACACCATCCTCACGTCGGAAGGCATAGGGCGTGAGCCCAGAGAGAACCATGAGGAAGGCGGGCGGGGGCATGCGGGAGGTGTCGATTTTAGAGGCTAACTTTTTCAGAGAGGTAGCAGCCTCCTCGATCCATCGATCACCTCCAAGCTTTATCTCAACTAGGCCATAATGGCCATTGCGAAGGTGTATGACGGCATCGCACTCCAGGCCATTCTTGTCGCGATAGTGGTACACCTGCCCATCGAGCGCATCAGCATAGACCCTCAAGTCCCTAACGGCCATGGTTTCAAAGAGCAAACCCATGGTCTCTGGGTCTTGGAGTAGATCGTTAGGCCCGATTCCCAAAGCTGCGGTGGCGATAGAGGGATCAGTGAAATAGCGGGTATCGGAGGTGCGGATGGCCGTTCTGGAGCGCAGGTTGGGATTCCAAGCTGGGGCATCCTCAATGACGAAAAAGGACTTGAGGGAGTCCACATAAGCAGATACGGTTCTCGCATCAATAGCTGAGACAGGATCTGAGGCGAAATCAGCCGAAATAGTATTAAACGAGGCTTGTGTACTCTGGTGTCGCGCATAGGAGCGCATAAGATGCTTTACTCGGGTGGGATTGTGAGGAAATGGGCCAACACGATCAATGTCAACAGATCCCAGAGCGCCAAGATAGTCCAAGGCAGGCCGTAAGGATGCCGCTCTCGGCAGGATAGTAGAGCTAGGCCAACCACCACGACAAATTAGTTATGCTATATCAGCAATTTTAAGGTCATTCACTGCGGCCACCTCTACCTCTGGTCTGAATAGGTCCCCGAGGCATACTCTACCATTCGAATCACCCGACTCCCAGAGGCTCATGGTGCGCATAGTAAGCCAGGAAAAGCGTCCTGTACCTGAGTGATGTATTTGCGATCTGTCAGCTGGGACAGCGCTCCCTGTGAGGATAAACTGTCCCGGTTCCCCCCGATCGTCAACTGCTCGGCGCACCGAGTCCCATAGCGTTGGGGCAAGCTGCCACTCATCAAGCAAGCGCGGGGTAGCCCCCTCAAGCAGAAGTGCCGGGGAAAGCTTGGCCATTTGCCGGTATTTCATGCCATTTCCCAGATCATCAAGCGAGAGCACACTACCTGCAATTTGGGCTGCTGTAGTTGTTTTCCCACACCATTTTGGCCCCTGGATAAGAACCGCACCAACTGACCTAAGCCTTTCTGATAGGATTTTATCGGCTATGCGCGGACGATAAATCTTGCTTGGCATCCCTGTAGCGTATAACTAGCATGTAAGCTGCTGCGAAGGTAGAGATTTTGTGCCACATAGTAGCATTTGGCGCAATTCCATTGTAGCGTTTGGCCGACTTTCAATGTAGCATTCGGCGCAGTTCCATTGTAGCGTTTGGCTGGTATTCTATGCTGGTTTTGGCCAAAAGGGCTGTACTCCCAGATAAAAGGCCGGGGGAGCATTTCTACTCCCCCGGCCAAAGACTAGCTACTAGGTGCTACCGCTGCACCAGCAGCTGGAGCGTTCTGACGGACTGCCCATCGCTGAGGATCAGGTAGACCACGCCTTCGGGCAAGGTGCGCACCGAGAGGGTCAGCTCGTGCTCGCCGGTGAGTTCCTGGCGGTGGAGCAGGTGCCCCATGGCGTTGCGCAGCTCCACAAAGCGGATACCTTCCACGTTTTCCAGCACCACGTGGTCTGTGGCGGGGTTGGGGTAGAGAAGTACCTGCGCTAGAGCCTGAGCCTCTACGGGACTCGGGGTGGACGGCGTGGAGACCTTGGCCAGCTTGTAGCTCTTGGCCAGGTTGGCCCCGCTGACCGTGAGGGTCTCGGAGACCGTCTGGTAGTCCGTGCGCTCGATGGTCAACGGGTAGTCGCCGTCGGCCAGGGTGAAGGTGGCCTCGCCCTGCGCGTTGGTGTTCTCCGTCTGGTCGCCCAGCTTGACCGGCTGATCCTGCAAGGGCTGCCCGTTCTCATCCTGCACGGTGATGGTCACCGTGTGGGTGGTCGGCGCGGCGGCCTTGACCAGCTTGTAGCTCTTGGCCAGGTTGGCCCCGCTGACCGTGAGGGTCTCGGTGACCGTCTCGTAGTCTGTCCGCTCGATGGTCAACGGGTAGTC
>CAMXWF010000007.1 GCA_947252645.1 uncultured Bacteroidia bacterium
CCCTCGCTCAAACGCAAGTGCAAAGGTAGATCTTCCCTACGTATCCACCAAATCTATCCCCAATACTAACCATGATACTCATCGGGGAAATGTATACAACTCACTGTTTACCTAGGAGAAAAAATTTCTCATTGCGGAGAAAGTTTTTTGCCCATACGTCCGCCATTTGGCCTTTCCTGCCCTGATCTTGGCCCCTCCCCAGAGGCTCCTAGCCCCCATCCGCAGGACTACAAGGGGTGGCGAAATCCTCAAATCACTGCCAGCTGACAGCGCGCACCGCCGCAACCGAGCCCCGCATGCCCTAGTGCTTGGAGCATAGGCCGATGCCCCTCCTGATACCGT
Source organism: uncultured Bacteroidia bacterium (assembly GCA_947252645.1). Lineage (GTDB taxonomy): Bacteria > Bacteroidota > Bacteroidia > Bacteroidales > CAJPTX01 > Bacteroides_D. The sequence goes on from CAMXWF010000007.1 coordinate 343, forward strand.
ACGCTTACCCGTCAGGCTGGCCGCCTAGCCTCTAACGGCCCCTAGAACCTCCCGGAATACCCGCAAGAAGCAACGGACACACGGCATACTGCTCCGCATTTAACCGTATGAGTTAACAAAGAATTAAAGGGCCATGCCGAACTTTGGGTAGCATGTCAACGATCTGATGCAATGAAACGTCTAGTGCTGGGACTATTTTGGCTCTTAGCTGCCGCGCTCTCTACGGTCAACGGGCAGGAATCCAACCTTAAGCCCTACCCGCAGGCCTCCTTTCCTACTCCGTGGTAAAGAACTGGATAAAAGTGCCCCCCAAAACGAAATATGGCACTGCGCCCGGGGAACTAACTAACACGGTGAAGGGACAACGCATAGTTTTTCCCCAGCTACTCCTAGCACACCGTGCGACTCGGAGCCCCCGTCCCCATACCGCATATTCTGCGGTAAGGCAAGTTCACCCGAGCACTACTTCCGCACGCCGCCGGAAGGGAAATCCGACCATTTCCGCTTCATCATCCTCGGAGACCACCAGATGCTCAATCTCATAGTCATCGACAACGGGCGCCCGCGCACCAAGCGGGCGACAGCAGCAATGAAATCGACCGAGAGGGAGTCCAGGGCATCTAGTCTAACTTTGCCTATAGCATCGTGGAGATTGACAACAAGACAGAAAAGAATGTCAGTCCAAACCTACTCCATCGGGCGCCTCGACGTCACCAAGGACAACGTACTCCTCGATGAATTCAGCTACCAGCGCAACGTAGCCGCACCCGCGCAGCCACACCAAGTGCTAACTTTGCACTCGAGTAACTGAAAGTGAAAAGCACAGCTTTCACCAGCGGGGCAACGTATAAGGTCGCTGGCGATGTCAACGTGGGGGCAACTTTTGAGGCAGAGAGCTCCACCCCCAGCAACTACCCCGTGAGCTTCACCATTACCGATGGCCATAAAGCCGTAAAGGGCGCCACCGTCACGGTGAGGGCGACTACCCTGAGCTCCGACGCGCAGGGCGTGGCCAGCCTGAATTTGCCCAACGGGGACTACACCTACTCCGCGCATGCATCTGGCTACAGGGAGAAGAAGGGCGAGTTCAAAGTGCACGGGGAAGCCCTCGCAATCGCAGAGCCACTGGAGACTGAGCTGCCTGGGCAGCCAACGCCCAGTCACCCAGGGTGCAGGGGCAAAAGACCTGACGGCCTGCCGTTTTCCCAAAACAATGAAACTGTCCCCCCCCACCTGCTCCGTATCATCTCCGCACCAACGCCGCTTATTTTCGATAATTTAGCGGAGCTGGTACGAACCTGGTCGGGGTTGAGATCGTAAGGGTTCCTCCCTTTTCCGCGGTAGAGCTAAGCCCAAGCATTGTCACCTAACAACAGCGGGCCGCCCCTCTAGGGCGGCCCGCATTGCGTTCACCTCAAGCCGTCACTGCTTCACGATGCGCAGCGTTTGGGTCCGTCCCCCGGCATCTTGCAGCTTTAGTAGGTACACGCCTGCGGGGAGTTCTCCCACGTGGAGCGTGTAGCGGGTCTGGCCCCCAAGTCTCCACGCCCTGAGCTGCCGCCCCTGCAAGGAGAGAAGCTCTACTTTGACGACATCGTCGACACCCATCAGCTCCACGTGGCCAGCCACTGGATTCGGGTAGAGGGCCACATGGGCTAAGCCCGCGGACTCCACGGGGAGCGGCTTGGGCTGCGCTTTTCTCTGTAGGGTTGCCTGCACGGTGACGGCCTCGCCTGGGGTGGTCGGATTCACCACGTAGGCTACATTTGCGTCATGGGGCTGTCCATTCACGGTAAGCGTCAGGAGGTCATACCCCTCGGTCACCTTGAAGGCCAAAGCACTGCCGGCCGGGAGTGCTGCGCCATCTGCAAGCAACTGCCCCTGCGTGAGTACCTTGAGGGCATCCGCCGGCTCGATGTACAGCACGAGCTTGGCCTTCAATGGTTCAGGTGGCAAGTCGGCCCTGAAGCGGAAATTGTCAAGCACTAGGACTCCCTCAAGCCCTGCCCTGTAGCGATAGCGCACCTGGAGGAGCGGAGAGCCTTCGTGAGCTGTCGGCACAAGCTTACCGCCGAGCGACTCCTGCGGGGCGGCCAGCGCATAGGGGTTGCTAGTGATAGGCCAAGAGCTCTTTTGCCACGGGCTATAGTCAACTTTGTCCCCCGTTTGCCAAGCAAAGCGATACTCCACGAAAAAGTCGGCCCTCGTGGTGTAGCGATAGAGGTAGTAATCGGTGCTCACCTCAAATACCGCGCCCTTTTTCGATGCTATCCAGGGCGACACCAGGTAAACATCGTGCGAGCTCGTGGAGGTGTTATTCTGGGCATCGGCCACCAAGTAGGCGACAGGATCTGCCGTATGCCCCGAAAGGCGTTTCGTGGCCACCACAAACACCTTCCCCGAGCCGTTGGCATCAACGTTGAGCCACGCGGGCTTGAGGGCGTTCTCCGCCAGATCATCGCTGAACTCATTGGGGATCTCAGGCGAGAAATAGGCCTGCAGCTGAACGGGCGCGCACAGGCGGTCTATCGTGTAGCTGGCGGAAGATGCCCCGTCGTGCCACATGGTGAACAGTTGCCCACTAGCCGTCAACGGCCGCACGGTAAGCTGCAGCGCAGAGCCGTAGGGGAGCTTCAGCTCGGCAGGCAGCGCAAGGGGGCTACCCGCATAGTCTATCTGCGCATCTGGGGCGTTGGAAGCAATCTTCACCACGACCTCCGCGGGCGCAAAGATAGGCTCCAGCTGTAGGTCGCCACTCAGCTCCCTAGGCTGGAGGGGATTCTCCTTGGAGTATTCAGTGCCGTCGGGGACAGTTCGCCACCGTTTGAAGGTATAGCCCTCCACGGGGACAGCCAGCCACGGGGTAGACATTTCTCCCACCGCCAGCTTCTGCTCGAGCTGGCCCACTACCCTACCGCCTGGGATAGTCTGGGCACAGGTGAGCATGTACTGCTTAGGCCGCAGGACTATCTCCAGGGTATACGTAGTTACCCCCTTCAGATCAAACGTACCGCTAGCCACCCCGTAGCCCTCCTTGGTTGCGGTGTAGGCCAGAGTGGTTTTTGGTACCTGCACCGTTACAGGGTCGGTCAGCTCGAGGGCCAAGGCCCCTTCTCCACTCCGTAAGGTCAGCGAGACCCCAGTTACGGGCTCACCCTTCGGATCGACTATTTTGATGGGCAGGGTAAACGCATTCTCCCCCGTCACCTCAACCTGCGCTACGCCTAGCGTGGCGTTGTAGCTCATGGTGGCCAGGGTGGGGGTCTGCGGTTTCCATGTGTACTTACCAACAGGCAGGGGTCTGTCGGGGGCGTAGGACACCTGGGCGCCCGCTGAATTGTAGAGCTTATAGTCTAGCTGCGCAAACTGGCTACTATCGGCAGGCCAGACCAACGGGGCCCAGTCCATGGGGAGCCTTTGGATGCTAGGCGCGCAGAAGGGGAATTTCAGATTTTTTGGAGTCAGCGTGACCGCTGCTTTTGAGACCACTAGCTTCACCTCTACTGGATCGGAGGCAGGCTGGGGGCCCTTAGCGGGCAAGGTACACACCACCTTGGCCTCCCCCACCCCGGTGGCTAGCAGCTCGCCCCGCACTACTTGCGCTACCCCCTGCGGCACCACCTCGTAGGCTATCCCCTCCGTGGGGACAAGTACCGCTGGTAGGGGTTTCGTCTGGCCATAGACCATCTCGATGGGATCGAGACTGGAGAGCTTGAGCTCGGGCTTTTCCATCACGATGTGCAGCCTATAGGGTTTGATCGTCTCCCCGTGGGCGCTAACCACCGTGAGCAGGCGATCGTATTGTAGGTCGAGCGTGGTAATGCCCGGCTGTAGCGGGACACCGGCCAGGCTGACCTGGGCTCCTGGGCTGACAGTGAACTGCGCCACGCAGGCCCGAAGATCTGCATTTGCAGGCACACTAAGCGTGACTATCCCCTCCTTCACCTCGGCCTCTACATCGTGGGCCAACGTTGGGTTGTCAGCCTTTGGCAGCGAGAAGGCCAAGATATTGGCCTCTGGCTGGACCTGTCCGCTCCAGGATAGCGTGTAAGTTTTCCGCATAAGCTTAAAGGTGCCTTCGGGGAGCGCGGGGTTGAGCATCTCCTTGCTTTCTATGGAGAAAGAGTAGGGGCTAGAGGAGAGGTCTATGCCCTCCAGGGTGGCGCGCCCGTTGGCGGTGGAGGCCAGTAGCTTGGTTGGCGCATTCGCGGAGTAGATGTCTAGGGGAGTCAGGCAATCGGTTTCCACCACGATTCGCAGATCCTTCCCCGTATGGCCGCTCGGCAGCTCTAGGACAATAGCCCCGGAGGCATCTGGTCGGTAGGCGGTAGTTGCCCCCTCGAGGTGTACATTGTCGACAAGCTGTTGGTATTGCTGCCACAGCTGGCCAGGAACGGTTAAGTCTCTAGGGGAGATAATCTGTGCAAATAGGCCATCGCCTCCCTGCACGTAGGAGGCGCCTGGGCCTGCATTGAAATCGAAATCGCCCTGGCAAGTGCCCAGTAGCTCCTCGCCGAGCCAGATGCCGGGCAAGGGTAGGAAGTCGTGGTTGGCCTGCCCGTTCCATTCGATGGGGAGGGTAGCTAGCTGCAGCGGCTTGATGCCAGTAAACACGGCCGCTCGCTTGACAGCACCCTGCAGGCCATCGCCCACGTAGAGCGGCAGGTTGCCAGTGTTGAATGGCACCGCCCGCCCCTCCCGTACGTTGGGCATACGTTGTCCATCGATATAGATGGCCCTATTCTCCTCACGAGCCATGGAGCCATAGTAGAACATGACTAGGACATGGTGCCATTTGTACGGGGTGAGCGAGTTGGCCTCGGTGCAGAAGGTGGTGTACTGTTTGCTGGAGTTTTCCAGCTTGACCAGCAGGGCATGCTGGGGGAAATAGGCCATTTGGTCACCGGTGTAGCCGATAGTCACGCCCTTGCCCCGGAACATATTGGAGGCCTTGGAGTCGTCGAAGCGAAACCATCCCTCAAAGGCTACCGCTTTCTGCGCACCAGAGGAGCCAGAGATGTTGAGCTCTTTGAGGTTTCCGAGATCTATGCGCTCCGGCTTGCTGTTTGGGTCGCTGCGATCATAGCGCTGAAGGGTCAAATAGCTATTTCTATCGCCGGTGGCCGGGTGCGCCGCCCAGCAATGGATGGTCTTGCGCAGTTCGTCATTGCTGCTCTTGGTATCGGGAGTCATCACGCGCACGGTGAGCGAGTAGATGCCCTCAACGTCTGGGCGGCTTGGCAGCTCATGGACTACTGTGCAGGCCTGCCCTGGCTGCAGCTGGGGGGAAAAGACGTGCGTCCACTTCTCCTCGCTTTTGCCTTCAAATTGGGCAGCGAAGTCACACGAAGCCAGGGGCATAGTGCCGAGGTTTGAGACCGTGAAGGCGAGCTTGACAGGTGCGCTAACGGCCGGGAGCACCATGTCGCCGGTAAGAATAGCCGTAAGCCCCAAATCGCGCTGCTGGTGCGCCACTTTCACGGATAGATCTACGATGTCGCTCCCGGGGATATCGCCGCAAAAGCGTTGTTCTTGGCTAATGGTGTAGACGGCTCGCAAGCGATAGACCTTGTCGGCCAGGCCTTTATTGGGCACCACAATGGGGGCAACTGGGGCACTGGCATCATAATGCTGAGAAGAGATCTCGTCATCGTCGAAAACGTTGTTCTCATTCCAGTCCACCGCCACATGGAGATAGGCCCCCGCGGCGGGCACAGGGGAGAGCTCCTCGTTGAGCCTTACGACCCGGGGATCGTCTTCCAAGTAGGCAACGATTGGCGACTTACGGGTATAGCGGTAGTTTATCCCCTGCTGTGGCTGCTTGGTCGCGCTGCTGATAGACTTTCCCGCCATACGCTTAATGAGCAAATCGCCATCGGTCACCTGCCCTTGGGGGTCCTGGTAGGTAACGTGGTGCGCATCGCAGTAGTCGTCAACGTGGAGCTCCAGCGTCTTAGAATTGAGACTGAAATCGGGTACCTGGGTCACGCCCCAGCCGCGCAGAAGCACGTAGCCGGGCTTTTGGGGAGAGAAATCGTAGCTTCCTGCCTCAATCGTACGCTCCTGGCCGGGCATGAGATCAGCGGTTTCTCCGCTCCAGAGTAGCGTGTTGTCATTCTGCAAGAGCTGCAGGGGTACTTTGGACAACGGCGCCGCGTGCGGATTGGCAACGACTATGGACACGGGTACCTTCCCTCCAGGATCTGGAGTGCCGGCCTTCACCGCAACGATGGCCGCCACAGGCGGGTAGGGCAGCTCCTCCACGAGGATTCTCCAGCCCTTCTGGCTTGTGGGGCGCCAGGAGGACCTGAAATTGAACATCAGGCTTCCATCGGCCATGGTGGAGGATACGGGTGTCGGCAGGGGCGCCGATTCCATCACAATCAAGGGTGAAGACCAGGTGGGCTCATGGTAGACGGTGAATCCTTCGCCCTTTTGCAGGTCAAGCATCTGGAAAGTCGCCCTAATGAAGTGCGTGCCAGCGTGGCGTGGTTTAAAGGTCACGGTGGCTCGCTGGTTCTCTGCGTAGGGGCGGTAGGGCCCATTCTGCGGCAGGAAGATGAGCTGGCCTTCTACTAGCACCTCAGCGTTAGGGTCGTTGTACTGGCCGCCCAGCAGCTCGGTATAGGTGCTGCGGGGCATGAGGTAAATGCCCTGCTTATAGACGGTGGCGCTGCGCTGCAGGGCGTTGTCGTTGGGGGTGTCGTCGGGGCAATTCATCACTGCAGCCTCCAACGAGAAAGTATGGCCCAGTGGATCGCTGGTAGAGAAGTCGAAGGCTTTCTGGAAGCGATGTGTCACCGTCTGCCCTGGAAGGATCGTTTGGCCTATTTCCTCTATGGTCCAGGAGCTTTCGTTGGCGAGGTCTCGATAGCCCACCAGGAGCCCTTGCAGAGGGGCCGACCCGGTGTTGCGCACAGTTACGCTGAGAGCTTGGGGGATGCTCCTTTCCTGCTGTAGCTGCGGCACGTCAAAGTTCTCCAAGGCCACCCTGCGCGTAGAGCCTGGGGTGTAAAAGCCGTAGCAGAGCCACTCGGCGACGTCTGCCGCCGTTTTGCCTGCGAATTGGAATTGCAGCACTACCTGCTTGCCTTGGTAGGCAGAAATGTCGTAGTTGAACGTACGGACGGGGTTGTAGCCATTCTCTAGTTCTATGGTAAAGCTTTGCTCGGCTATCCCCTGCAGCCCTGTGGCCTCACGGAGCGGCCGGCCATCCAGCAGCAGGCGGAACTGACTGTCGGCGGGCGTTGTATCGTAGGTTTGCCGGAGCGAGACCTGGAGCCAGAGCCCCTCCTGCAACCCCTGAATTTGGCGCAGATCTACCTGCGTTGTGGCCGTGACCCTATTTCTCGCCTGCGCCCAAGGCCAATCTGCGCGCGGCTCCAGGGGCTTCTGCTCGTAGGCATTTAAGGGGGCAACCAACAAGACATTGGCCTTTGGTGAGAGCGCACGCCCCGCAAAGGAAGAATTGGCCTGGATGCGCATATTTTCCCCCTGCTCCACGTACAAATAGCGGTCAGGGAATGTGGGGAAGGAATCCACCCAGGGGAGCTGATCGGGTAGGATGGTGATGGCATGGTGCTTCGAAGCTGGGATGGCCACGCTCGGCAGGCCCGCTTTGCCCGAGACGGCCGAGACGGCCGCCAGGCGGTAGAAGGTATGGGTGGGGGCGGCGTTTAGCCCTGTGAGCGAAAAGCTGGTGGCATCGGCCGGCAGGTCGACTGGTTTGCTCCACTGGTCGTCGTCCTGTAGATAGCTGAGCTGGTAGCCCGAGGCCTGGTCTACCTTCTTCCATTGGAGCATGGGCGTTCCCTCGGGGGGCGCGTCGTGGAAGGTGAGCTGAGGCCTCGCTAGCACCGTAAATGGTTGGCTTTCCACCACCCGACCATCGGGCGTAACGAGCCGGAGACGGCAGGCAGCGTGGGCAGCCATGTCGGGCGAGAGCTTGGGGATCACCAGGACATTTTGGCCATCGGCCCGCCCCATCACCACCCACTGCTTCCCGTCGCCGCTCCAGGCTATCTGGCCGCCTGCTGGGTTCGACTCCCAGCGAATCACCATGCTCGTGCGCGGCGCATAGAGCTCGCCGCCCGCCGGCACGAGGAACCTGGGCGCAGTCTCCTGCTCAAAATACCACACTAGGTGATAACGCTGGGGACTCCCTTCGGCTATCCGTGTGCCCCTAATCAGCGCTTGAACCGAAATTTTTCCCTCCACCGAAAGTAAGACCTGCTCGACGTTGTTCCGGTCATCAACGTCCCTGATGGCGGGCTTGGCAGGGTTGGCGGGGTCCAGAATGAAGGGGCGTACGCCCTCAACGGAGAGGTCCAGATCGTTGACCATGGGGCTTTCCTTGTAGGCATACTGCCGGGGAGTGGAGGCAGGGTCGTCCCAGACGAGCATGACTCGGAGCGACGAAGCCCCCGAGGGCACTTGGATCGTCGTACTCTTCTCTTCGTCCTGGGCCACATGGCCTTCAGCGAACCACTCTCTATCGAGAGCCCTACTCGCTGCCTGCGCATTGACCGTTCCGAAGCCGGAGGTGTAGTCGGGGCCCGGCTGCTCGACATCCGTCGCGGTGTTCATGATGATGGCACGCAGCAAAGCCGCTGGGGGGAGCTGATCCCCATGGGTAAGCTTATACTGCTGTGTCAGCAGAGCCGCCAAGCCAGAGACCGCAGGACAGGCCTGCGAAGTGCCCGTTATGGTTGCATAGGCGTTGTGCGGTGCGGAGCTGTAGACCTGCTCTCCCAAGGCCAGCACGTGGGGCGCCAGGCGGCCATCGTCCATAGGCCCCGTACTCGAGAAGGAGGTCGACACGTCAAGATGGGTCGAGGCACCGACCAGCAGCGCATTCTTGTTGCGCTTGGTCGTTGTGGTCCACTGCGGATGCGCCGAGCAGGCCCCCCGGTCATTCCCCACAGAGAAGACGAGCAGGAAATTGGGATTCTCGTAGGCCAGTCTGTCGATATCCGTCTCTCGGCCAAATGCATTGTAAGATATATCCTTCCAGTACTTACAATACTCTGAAAGGTTGACACCATAGGAATTGGACGAAATGGAGACCTGCTTGTCCCGATGGGCCTGCTGCATCGTGAGGGCGTCCTGGGCCACAGAGACCATGGAGTAATTGTATGCATAGAGGTCGACAGCTGGCGCAATGCCCTTCGCGAGGGGTTCTAGGACTCCAGCCCCGGCTATGGTGCCCGCTACATGCGTGCCGTGGCGCAACGAGGCTTGTCGAGTATTCTCCCATTGCTCGGTATGGAGTCTTTGGCCAAAATCGGTGTGCGGCCAGACATTGCCATCCCAAATGCCAACGCGTACACCCTGACCTTCGAGCTGCAGCCCGGCCCCCAGGATGCGATCACTCGGGAGTTCCATCAGCCTGGCGCTCTCCCGGTTCTCAAGCGATGGAGCCACTGGCGGCAGGTCGAGCAGGGCCACCCACGCCGGGGCGGCCAAATGCACCAAGGCTGCTGTCGGAAGCGCTACCACTATGTTGGATCCTTTCCCCTGGTAGCACTGCAGCGTGCCATCCAAGGAGCTAACCAGCTGCTCGACCGTGGAGCGTGGCACTACCCCTAGGGTAAAGAGTCGCACCTCGACCCGGCTATTGGGGGCATTCTCTACGTAGCGCACCAGGCGCTGTGTGAGCTTCCACGATGGCTGTACCACGCAGACCGCCTCCACGCCAGGGAGTACTCTGGCCGAGGCTGCCTTTGTAGAGTCGATAGCCCGGTAGGTTCGGCCGCTGTAGTAGGCTAGCTCCACGATGCCTTGCTCAGCCAAGGCCCTCCGCTGCGCCGCATTGAGGGGGCACCGCAGGGTGAGCAGTAGCTGCGCTGGCTGGTAAGAACCGCGCGTTGGCTTGAGGAAGGCCCCGGGCGAGCCACCGACCGGCCTCCATTGCCCCCCGATATAAACACTATCCTGGGCCTGCGCCAGGCCGAATAGCCCTAGTAAGACGAAGAGAAGAGTCCAATGCTTCACCATGGTCACGTGGAGTTATAGGATGCAACATTATACACTAAGTTAGTCATTTTCGTTGGAATATGTGCAGCAACGCGGGGTCGGAAATCTAGCCGCGCTTTGGGGACAAAAAACGGGGCGGGTTTTTCAACCCGCCCCGTACTAAGCGTGTACTGGAAGATTACTCAGCCTTTACGACCACGGCTACCCCCATACCTCCACCCACGCAAAGGGTGGCCAAGCCCAGCTCTTTGTGCTTGTCCTGGAGCAGGTGGATAAGGGTTGTGAGGATACGTGCGCCAGAGGCTCCTATGGGATGCCCTAAGGCAATGGCGCCGCCGCGTATGTTGAGCTTTTCATCGGGGAGCTTGAGCTCTCGGCGGACGTAGCACGCCTGGGCTGCGAAGGCCTCGTTGGCCTCGATGATGTCGAGGTCGCCCACGGCCATTTTAGCGCGTTGCAGTGCCTTCTGGGAGGCAGGCACCGGGCCAGTGCCCATAATTTCAGGTGGCACGCCGGCTGTGGCGTAGGAAACGATAGAGGCCATGGGCCTGAGGCCGAGCTGGTTGGCCTTGGCGCGTGTCATCAGGATGAGGGCAGCGGCGCCATCGTTGATACCTGAGGCATTGCCTGCCGTCACCGTGCCGCCCTTCTTGAAGGCCGGCTTGAGCTTGGCGAGTACCTCCACCGTCGTGCCCTTACGGGGAAACTCGTCGGTATCCACCACCGTGACGCGTCCCTTGCGGTCGGTGATGCTCACGGGTACTATTTCGCGCTTGAATTCCCCCTTCTCTATTGCGTCTACGGCCTTTTGTTGGCTGGCAGCCGCGAGGTCATCCTGTTCTTGCCGGGAGACACCAAAGCGCTCGGCGATGTTCTCGGCCGTGATGCCCATATGGACATCACCGAAGATGTCCCAGAGGCCATCGTGCACCATGACGTCGACCATTTTGGCATCGCCCATGCGGGCACCCCACCGGGCGGCAGGCATGGCATAGGGGGCTTGCGACATGCTCTCGGTGCCCCCGGCCAACACGATCTCGGCATCACCTAGGGCTATGGCATTCGCCCCGAGTATAACGGCCTTGAGCCCCGAGCCGCAGACCTGATTGATGGTGAAAGCTGGCGACTCCACGGGTACGCCAGCCCCGATGGAGACCTGACGGGCTACATTCTGCCCCAGCGAGGCCTGCAGCACGCACCCTAAGATGGTGGCATCCACCTGCTCAGGTTTAATTCCTGCGGCCTCCAATGCGCCTTTGGCTGCTACCTTGCCTAGCTCCACAGCACTCTGCGACTTCAAGGCTCCGCCAAACGAGCCTATGGCTGTACGCTTGGCTGCAACGATGACTATATCCTTCTCCTGCATAATTGTACGGATTAGAGACTGTGTTCTTCCTAGAACTCCTCACCTGAACTCAGCTACGAATTTAGTATTTTTTCTCTTTCTACCTGCAGCCCAGCGCCCGTAAACAAAAATCCATAGGCTAAGGAATTGAATCCAAGCGCATTTTGGACGCTATGTACGCTGAGTCGCGTGCGTCCACAACGAAGTGATCGGTGAGCATACGATTCTGGAATTGCTGCCTGAAGGCATTGGCATAATCCTGCATGCTGTCCACACGAGGTGTTTTGCCTGGCAGGAGATTGCGCTCGAGCAGCCAATCAGCTGGGTAATCGTAGAGCCGCTGCATACTATCGAGATTGCTGACCAAGAGAAGCTGGTCCCAGAAAACAATGTTCTGCCACCCATCTGCGATGTAGGTCCGCTGCGCAACGGTAGAATCTAGGAGATTGCGACCAAAGGCAAAGTAGGGCTTGCTATAGCCTAGGTAGCCCAGGATCGTGGGCATAATGTCGATATGGCTTGCAGGTTCTTTGCGCATCCCCAGCAAAGAATCGGCAGGGCAATAGAAGACAATGGGCACAGCATGAAAGCCCTGAACGTTCTCATAGCCAGGGTAGTAGCACTCGCTGACATGGTCAGCCGTGAGGACAAAGAGCGTGGAGTCAAACCACGGCTGTTTGCGTGCTGTCTGGAAAAAGCGCCGCAGCGCAAAGTCGCTGTATCCTATGGCTCTGTGCATGGGCAGCGGGCCTTGCGGAAAGGAGTCCTTATAGCGGGCTGGCACATTGTAGGGATGGTGGGAGGTGACCGTGTGGATGGTGGTGCAGAATGGTTCTTTGAGTTTGCTCATGGAGAGCGCAAAATACTGGAGGAAAGGCTCATCCCAGATGCCCCAACGGCCATCGAAGTCCTCATCATGACCATAGTCCTCCATGCCGTAGTAATGGCTAAAACCTGCACTCCGCGCCATGATGTTAAAGCCCATAGACCCCGTGGGCGCCCCGTGGAAGTATGCCGTGGTGTAGCCACTCTCATTCAGTATGGCAGGTAAGCCGTGTGTCACGTTGGTCGAATAGCGACTCTTGGTGTAAGAGACCTGCCCCTTGGGGATACTTAGCAATATGGCGGGAATGGCATCTACGCTCTGGTAGCCATTGGCAAAGGAGTGGCGAAACCAGAGGGAGCAGCCAATCAGGGAGTCGAGGAAGGGGGTAAAACCACGATAACCAGGGAGAGCCAAATCCTGATTGTACGCCCCGCAATACTCGCTTCCAAAGCTCTCTAGAATAATGATGACCACATTGCGCCTCGGCCGCTGCGCAGTCTCTAGTGGCACATGGACGGGAGTAAAGGTGGCATTCAGGACCTCCTCATCGTCGAAATAATGGAGTTGCACCACGGGTTCATCATGCAGCGCAGTCCGCAACGCCACAAAGGGCGTATTGAGCACCAGCGCGGCATCGCGCTGCTGCCCTACGTAGAGCAGGGCTTGCTGAATGCCTAAGGGCCGGTCGACCAACGAAAAGCTCCCTCTGATAGCTATCAATGAGAAGAACACCACCACAAGCAACACGAGCGTATTGAGACCTACCCGCAGCCAACGGTAGGACGCTCGCACGGGCAAATCGGGCCGCCTGTAGCTCCTATAGAGCAGCACCAACGCGGCCAACAGAGCCAAGAATACCAGCACCATGTACCAATAGTCAATCAGAAACTGGCCGATAAGCCGCTCAAAGTGCTGCTCGTGGGCAAACTCCTGGAAGACCCCAAGGGAGGTGCGGTTGGCTGTAAAGCGATAGTAGATCGTGTCGATGCAGTTGGCCGCAAGTGCTAGGGAAGCGGGCAAAACGTAGAATAGCTTCACCAGCACTCTATACCACTTACTGTAGCGAACCGGAAAGGGCAAGCACACCAACAGCAGGTAGAGGCTCAGCACATAGACCATGACTACCAAATCAAACCTCAACCCACCAAGGGCAATGGACCAACGTGTGGCCGCTGTAAGTCCTGGGAAAATCCTCAGATTGAGACCATAAAACGTCCAACGACTCAGCTGCATGAGCAGCAGGAAGAGCAGCAAATTCCAGAGCACTGACCATAGAAGCCCTCGACGGCTAAATAAAGCCGTGAGCCACAACGGCAAAAACCTATGGCGTGATTTATAATGGCTCACCGACTGGCACTCTATTCGCCTACCGCGCATACGCTACCATCTCTTTAGATCCTCCTACGAGCCTTGTACACAAAGCTGAGCGCAAAGGTAGGGCATACAGGGAAAATCGGGCATACGCTACCCCTGAAAAAGCAGCCCTGTCACCCGTATGAATAGACGAGCAGCAGGGCATGCGTAGGAGACCATAGACCATTAGAAGGTCACCTCGATGTCGTCGACTATGAGGGTGGAGCCCACGGCCGCTTTGCCAAAATCACCTTGGGAGCTCGAGGCGAAGATGATGCTGAACTTCAGGTCGCTGGCGGGTTCGTAGGGCTTGGTGTACTCGAAGGGCACGTCGAAGTAGGTCCAATCGCGCTTGGCGGAGCGGTCGGGAACCCGGGCGATTCCGATGATGCGGGGATTGTTGAAAGCGCCCTCTTTTGGGGTGAGCGGTGCTCCGCGGTACACCACGGCGTAGATATCCAGCTCATCGGTGCCAGGGATGGGATTTCCAGCTCCATCCTTAAACTCTGCCCCGGGGGAATACTTATACCACCCTTTGAGTCGGATAGGCTTAGCCCCACTCCACGCGATGCCCATCTTGGGGCAGGTGAGCGGAGCTGCCATGACGTTGGCCGCATCGAAGGAGCCCAGGAATAGGGATCCTGGCGCCGTGCGGTTGCCTGCGACATTCAGATCCTCAGTGGAGAGCAGTGCCGCCAAGCTCCCCGTATGGGCATCGGAGGTTGGGCGCAGGGGGTAGACGCTTGGTTTCCCGAACATGGCTTTAGCTGTCTTGATGCCCACGTTGCCGCTACTCCAGAGCCCCTCGGGGTGCTGGTAGCGCAATGCGCCCGACTCGTAGCTCTTCCAGCGCTCAAAATCGAAGCGCAGGCCGCCCCGCTCCATGGCCACCTTGTAGTATTTGACGTTGTTTTCGTCCTGTGAGGTGACGATGATAGTGACCTCGCCGCTGAAGTCGTAGGGCTGGCCGCTTGCGATGGATGCCGTGGCGCCGGGGGAGAGGGTGAAGAGCGGCACTAGGTGCGTACGGTCGACATCGCTGGGCAAGGTGGGGTAGGTGATCGTTCCGTTGGCAATGGAGCACTCGAGGCTCAGCCCCTGGAAGGCGAAGCTTCGGATGTCGGCTTCGCTATTGAGTTCTTGCACTACCCGGACCGTGTAGGTGCGCATGATGTTGCCATCCTCGGAGGTCACCAAGATCTCCCGCTGATTGGAGAAGTCGGCCGGTACTCCAGGGGCCATGGAGGCCTTGGCGCCCCGCGAGAGTGTGAACTGGGGTGTGAGTGCTTTGACGTTGGCCTCTGGCCCCAGGTAGAGCTCTATCTTAGACCCTTCCATGGTGGGCTTTTGGGCTATCTCGGCAAAGGAGAACTCGGAGAGGTAGGCCTCTGAGCTGAGCTTTTGCTCTAGGTGGAAGGTGTAGTTTTTATAGGACTTGCCATCGGGCGCGGTGAGCTTGAGGAGCACCGACCGGGAGAAGTCGTAGGGCAGGCCGGAGACCAGGTTGGTTTTTACTCCTTTTGGCACCTCGAAGAGCAGCGTGAGGTGCCTCGTTTCTACGGTGGGCGCCACCTGAAAGAGGATCTTGCCGTTGCTCACGGCTGGCTTCACCCCAGGCAGCTCCTGGAAACGGACGTTGGTGACCTCCAGCGGCACGGGTATATTTCTAGTGTGGACGTAGAGCGTGTAGTCCTCATAGAAGGCCACGGCCAGACCCGTGCCCCGGACCCGGAGCTTGAGGGGAGTAGCCGAAACATCGATTGAGGTTTCCCCAGACTTGACTTCAGCGCCATCGGCATTGCCCGTGACCAGCACGAGCTTACAAGCGTAGCCGAGTTTGGCACCAGATAGGCTGAAGTTAGGAGTCACGCTGGTGAGAGGCGCGCCTGTAGGCATCAGCACGCTGATCGTGCGGCCGACTATCTCCGAGGAGAGCTGCCCTGGCAGGGAGAACTCTTTGATCGTTCTGTCGCCATGGGGAGTGGATCCTCCTGCGGTGGCCACAAGGGTGTAGTGCCTGACGTTGTTACCATCCTCACTTGTGACCACTAGGTCGATAGGTTTCGTTAGATCCACGGGCATCCCGCTAGGGAGTCTGGCCTTGGCCCCAGGGGATAGCTCGTAGTTGAGCGTCAAGCTGGCCAAGGGCAGCTCATTGGGGACGAGGAAGTGGAGCTGCGATTCCTGGTGATCCCAGAAGACGGGCCCGCCTGTTGGATTATTTGGCCCAATCAGCTCCTGGAGGGCGATCGACTTGAGGTCGGCTGCGCTGCTCTTATCCTGCACCACCTCGATGGTATAGGTGCTCTTGGCTTTTCCGTCCTGTGAGCGCACAACAAGCGTCCTAGGGGTAGAGAAGTCGGCCACCCGCCCCGACTGGATGGTGGCCGTGGCCCCGTTGGAGATCTCAAAGCGGGGGATAAGCTTGTGAGCATCTACCCCCTTTGGCAAATGCACAATGAGCGTGGCGCCGAAGAGTACTGGTTTGGCATCAAGGCCCTCAAAGCGGAAATCCCACATCTGGGCCTCCACGGAGAGGGGCGGCAAATCGTGGGCTACGGAAATCTGGTAACCACGACGGGATGCACCATCCTCGGCCACGACCCAGATAAACAGGTTGTCCTGGGTAAAATTGAAGACCTCCCCCGACACGAAGGAGCTGCTGGCCCCAGTGGAGATGTCGAAGGCTGGGCGGAGGGTGGAGAGATCCACCTCCTCCTTGACCAGGCACCTGATGCGCCCCCCCCGGATATTGAGCTGGGCCTCTTGGCCAACAAAGTGGAAATTGCTCAGCAAGGCCTCGGAGCTCAGGTGGGAATTGTAGTCTTCTCCTGACGGGATGGCGGGGAGCTTTTCGAAGTGAAAGGCGTACTCCCTACTCACCTTGCCGTTCTCGGAAGTCACGGTGAAGACCAAGGGCTCGTGGCCGTTGCAGAGCTGTCCGGAGCGAATGGAACTTCGGGCCCCCTCTGAAATTTCAAAGATGGGTACCACGGAGTCCAAGTTGGCACTGCTGCTCAGCTGCACATCGGTTTGGGTGCTGGAGGGAACCACCGTGTCGCTCAGCACGAGGAAGGTCTTCGCATCAATGCGCCTGACGAAGTGGATCTCTTTAATCTCGGCCTCAAAGCTCCCCGGCGTGCGTAAACAGGAGACAAAGAGAAGCACCTGTAGACCCAGCACCCACAAGGTGCTTAACCGCAGGTATCCCCAAAGCCGACTCGAGCCATTAGCCCCAAGTGTAGCATGTAGCGAATGGAGAGACATGTTCATGATAGCTACCCGTCTAGGTGTACGGCAAAGGTAATACAAATGGATCGCTTTGTGCCGCATTGGGCCGATAAGTACTACATTTACAGCATGGACTCACACGCTCGGCGCACCACGGCGCTGCGCCGCAACCTGATGTTGCCTTTGTTCGTGGCCGCGGCCTTAGCCAGAGGTCGTGGGGCTGCCACACCCCGACATCGCAATCCCTACATGACCATAGCCATTGTGGCGGTGGCCATCAGCGTGGCCTCCATGCTCATTGCACTGGCCGTGGGCCTGGGCTTCCGCAAGCAAATCCAGGCCCGCACCACCGCCCCCGTGGGCAACATCCAGCTGCGAAATCTAGATGGGAACCACTCCTTCGAGCAGAAGCCCATTGACCGCGACACGGTGCTAGAAGCCCAACTCGACACCCTCAGCGGCCTGCAATCCTACTTTGCCTTTGCCCTCAAGCCAGGCATTATCAAGCAAGCGCACACCATGCAGGGCTGTGTGCTGAAGGGCGTAGACAGACTGCCCGCGGACAACCCCATGGCGCCCTACCTCGTGCGGGGGCGCATGCCTAACCTGAACACGCGCGCCGCGAGCGATGAGCTGCTCATCTCCGAGGCCTTGGCCCAGCTCCTCCAAGTGGACACGGCCGACAAAATCACCATCTACTTCGTGCAGCAGCCCCCGCGCGTGCGCCGCTTTACCATTACGGGCATCTACTGTACCCGGATTCCCGATTTCGACAAGCGTTTTCTCTTTGCTGACCTGCGCCATGTGGTCCAGCTCAACGGATGGACTCCTGGGCAGATCGGCGGCTACCAGCTGCACCTGTTTGCCCCGGGCGCCACCGACCGAGCCCTCCTGCAAGTCGAGCAGCTCGTTGGCCAGCGACTCATGAACCATGATGCCCTCCTGCAAGTGGTGGATATCCGTCGGGAGTATGCCGTAATCTTCGATTGGCTGGACTTGATTGACACCAACGTCTACGTGCTGCTCACCCTAATGCTAGCGGTGGCCTGCGTGAACATGATTACCGTGCTGCTGATTCTCATCCTAGAACGCACTCGCATGATTGGCCTTTTCAAGGCCCTGGGCTGCAGCGACTGGCAACTGCGCCGTGTATTCATCCTACACGCCTCGCGGATCATGCTGTGGGGCCTGGTGTGGGGCAATCTGGTGGCCTGCACACTCCTTGGCAGCCAAGCGCGCTGGCGCTGGGTACGCTTGGATCCTGCGGACTACTACATCGACTACGTGCCAGTGGCCCTGCCCTGGGCGCTCTGGGTTGCGCTCAACCTCGGGGCTTTTGCCATTGCGCTAGCTGTCTTGACTATCCCCTCCAGCCTTCTTGCGCGCATCCAGCCTGCCAAGGCTCTCAAATAGTGCTTGCGCCCTACCCTAGGGCGCAAGGGGCTGGGCGGTGGGCCCCAGAGGGCAGCAAGAGGCACTGAACAGGCACTTTTTTGCGCAACGCCCTGTAGAGTCTCCATGATGCAGGCCAAGCCAACGCCCTAGGGTAGCAGCTTGCGCTTGGATACTAGGCAGCCCTCTGGATGCCGTAGCCTAGCGGTGACAAGCAGGCGCGGACTCTTGATTGCCTATTAAGGGCTTCACGCTAATGTAGCCGCACGGCATCGAAACGCAGGAAGATAAAGAGCATCACCGTGAAGGCCCAGAGGCTCGAGCCTCCATAGCTGAAGAAGGGTAGGGGGATTCCAATGACGGGGAAGAGGCCAATGGTCATGGCGATGTTGATAGCCGTATGGAACAGGAATACCGCCCCCACGCCATAGCCGTAGATGCGGTGGAAGGGCTCTTTTTGCCGCTCGGCCAGCATGAAGATGCGCAGTATCAAGGTCAAGAACAAGCCAATCATCACCGCCCCCCCCAAGAACCCCCACTCCTCGCCAACCGTGCAGAAGATGAAGTCTGTACTCTGCTCTGGCACAAAGCTATACTTGGTTTGGGTACCCTGTAGATAGCCCTTACCGATCCATCCCCCCGAGCCGATGGCTATCTTGGACTGGTTGACGTTGTAGCCCCAGCCCTGCAGATCGCTCTCGATGCCTAGCATATCGTTGATGCGGCGCTGGTGGTGGGTGTCCAGGATATTATGGAAGACGTAATCAACGCTAAAGCTCGTGGCCACGCATAGCAGCACCACCCACCCCAGGTTGAGCGCGCTACGCTGCCGTGCGAGCAGGGCCCACACCATGAAGACCACGGTGCAGAGCAGGGCAGGCCAGAGCAACACGAAGTAGACGGGGAAATCGAGGTGCCAGAATTCACGCACGACGTAGCAAACCAGCACGACCATAGCCAAGATAGCCAACATCCGTAGCACGCGTCGGGGCGCCCTGGTCACTACGGCGTAGAAGAGCAGGGCGCCTGCTAACACTCCCATGAGGATGTAGAGTCGGTCGTAGAGCAATTCAAGGAAGAATAGCAGCACCACCAAGCCCATCAGCAGCAGAGTCCAGCTGGGCATGCCCTCCCGGTAGAGTACAATGATAAAGGCCGAGTAGACCAGGGCCGAGCCTATGTCGTTCTGCAATACGATAAGGCCCACGGGGAGCATGAGGATAAGCAGCACCAAGGCCCAACTCCTGGGGGTGTTGAGGTGGAAATTGAACCTGCCCATCAGGCGAGCTAACGCCAGGGCCGTGGCAAACTTGGTGAATTCTGTGGGCTGCAAGCGCATACTCCCTAGCGCAAGCCACGAACGCGACCCATTGACTTCCTCCCCAAAGAGCAGGACCAGCACGAGCGAAAGGGCACCCAGCGCATAGATATAGTAGGCCAAAACGTAGTACGCGCGGGCATCGATGAGCAGCACGAACACGGCCAGCAGGAGGGCAGCGGCTATCCAGAGGAACTGCAGGCCTGAACGTCGCGCGAGCGAGAAAATACTCGCTTGGACTTCGTTGCCCTCAGCAGAGTATATGTTCAGCCACCCCAGCAGCACTAGGACGAGGAACAGCAGGATGCTCAGCCAATCGAGGCGAGCGACTAATGAGCGGCGAGGCATCTACACTGCGCGCTGGAATGACACACCTAGCCGCATGGGGCGCCTGCGGGAGCAAAACCGTCCTCGAGACCGCCCAGCAATGCCCAGAGCGTCCCCCACCCTACTACTTCTTGGTTCGCTTTGGACGGCCTGCATAGCGATGCCAATCTATGGCTGGTTCGGGTGGCCGACGAATGGCCCGCGCCAAGAGCCACACCCCCACCAAGAAGAACGGCACGCTAAGCCACTGGCCCATATTGAGGACCATGCCCGACTCAAAGGCCTCCTGATCCTCCTTGATGAATTCTATCAGGAAGCGCATGGCAAACATGTACACCATCAAGGCAGAAAAAATCAGCCCCCGCTTTTGACGTACGCCTGGAATCCTAAAATACACCAGCAGCATGACCGCAAAGCCCAGAAAGTAGGACAGAGCCTCGTAGATCTGCGTGGGATGCTTAGGGAGTGTCTCACCGTTACGCACGAAGATAAAGCCCCAGGGCAACGCGGTGGCGTGGCCATAGATCTCGCTGTTGAACAAATTACCTAGGCGGATGAATGTGGCAATCAGGGCCACAGGAATGGCAACGTGATCCATGACCCAAAGCATGGAGACCTTTTCCTGGTGGCATAGAACCCACATTCCTATCAGCACGCCGATAATGCCCCCATGGCTCGAAAGCCCGCCATCCCATATTTTAAGCACTTCCAGAGGGTGCGCGAGGAAGTAGGCCGGCTCGTAGAAATAGCAATGCCCTAGGCGCGCCCCGATGATGACACCCAGCACGGAGTAGAGTGCCATTTTATCCACCACGCGTGTCGGGATACCCTCACGCTTGGCGAACACGTTGAGCAACCAGTAGCCCAACAAGATACCTACGGCCCAGCAAAGCCCATAGTAGCGGACGCTAAGCGGGCCCAAGTGTACCAGCTCGGGCTCCACATCCCATAGGATAGCCAGCGGCAGAGGAAGCATCTATTTTTTCGTTAGAGATTGAGCTGGAGGCCAAGCGCCCAAAGGGGCTGCATGGAGTCGGCAAAGCCGAACTCCCGACCGTGGTAGAAGAGATTACGTGCGCTAAACTGCAAGGCGCAATGGCGGCTGGCATCCCAGGTGAAGGTAGCATTCATGAAGCCATAGGGCGGGATCTCGTCAATGCCATAGCCCTTTGCGTTAGCCTGTTGGCTAAACACGCCTCGCCGGTAGACCTGCTTGGTCCTAAAGTAGCCCTCAAGGCTGAAGTGGTATTTATCGAGTAGCGTGTAGTCCACCAGAAGCCCCATGTTGGCGGTGGGAGTCCAGTCGTGCTGGATGTCCAGCGGCGTTGGGTCTTCACCTCCCAGCCCGAGGAAGTTAGTCTGCACGTGCTTTTTGAGGTCTGTCCGCTGCACGGTGACAAAATAGTTGAGTCGCAAGCTGGGAATGGGCGTGTAGAAAAGGCTCAGCGTGGCGCCATACTGCCAAACCTTCATGGGCAAGTTCTCGTAGCGTATGGTCTGGGTAACCCTTGGTATCATGACTGTGGGATCGGTCTCGCTGGGGCCCTGCCCCACCGCTACACCTATCTGAGCCATATCTGCAAACCCCGTGGTATAGGAGCCGAAGACCTCTAGATCCAGCGCGAACTGCTTGACTGGGGTCATCCTATAGCCCAACTCTGCCTGGTGCGACCTGAGCAGGCTGAGGTCAGGATTGCCTGAATAGTTCTGGAACACCACATTCTCCTCATCTTGGACAGGGACTGGGGACAAAGCCACCATCTGGGCCAAGGCTTCCAGCCCTTTTTGTTTTTTCACCGCCCCGTAGTTCATAACAGGGTTTCCCCTATAGTTCAGATAGGTGTCGGCGATGAAGGGGGAGCGATTAGCGCGCGCAAAGAGAACCCGCAGCAAGTGGTGGCGGTGTGGCTTGACGGTGACTGCAAACTGGTAGCTTGGGTAGACCTTGTTGGGTACGTTGAACTTGTCTATACGCGCAGCCCCCACCACCCGAAGCAAGTCGAGGGGTTGCCAATCCAAGCGCAGCGCGGCGCCTATCGTGCTACTGGTCACCCAATGGCCTCCCAAGGTACCCCCGGCGCCCACGGTGGGGCTATCGCGCTTGGCTTGTGCATCCCACTTTCGGTCATCGTAAACGGCATGGAGGTACGAGAGCGTGGGCTGCACGGTCAGCTGGCCGAATAGGCGGTAGGCGTAATCCACGTTGACGAATCCCTGCTGGAAGCTGGACTTTGAGGTAGGGTGTCGCTGGGTGATGGCCATGTCGTTGACCCCGCCCGAGTAGCCTGCTTGGATGCGCACGCCATAGAAGGACAAAAGGGCTTGGGCAAAGCCCGATTCCTGGAAGCGAATGGCAAAGGGCGTCACGTAGTTTTCCATGAAGACAG
This sequence comes from uncultured Bacteroidia bacterium, assembly GCA_947252645.1. Taxonomy (GTDB): domain Bacteria; phylum Bacteroidota; class Bacteroidia; order Bacteroidales; family CAJPTX01; genus Bacteroides_D. The sequence goes on from CAMXWF010000007.1 coordinate 22,497, forward strand.
CCCTTGTACTGGCGCGCTGGTAGCCACCCCGCACGCTTCCTTTGAACTTATAGCCCATATAATCCAGCTGCGCAGACACCACGTGGGCATCCATGCTGCGCATGCCATTGAAAAGGAGTGCCGACGTAGAAATCCCGATAAACTCACCAGGGTTATAGTAGGGCCTGCCACTGAGGCCTGTGAGGCCGGCATAGGGCTCGTAGCGCCCGTTGGCGAAGCTATAGGCATCGTAGTTGTTGACGCGGCGCAGGGTGTAGCTCTGGCTGACGGCCAAGCGGAGCTGCTTGTAGAGGGGCACTTGAACATGGCCTACCAAGTGCGCCCCGAACTTCATATCTTGCAAGTATGTACGGGCATCGGCAGTGGCCGTCAGCTGGTTGCTGGTGTTGCCTGTCACGATGTTCACCACCCCCGACACGGCACTAGCCCCATAGAGCGCGCTAGAGGCCCCGCGGATAATGTCGATATGCTCTATCTCACCCAGGCTTACTGGCAGCGATTCCCAGAAGGTGCCCCCCATGGTGTAATTGTAGTAGGGGACGCCATCGACCATCACCAGGGTCAGGGAGTTGTTGGCAAAGTGGGAGAACTTCCCGGGTGGTACGTTGTCGAGGCCTCGCAGGTGCAAATCAAAGACACCAGGTGTCTGTTCCCGCACAATCACCCCCGGAATCCTTCGTAGCAGCTCTGGGATGCTGGTGGCCCCGCTGAGGCGGATCTGCTCCTTGGTCAACACGGAGATGGAGAGAGGGGAATCGAAGACAGACTCCTCTTTCTTGGAGGCCGAGGAGGTCTGCACATCGAAGGGCATCTGCATAAGCTCATCGAGCGACACGCCGTACTTATCCGCCAGGGCCATGAGCTCATCGAAATCCAGCTCGAGCAGCTGCTCATAGGTCATGTTGAAGTCGGTGCGCGCATTGGTTGCGCTGTTGACCGTGTCGTGCGTTGGATGGGCAACCTGTAAACTCGAAGCATACCCCTTGCCCCCGAGGAGCCCGACGACCATGGTGCCAGCGAGCAGCAGCCTCCCCAGAGTACGCCTGCACCGGGAATCTATAGAAACTCTCCATACCATCATTACACGTCCCCTTTCTTTCAGCACGTTGCGTGCGCCCCCACAGCGCGAATATAGCAAATGTTCAGTGGCCTGAGGGCTACTAGCCGAACTTCTGCACCATCTCCTGGAGCTTGAGCGAGAGGGCCTGGAGCTGGCCGGAATAGGAGAGCATGTCGCCTGCAGCCGAGCTGTTTTCCTCGCTGATGTCGCGGAGCTTATCTGTGGAGATCTTAATGCGGTCGGCCTCCACCTGCTGGCGGATATTGGCCAGGGCGATGGACTCAGCGTGGTCGGAGACGGTGGTGATCTGATGCGCCAGCTGGCCCATGGTGTTGCGGACCTCCTCGACGATTCTGAGGCTGTTATTGGTCAGCTTGATAATGTCACTGGCGGCCGACTTGGAGCGTTCGGCCAGCTTGCGCACTTCGTGGGCCACCACGCCAAAGCCCGCCCCATGCTCCCCAGCGCGTGCGGCCTCCACGTTGGCGTTGAGGGCTAGGATGTCGGTTTGGCGGGCAATCTCATCGATCACCTCGATGTGCGTGGCCACCAGCTTCATCTGTTCGGCAGCCTGTTGTGATGTGGCATCGCCGCGCTTGATCATGTCCATCACCTTGAGCACCACGATCTTGGACTCCTGCGCGGAATCGTTGCTCAACGTGATAGACTCGGCCACCCTATGGACGGCCTCCCGCAGCTCCTCCGAGGCGGAGAGCAGGTGCGAGGAGGCATCGCGTAGGCGCACTGCATTGCCTTCGAGGGTATCCCCCGCGGTAGTCACGTTGCCCGAGGCATCTTTGATGTCTGAGAATATGTCCGAGAGCTCCGAGGCCATGGAGGAGAGCGAGCGCCCGAGGTCGCCGATCTCATCCTGGGTGCCATCGGTAATCCGCACTTCGAAGTGCCCCTTGCTGACCTCCTTGGCCAACGCCGCGCCCCGGAGGATGCGGTTCACGATATGACGGGTAAACACCGTGGTCATGACTATTAGCAGTAGCAGCCCCACCAGGCTCAACACCCCGACGGTAACGGCCATTTTGGTCAGCACGGTGAATAGATCCTTTTGGGGCACGGTGACCGCCAGGAACCAGGGGGTATCCGTATTCCGCACCTGCAGCTTGGCGAAGAAGACCATCGCCCGATCGCCTGAGATGCGCAGCGTAGTGGGGAGGATGTAGAAGTCATGTGCCATGATGGAATCGTAGACCTGCGCCCCTTCCACCGAGCCGATCTTGGCATCTTGGAGGTAGGTATTGAGATAGGCGGAGTCGGGATGCACAACGATCAACCCCTTATTTGTGACGAGACAGGAATAGCTATTCTGGGTGGGGTGGACCTCGGAGACCCAGGCCCGCATGTCCTCCAGCGAGAAGTCGAGGCCCACGGTGCCGCAGAGCATTCCCCTATGCATCACGGGCGCAACGAAGCTACTCATGAAGACATGGTTGTCACTACTGACGTAGGGCTCCAGGAAGCTATTGAGGGTGTGGTCGGTTTGATTCCAGAGCGAGTTGGCCGAAAGGCCCTTAAAGCTCATCGTATCGCAATGGAATTCGTAGCCCTGCTCCACGGGGTAGTAGTTCATGCGCATGCGCCCCGTGTCGTTCGGAGTGATCTTGCTCAAGTCCCACTGAGACCACACCCCGTAGAAATTTGGGTGCATGCGAATGATGCCTGGGACCATGCGGTTGATCACCGTGTAGGGGGGCGCGTCGGTGCTATCCATGTAGTTGGCCACCCCATCGGCCAGCGTCTTGCAGACCTGTAGATCCCGGTTGAGCTGCTCCACCACGGTATTGGCCGAGAGCTGGATGATGCTACTCACCTGGCGCTTTGCGTTGGTTTGTCCCTCGCGATAGGTAATAAAGAATATCGTCAGCACAATCGTGGTATACACCGCAAGGGTGGGCAGCACCAAGAGCAAATACATCCTGCTCCGAAGCTTAAGGTAATGTCTTGCCATGTCCTCCTCTCCAGCTACACGCCCGGCTCATTGCGCTGCTCAACCTCGAGACTTGCGCAGGCCGGCCTGCATAACGCATTCATACCGCGGGATTAGCTCTACACCCGCACAAACAGGAGCGAAGTTAGAAATTTTTCAACTCATTTGGGCTCCTCGTGCAACACGCCAACAAGACCCCATGCCTGCCTACCCCGTGCGGAATTTAGGCATCCTCTCCCCTAGGCAAGTCGTTGTTCACCAGCAGCCTGTAACCTTGCTGGAGCTAACACGGCTGTGAGCTAACCAGGCCCCAACGGAGCAAACGCAAAACCGGATCCAGGAAGACCTATCGCTATCCAATGGGGTGCTGGTAGATTCTAATGACGGCCCCTAGCATCCCGGAGTCGGGCGCATGCCCTGGAGCAAAGATGGACAATCGGCCCCTTGGGGCGGAGTCCGCGGATTTCGGCTGCTAAAATCGTAGCACTCGTAGGTATGGGGGATAGGATGGGCGAGAGGATGGATGGCAAGCAGATAAAACGAGCGCTTGCGCAGCTGCACGCGCAGCTCACGAAGAACGTATAGTGATTAGCCGTTGCATGGTGATGACCAATTTTAGAGACTATGAGGAAGATATCTTTGAGGCTGGGATATTGCTTTCGTACGGCCAGCACATCCATACGGCTAAGCGCAGAAAAAAGCTTCGGAGAAGGGGGGGCTATCGGGGAGACCTCGTACCGACAGCTCTTACCCTCTTGGGTAAAGACCTGTAAAGGCAACTCCGAACCGTGGTACTCACAGCGGAAAGCGGCAGCTCATAGCGGCGTTGGGAGGCTTAGTTAAATAGGTGTCCTCGAGTACCCTATGCCACTTGTTGAGGGTAAAGACGTGCTGGCAGTCCTTCTCCGATGCCGCCGCACGGCCCCGCAGCACCTGCGTCCTAGCAGGCAAGGGCTACAACTTGAAGGCCCACCGCGAGGCCCTGGCCCAGCAGGGGCGCCAGGACAGCATCCTGCGGCGAGCCGGGAAGGGGCAACCGCCCAGCCGTACCGTGCGGAGGCGCAACCGCACCCTGAGCACACCGCACGCCACCATCGCGCGCATTCGGGGGCATTTATAGCAGGGGGCAGATTCAGTCGTGCCACTACGTGGAGCCGTCCCAACCCCATGGGCAGGCCTTTCCAGGGGCCAAGTGTTCACCCTCAACCAAATGCTGGAGTCCTCGGGCCCCCCTGGCCGGTGGGGCCAGTAATTTTGGCGAATAACTGGCAGTTTATGCATTTCAACTCGTGCTGCAATCCGTGTAACGTCTTCATTACGCTCATCATTGCCATTGCAGCAGCAGTTGCATTTGCGGGTGCAATCTGCCGAAAGCTCTAGGTCTGTATTGAAGGGCGATGAATCCTGCGGGATATTCCGTCGTCCATAGAACCTTCGTATTAGGCACTAGGAGAAGGGTTCCGCCCCCCACGCCGTCAGAGCCCTCCGGCTAACAGCCCGACTGATCAACCAGGCCAGCGCGTGTCCTAGCGGTGCTGAGCCCCCTTGCAGGGGCTTGTCGAATGGAATCTACCCAGGGGTCAAACAAGCCATGGCGATGAGCTCCTACGTGGGCGATAGCATTTGTCTGCATTACGTCTGAATTGCTATCCCCTGGGAGCTACCCCTACGAGGCCTCCAGTGCCTGCTCGCAGTTGAACACCATGGTATAGAAAGACCTACCTTTGTTTTTTGGCCGCACGGGTGTGGCAGCCCGCATCCTAGAGAAGGCCTGCGCGCTGGGAAAAGAGAGGCGATAGACTCTGCCTCTCAGCACCTTCTCCGCTCCATGTTCGTACCAACTTCGCTAAAAAGGCGTAAATGAGCGGCGATGGTACGGCGTTGGTGCGGAGTTGGTATGGGGCTAGATTTTTCTCACGGGGCATTTAGCGCGCTTGTCGGAATGGCTTTCGGCGTTCCTGGTTACAACGCGCGGCAAAAGACCCCTGACTAGCGTATTTCGTACGCCCTGAGGGCTGCACGACTCAAGACCTTGGTGTGGGGAGTAGTATTTAGGGGCATTGCCGTGCGACACACTCTACTCCCCATACCCTGGGATAAAAATCGAGCGGCTCTCCTAAACGGGAGAACCGCTCGTATGTTGCCTAGGAGTACGAGCCCCTACTCAGTGAGCACGTTGCGGGCGAAGGCCGTGACCTTAAGATCTTTGTCGGCCTGGGCAATGTACTGGGCCACGGAGAGCTTTTCGTCTTGGACGTACTGCTGGGAGAGGAGGGTGTTTTCGCGGAAGAACTTCTGGAGACGGCCCTGGGCTATCTTGTCGAGCATGTTCTCCGGTTTACCCTCCATGCGGGCCTGTTCGCGCCCAATCTCAAACTCCTTGTCTTTGATCTCCTGGGGTACGTGGTCAGCATCGATGGCCACGGGGTTCATGCCGGCCACCTGCATGGCGATGTTGAAGCCCACCTGGTGGTCGGCCATCTTCTTGCTAAAGCCCGCAATGGCGGCCAAGCCGTAGCCGGGATGATTGTAGCAGGCGACCTCCGCGGCCTCGATGGAGCTGAAGAAGGAGAGCTCCATCTTCTCGCCCGTAATGCCCGACTGACGGGTAACGAGTTCCTCCGCAGTGGCATCGTCCACTTTGAGGGCTTTGAGTTCTTCAAGGGTGGAGACGTTGGAGGCCAAGGCGGCCTGGGCTATTTTTTTGGCCAGCGCGATGAAGTCTTGGTTCTTGGCCACGAAGTCGGTTTCGCAGTTGACCGTGATAAGTACAGCCTTGGTGTGGTCTTGGTTGTCAAGCGCCATGATGACGCCCTGGGCGGCGATTCTATCGGCGCGTTTGTTTGCGATAGCTTTTCCGCGCTCACGGATCAGCTCTACGGCGCGATCGATATCGCCATTGGCCTCCTCGATGGCCTTTTTGCAGTCCATCATTCCCGCCCCGGTGAGCTTGCGGAGCTTAACTACGTCTTGCAGGTTTGCTGACATGGTGAAAAAAGTCCTATTCTAGGGTGAATGTAAAGACCACTCTCCTGGCCTGAGCTGCCATGACCATGCCCCCGAGCCCCGACCAGGAGAGTGGAAGTAAAGCTTATAGCCCTTGGCGCCAGCGGGTGGGCGGCATTGCGGGGCGCGGGCGAGATCGAGTGGCTAGTCTTCGTCCTCGATGAGCTGGTCGCTGTCGTTCTTGTCGGTGGGCTCGTCAGCCTGCTCGGTGCTATCCTCGTCGTCGGCCTCGTCGTCGTCGGCCTCCTGCTTACTGGCCTTGTCCATTTTGCGCTCCATGAGCCCTTGGGCAATGGCGTCGACCGCAGCCGAGACGATCAGATCGATCGACTCGGTGGCATCGTCGTTGGCCGGGATGACGAAGTCGATGGGGGTGGGGTCGCAGCACGTATCCACCATGGCGAACACGGGGATGCCGAGGCGCTTGGCCTCACGGACAGCAATGTACTCCTTGTCGATGTCCACCACGAAGAGCGCCGAGGGCAGCTTGCTGAGGTCGGCTATAGAGCCGAGGTTCTTTTCGAGCTTGCTGCGCTGGCGAGTTACCTGGAGACGCTCGCGCTTGGAGAGGATGTCGAAGGTGCCATCGGCGATCATTTTGTCGATGTTGGTCATCTTCTTGATGGCCTTGCGTATGGTGGGGAAGTTGGTAAGCATGCCGCCGGGCCAGCGCTCAGTCACGTAGGGCATGCCGACAGCTTTGACCCTCTCGGCCACAACGTCCTTGGCCTGCTTCTTGGTAGCCACGAAGAGGATACGCTTGCCCGCCCTCGCGATGCTACGCAGGGCATTCTGGGCTTCCTCCAGCTTGATGAGCGTTTTCTGGAGATCGATGATGTGGATCCCGTTGCGCTCCATGAAGATGTAGGGGGCCATCTTGGGGTTCCACTTTCGGGTCATGTGCCCGAAATGACACCCGGCTTGGAGCAGGGTGTCGAAGGACAATTCTTGGTTTGGCATAGCCATGTTTGGATTAGGATTGGCAACCGGGGAGTAGCACGAGAGGTCTTCCCAGTTTAAGCGTCGCCGCCTGCCAGTGGAAATATTGCGTTATGGGAGCTAGGGGTAAACTAGCGCTTGCTGAACTGGAAGCGCTTGCGAGCTCCAGGGCGTCCAGGCTTCTTGCGCTCGACCACGCGGGAGTCTCGGGTCAGGAAGCCTGCGGCCCTGAGGGCAGGCTTGCCTTCGGGGTCGCGTAGGACCAAAGCCCTCGCGATACCGAGCCTGACGGCCTCGGCTTGTCCGCTCACGCCCCCGCCCTCGAGGGTGACCTTGATGTCGAAGGCCGCGTCGCCCTCTAGCGCCTGGAAAGGCTGCCGCACGACGTACTGCAGGAGCGCGGAGGGGAAATAGTCTTCGAGCTTTTTACCGTTGATGACAATGGTGCCCTGGCCCTCGGAGAGGTACACCCGGGCAACGGCGGCCTTGCGGCGGCCAATGGCATTATATACTTGCATGGGAATGGCTACTTATTGAGGGACAAATCGAGGGGCTTGGGCTGCTGGGCCTGGTGGGGGTGCTCCGACCCGGCGTAGACGTGGAGATTCCGATAGATGGCATCGCCCAGGCGGTTTTTGGGCAGCATGCCGCGGATGGCGTGCTCCAGGACGGCCGTAGGCTTGCGCTGTAGCAGCTCCTTGGGGGTGCTTGTGCGCTTGCCCCCGGGGAAGCCCGTGTAGCGGTAGTAGAGCTTATCGGAGAGCTTACGACCCGTAAAGCGTATTTTCTCAGCGTTGATGATGATGACGTTGTCCCCGCAATCCACGTGGGGGGTGTAGTAGGGCTTGTGCTTGCCGCGTAGGATCAGCGCTACCCGGCTGGCCAAGCGGCCTACCACCTGATCGGTGGCATCGATGAGGACCCACTCCTTCTTGACCGTGGCGGCGTTGGCCGAGACGGTTTTGTAGCTTAGCGTATTCACTGAAGAATGAATTTCTCTGGTTACTGTCGACAATCGGCTGGTGCTTCGCCCCACCAGCTCCTCACTACGCTTGGATAATAAGCGCGGCAAAGGTAGCGTTTTTTGGCAAGGAAGCCAAACGGTTTCCTAGTGGAAGCCGAGAAAGCGCTCGAGCCGGGTTTCGGCGGCTATGCGCGAGAGGATGCGCTCGAGGAGCTGGGAGAGCTGGGAATTCTCGGTGTAGTCGGCGGGTACGGCGGACTGCACGCGTTGGTCGTCGACGAGCTTCTGGGCCTGTTCGCGGGAGGCGGGGTCGGTCTCGTTGTAGACCGCCAGGGAATAGCCCCCCAGCTGCTTGACCAGGCGCATGCAGGGCACGTCGGTCATGCCATCGCCCAGGTACACAATGCGCGAGAAGGGCACATGGCGGGCGCCTTCGGGCATGTACTCATTCACGGCCGCATCATCGCTAACATCGTAGGCGCCCTTGCTGATGCGGAAGAGGAATTGCGTTTTTAGGGTGTAGTCTAGGGCCAAGCGGGGCCAGACGGCGCAGCCGGCCTCGTTGTAGAGGTATGATGAGGCAAAGACGTGGTCGAAGGCATCGCGGATCCGGCATCCCTCGATCATCTCTTCCAAGCCCGAGGAGATGATGTTGTGCTCGAGCTGTAGCCCCATGGATGCGGCCTGCTTGCGCGTACGGTCAAACCAGTCGACCACCCCTGGGAAGAAATCAATCTTGGCACCGTGGCGGGCCAGCTCGCTACGGGTGAGCTGGAGCTTGGCGCGGTGGCTCTCCTCAAGGAGCTGCCACATGTATCCCAATATCTGCGACACCTTCTTGCGCCGCTGCAGCGCTTGCACCTTGCCCCAGAACGTTTCGGGCTGCAGGTGTAAGGCCCCGAGTACCCCATATTCCTGCATGTTATGGGGTGAGAGGGTGCCGTCAAAATCGTAGACAAGGGCTACTGTGGCCATGGAGAGGAAGGTTGTGGGCTACTGGTTGTCTGGCTGGGTGGGCGTGGCTTCTTGGGTCAGCGCGCGGAAGACATCCTCCATGTGTGAGGATTTTTGGTAGAGGGTGATGAGCGTCAGGTGCTCACGCACAGCCTTGGCAAAGAGCTGGGCGCGGAGATCGTCATGGGAGTCGATATGGAGAGCCCATTCGTGGTGCGGGCGGGCCTCAAGCTGTGCTTGGGGGAACCATGCCTGCAGGCGATGGGGGTCCACGTTTTCTGCGAAGGCGAAGACGAGCGAGTTGCCTGCTTGCTGGCGCATGACGGTGGCCGTGTCGCCTTGGGCCACGAGGTACCCATGGTGAATGATGGCCACCTGGTCGCAGGTGGACTCGACCTCCTGCATGATGTGCGATGAGAGGAGGATGGCCGTGGAGCGACCGAGGCCGCGGATCGTGTTGCGGATCTCGGCCATCTGGTTGGGGTCGAGGCCACTGGTGGGCTCATCGAGGATGAGCGTTGCGGGTTGGTGGATGAGGGCAGCAGCCAGCCCGACGCGCTGCTTATAGCCCTTGGAGAGGTGCGCGATCCGCTTGTGCTGCTCGGGCTCTAGGCCCGTGAGGTGTATGGCCCGTGCGACAGCTGGGCCCGAGCGGTGGATGGCGTAGAGCTGGGCCACGTAGGCTAAGTACTCCCGCACGTAGAGTTCACCGTAGAGAGGGTTCTGCTCGGGGAGGTAGCCAAGCCCCGCCTTCCACCTGGTGGAATGGGAAGAGACGGGCATGCCGTTGACCGTGGCCCGTCCCTCCGTGGGCTCTAGTAGGCCAGTAAGCACGCGCATGGTGGTAGATTTGCCTGCGCCATTGGGCCCTAGAAGGCCCATGATTTGCCCGGGCTTGACCTCCAGGGTCAAGTTGCGCAGAGCCCACCTGCTCCCATAGCGTTTGCCGAGCCCCTCGATCGCGATACCTGCATCCATGGCTACCGCCCTTCAAGCGGTTTTGGGATGTGCCGATACTGTGGCGAGAGCTGGGCTATGGCCTTGGCGATGGTGGCCTGGGTGAGGGAGTCAGTCTCATTGGCCAGGGCCGCCCGAAGGTCGGGCATGTAGGTGGCATAGCCTATGTCGGCGATGTAGGCGGCAACGTAGGCCCTGACGGCGGGGGAGTCGTCGTAGAGCAGCCCTTGAATCCATCGCTTGGCCTCCCACGAATGGAGGGCCTTGAGCCACTTAAGGGCCTCTAATTTCTGCTCTGGGGTGCCATAGAGCAGCAAGTCACGCTGGTCGGCTTCCAGCTTGAGTTGCTCAGGCGTAACGAGCAGCTCTCGACCGAAGTAGTTGGGCTCGACAATGGTCGCCGGGTACAGGGGCATCTCGGCCCTGGCGGCCCAGCGGGCCATCCTAGGGATCATCCACTGCATGCCGGGGGTGGCCTCGGGGTGCGCAATGCAGGAGATAGTACGCCCGTTGCCCACTGCGTTGCCCACGATGGCCGGGCGGTTGTTGGTCATGTTGGCCGGGGCCTCGCCCTCCGTGTGGACATCGGAGAGCATGGTGGCAAAATCTTCCAGTGCCTCATCGCGAGCCAATGTGTCGTAGACTGGGCCCTCGTAGTAGTAGATGTAGAGCTGCGGGAGTGTGGCGATTTCCGGGAAGAGCTTTTTTCCTTGCGTGCTCAGCGCATAGGCGGCAACGCCGCGCCCGCGATGATCATGCTCGATGTCGATAGCCTGTGACGGACATAGCGCCAGGCAGGCATAGTTTGGGGTTTGGGAAAGGAGGTAAGCCCCCGCGCAGATACCCACTAGCCCTCCGCCCTGCTTGACGAACTCCTGTAGGCGGGCCCGATTGCCGGCGCCGAGGCTCAGGTATTCCGAGCTACCCCCTCCGCCGGGCAGGATGACCACGTGGAGCTGCTCTAGGATGCCCTGGGCAATATCGGCCGCCGAGATATAGTAGGGCTGCACAAGGCTATCGAGCAGGAGGGCATCGTAGGCCTCCCACTGGCAGCTCTGGGCTGCCCCAAAACCTGTGTACACGCCGACCCGGACGGGTTCTCCTGGTCGTGGGGGGCGGTGCACGTTGTTGCCGCAACCACAGCAGAGGACTAGCAAAGCAAGTAGGACAGGGAAAAGGACGCGCATGGCTTTTGTATGTTGAAGTTCTCTACGGCTTAGGGGAACTGCCTATTCGTAGTGCTGACTGAGTCTCCGCCGGAAGAGGGCAGTATTGGCTGCGTTGATATTGCTGACCAAGGTATAGATTTTATTCCTTCGTTTCTGTAGCTCCTGGTCGGGGATAGCCTCCTGGGCCTGAAACACGATGTAGTCCACCTGGTAGCCCTGCTGGTCGAGGCGCATGGCCACGGCGGCATTGAAATCATCGAAGATGATGACCGAGGGGAGGTTGTGGGCCGAATACTGCGCTACGGCCTGCTTGACGCCATCGCCGATATAGGCTATCTGCTTTTCGCCAAGGTATTTGGCGCCAAGCAGCAGGCGCACCAGGTCGATTTGGGCTACCTTGTCTGCCTGGTTGTCCTCCCGCATCCTACGATATTCCCTATCCGATGTTGCGAGGAACAGCTCCAGAAAACGTCTGGGAATGCCTTGGAGATCCTGGAGGGCCTCCTCCTTCTTCCTGAGCTTATACTCTTTTTTGGCCTGTCGCTGGGTGGTGGGTACGTAGTACTCCCATCGGCGCGTACGCCTATAGGTGGGGGTGATGGGCGAAGGCTTCCATTTGGTTTTTGGTCGCAACATGATCGGGCACTCTAGGTGGATAGTGCCGTTTTCCAAGGCGTAGATGAGGCAGTTGATAAGGTGTACGTAGCCCCCTCCCAGGTGGGCGCTGAGTGCCGACCAGAGGGTGGCATTGGAGGTGCGAGCTGGCCGCGGGGTGTCGGGCGGAGTATCGGTGAGGGGGTGGGCTTTCAGGTATGCTATGAACTCAGGATCGAAGTTCACGGGGAGGAAAGTAGTTCCCTCGACCTGCTCCTGGTCAGGCCTCCAGGCGCCCTGATGGTAGAGCCCGCGCACATCCACCACGTAGGTGCTGTCGTCGGCAAGCTGTACCTGGAGCTGATACTCCCTATCCCAGCTCATGCTCCGGATTTGCCTTGGCTGGGCCAGGGAGGGCATCGGGGCGAGAAGCAGGAGCAGAAGCAGTAGACTGCCGAAACTAGCTAACTTTGACCGCGGTGTTGGCATGCACTAGGGCGGTGCGCTAGCTACGCACCGCAGCAAAGTTAGAAAAATGGAGCATAATAGGCGGAAGCTCGTGGTGGGGATATCTGGCGCGAGTGGTGCGGTACTGGCCCAACGGTTCCTAGGGCTACTCCTAGAGGAGTGCAGTGTGGACATCGACCTGATCCTAACGCAGGCCGCCACACGGGTGTGGGAACAGGAGCTACCAGGGGCTGACCTTCCGGGTGGAGTGCGTATCCGCCGCTGGGCTATAGACGACCTGGCGGCCGGCCCTTCCTCTGGCTCCTACCCCACTATGGGTATGGTGGTGCTCCCCTGTAGCATGGGCACGCTAGGGCGCATTGCGCTGGGTACTAGCGACAACCTGCTCTGCCGGGCGGCCGACGTGACCATCAAGGAGCACCGTCCCCTGCTGCTGGGCGTAAGAGAATCGCCCCTGAGTGCCATTCATCTGCGCAATATGCTCACCCTGGCCGAACTGGGCGTACAGATTGTGCCTCCGATGCTCACCTGCTACAATGGGGCGCAGGGCCTAGCAGCCATGGCCGATGAGTACGCTCGCCACCTACTGGAGCTGCTGGGCCTGGGGCAGCGAGCGCAGAGGTGGCCAGACCTCTGCTAGCACGGGGTATAGCAAGGTGGGTGCGCACTGCGTGGAAAAGGTCCTCCGCCAGCATTGGGCCTAGGCAGCCACCGCGTGGATCCAGGCACATTGAAAGAGTGTCCAAAAGCCTCCGCTTCGGCTTCGCAAACCACAGGCCCCTTGCCTGCGGCGGGGGGGTAATGTCACACCTACTCCGCCCGTACGGGGGCCCAAACCGCTGCCTCCTAGCGCTCTACACCGGCTCGGGCCTCCACGCCCAGCGCGGCGTAGTAGTGCTTCACCTCCTGCATGTCCGTCACGAGGTCGGCCGCATCTACGAGCCATTGGGGGGCATAGCGCCCTGTAATGACCAACTCGGTGTGCTCTGCCCTAGCGGCCAGCAGATTTTTGACTTCCTCAGGCTCTAGCAGCTCCATGGCTAGGGCCACACACAGCTCATCAAGGATGACAAGGTCGTAACAACCTGCCTCAAGAGCTCTCCTAGCCTGCAGGCATCCTGCCCTGGCGGCATCTCGATCTGCCTGGCCGGGCTGATGTACTAGGGAACAGCCCAAGCCGTAGAGTGCCACCTCCATCCTGGCGCCAGCAGGTAGGGGCAATTTGGTGAGCAGCTCCACTTCCCCATAGCGGAGGCTCTTGACGAATTGTCCCACGTAGACCCACCCCCCTAGGGCCAGGGTGCGCAGCGCCATCCCAAATGCGGCTGTCGTTTTCCCCTTGCCATGGCCCGTGTAGAGCTGCAGGTAGCCTTTTTGGAAAAGGTTTACATGGGGAATCGTGGACACGGCGCTATGGTGTGGCTTGCAGTGATTAGCTACGTATGCGTTCAGGATTATGCTTCACGAAATCGGCCCAGGAGGTCTTGCCCGTGTGGGCTACCGCGCGCCCGGCATAGTAGTGACAGTAGGCTATGGCGAGGGCATCGGTGGCATCGAGGTAGCGCAGCTGCTGAATGGGGACTCCTGGGAAAAGCTGCTGCAGGACGTTTTTAAGCTGCAGTTTGCTAGCCTGCCCGTGCCCGGTGAGCGAGAGCTTGATCTTGGTGGGTGCGTATTCCTGCACCGTTAGCCCCTCCTGGAGCATGGCCTGGATGGCCACCCCCTGCGCACGGCCCAGCTTAAGCATACTTTGCGCATTCTTACCGCAGAAGGGGGCCTCGATAGCGGCCACGGTGGGGCGGTAGCTACGGATGAGTAGCACGAGCTTTTGGTGAATGGCATTGAGCCTCTCCAGCGGGTCATGCACTGTGAGCAGCCGCTCTGCCCCTGCCAACAGGGGTACGGGCGGCTGGCGGCCATCGCCCTGGAGGATGGCATAGCCCATCACCCGGGTGCCTGGATCAATGGCGAGGATGCGCTGCGCAGCAGGCTTGGGCTCCACCTCGCACGCCCACTCGACTAGCCGCATTGCCGCAGTAGCCCTGGGCCGGGCGGTGGCCCGAAGAGTCGACACCGACAACCTAGCAGCCCTCCTCAGACCAAGGGAGGAAATCGGTATGCATCCACTCCTGGAGGACCTTGGGGATACGAACCCCCTCGGGGGTCTGGTAGTTCTCTAGCAGGGCTGCCACCACACGGGGCAAAGCCAAGGAGCTCCCGTTGAGCGTGTGAACAAGCTGCATTTTCTTGGTAGCCCCATCGCGGTAGCGCACCTGGAGTCGGTTGGCCTGGTAATCTTCAAAATTGCTGACGCTACTCACCTCGAGCCACCTTTTTTGTGCGGCCGAGAAGACTTCGAGGTCAAAGGTGAGGGCTGAGGTGAAGCTCATATCGCCCCCGCAAAGCCGCAGAACCCGATAGGGCAGCCCTAGGGCCTGCAGCAGGCCCTCGACGTGGGCCACCATCTGCTCCAGGAGCTCGTAGGAGTGGTCGGGGTGGGCAATGGTGACGATTTCTACCTTGTCGAACTGGTGTAGACGGTTGAGCCCTCGAACGTCCTTGCCGTAGGAGCCAGCCTCCCGGCGGAAGCACGGGGTGTAGGCCGTCAGGCGGATGGGGAGCTGGGCCTCCTCTACAACCTGGTCGCGTAGGATGTTGGTGACTGGTACCTCTGCGGTAGGAATGAGGTAGAAACCGTCAAGCGGCACCACGTACATCTGCGATTCCTTGTCGGGCAGCTGCCCCGTGGCAAAGGCACTGGCCTCATTGACCATGATGGGGGGCATGACCTCCTGGTAGCCTGCGGCCACATTCTGGTCGAGGAAGTAGTTGATGAGGCCACGCTCCAGCCGAGCCCCCGCGGCCCGGTACACCGGGAAGCCGCTGCCTGTAAGCTTAACCCCCAGCTCAAAATCTATCGTCCCAAGCTTCTTGGCCAGTTCCCAGTGGGGCAGCGCACCCGCTGGGAGCTGGGGCACGGTGCCCACCTGCCGCTCCACATGGTTATCCGCTGCCGTCTTCCCCTCAGGCACGCTGCTATGGGGCAAGTTGGGCAGCTGGACAAGCAACCCCCGCAGACGCGAGGCCAACTCCTGCTCCTGGCTCTGCAAGGCTTTTGTCTGGTTCTTGCACTGCGCCACCTGCTGCTTTTTCGCCTCCGCCTCATCCCGCGCCCCCCGCTGCATGAGTGCTCCGATCTCCTTGGAGGCCTTATTGACCTCGGCCAAGAGGTCATCTAGCTGCGCCTGCAGCTGGCGACGCTGGGCATCACAAGCCAAAATCTCCCCCACGGTTTCCCGAGCCTGCACGCCCTTCTTGGCTAGGGCACGGATGGCCGCCTCGGTATCATCGCGCAGTTTTTTTATTGTCAACATGGTCGTATAGCTCTTAGCGCACTGGAAGCGGATAGGCAACCATCGCGTTGATATGCAAATGTAGTACATTCTTGGGGCATTGCGATGGGGAAACTAGGGTGGCAGAAGTTGTGGTGGGGGCAGCTCCCCTTGCATGCCACGAGGAAATTGTACATTCGCCCAATATTACGATTCGTGTGCCCACGGGGAAGCCCGCGCACAGCGTACGTGGTGGGAGCTGACGAATGGGGTAAAGGATATGATTCACCGCAGGCCTCTGCAACGAGCGCGAGGTGAAAAGGGACGCAGGTCGAGCGGCCACCACGCTACCGAGCATAATCAACCGACCATAGCGGTAAGGTGCCTATGCCACTAAACGAGCCCCTGCATATCGATGCGCTGTATATGCAGTACGCGCTGCAAGAGGCCAGACAGGCAGCCGAAGAGCAGGAAATTCCCATTGGGGCCCTAGTGGTGAGCCAGGGCCAAATCCTCGGCAAAGCCCACAACGGGCCCCGGCAACTCAACGACCCCACGGCCCACGCCGAGCTTTTGGCCCTGACGGCCGCTGCCCAGGCCCTCGGCACCCACATCCTGGAGGGATGCACCCTCTACGTCACCATCGAGCCCTGCCCCATGTGCGCTAGTGCGCTCTACTGGGCTCGACTAGCGCGCCTGGTCTACGGAGCCAAAGATGCCAAACGGGGGTTCAGCCTATTTACCCCCTCCCTGCTACACCCCCGCACGAAAGTAATCGGCGGGGTCATGGAGGAGGAGTGCCGTAGGCTGATGCAGACATTTTTCGCCGGCCGACGCTAGGGTAGCAACCGCAAGCCGTGGCACGGTTATTGTCGTGGTAGGCAGAAAAGCACTAAATTCGCAGCGTGGAATACGCCTAAAACGATATAGGGAGACGATTATGGCCAAACGGACACAGTGGATGGGGTTAGCGTGCGCGATAGGGCTGTTACTGGGAGTTTCGCTAAGCACAAGCGGGCAAGATATGGGGAAGGCCGCAGAGTATTACAATCAGGCCGCCAAGACGGTGCGCAACGATCCCAGCCACGCCCTGGAAGGCCTCGAGAAGTGCATGGAGATTGTGGGCGCTGTGGATACGCCCGAAGCCAAGTCGCTGCGGGAGCGCTGCAACAAGCTCTACCCCCAGGCCTACTACATGAAGGCTGGGCAACTCTACGGTAAGAAGGACTTCAAGGAGAGCCTGCGCATCATGGAGCAGGCCAAGGATGCCGCCCTTAAGGTGAATGACGACAAGTTTGCCAAGCGCGTAGATAACACTATTACGCAAATCTACTTCCAGCTCGCCCTGCAGGCGCAGCAGGGTGCCAGCTACGATGAGGCGATCGGCTTTGCCCAGAAGGCTCTGGCCTCCAATGGCAATTTTATCGATGCCTACGTACTCGCGGCCCAATGCCTCGATTCCCTCAAGCTGCGCGACTCCATGCTCTCCACCATAACCCAGGGGCTAGAGACGGCTCGCCGGACGGCCAACGTGAAGCGCCAGATCGACCTCAAAGTCCTGGCCACCAACTTCCTCAAGGCAGAGGCCAAAGCCTACTACGATGCCAAGCAGAACGAGCAGGTAGTCGCCTCGCTTACCCAAGCCCTGGAGTTCGACGATCGCGATGCCGCTGTGTACCAAACGATCGCTACCAGCGAGTTTGAGCTTAAGCACTACGAGAAAGCCCTGGAGCACTGCGAGAAAGCCCTGGAGTATGCGGGGGTAGGCGTCGATAAGACCCCGGTCTACTTCCTGGAGGGCCAATGCTACCAAGCCCTCGGTCGTAAAGGCGAAGCCTGCAAGGCCTACCGGAATATCGAGGGGGGCGAATTCTTCAAAGCGGCCCAGCACCAGATCAAAGAGGTGCTAAAATGCCAGTAGGGCATGGGCGCTAATGCTTTAGTTACCCGCACCGACCTCACTGGTGCGGGTTTTTCTGTTCTGTTGAGCAGCGAGCTGCAGGTACATCGATGGCCCTGCGTCCCCCAATAGCCCACCACAGGCTGCATAGGCTGGTTGTACCCCAGCGCCCCATCAAAAGTGCTTCTCTTAATCACTCCAGAAAATAGTAATACAAGCATGTCGATAGAGACTACAACCCCAACCGACCCCCTGGTAGTAAGCGGGGTCCGCTCCACTGGGAAACTTCACCTCGGTAACTACTTTGGCGCGCTGCTCAACTTCCTGAAAATGCAAGACCAATACCGCTGCATTTTCTTCATCGCCGACCTCCACTCCCTCACCACGCACCCTGTACCGCATGACCTGCACGCCTCCACCCAGGAGCTCATGGCCGAGTACCTCGCCGTTGGGCTCGATCCCAACAAGTGCACGATCTACGTGCAAAGCATGCTCCCCGAAACCGTGGAGCTCTACCTGCTGCTCAATATGAACGCCTATCTCGGGGAGCTGCAGCGCTGCACCAGCTTCAAGGATAAAGTGCGCAAGAATCCCAACAACGTGAACGCCGGGCTGCTTACCTACCCTACGCTGATGGCGGCCGACATCCTCATTCACCGGGCGCACCTGGTCCCCGTGGGCGAAGACCAGCTACAGCACCTTGAGATGGCGCGCACCTTTGCCCAACGGTTCAACCGGATGTATCAGGTCGACCTCTTCCCCTCACCCAAGGCCTACGAGAGCAAAGAGCCCATGGTACGCATCCCGGGGCTCAACGGCTCGGGCAAAATGGGCAAATCCGAAGGCAACGCCATCTACCTCGACGATGCCCCTGAAGAGATCCGCAAGAAGGTGATGAAGGCCTTGTCCGACTCTGGGCCAACGACCCCAAACCAACCCAAGAGCGTGGCCGCAGAGAACCTCTTCACCCTCATGAAGCATGTCTCCAAGCCCGATGTTTATAGCTACTTCGAGGATCAGTACAACCACTGCCAAATCCGCTATGGTGACATGAAAAAACAGCTAGCAGAGGACATCGTAGCCCTCACCACGCCCATTCGGGAGCGCATAGAGGAGTACCGGGCGCACCCTAAACAGCTCACGGAGGTAGCCAACGATGGCGTGGCCCGCGCGCGGGCCACGGCTTGCCCTACCCTCGAGCTGGCCAAGCAGGCCGTGGGCATCCGCAACCTATAGACACCTATGGCCCCCTAGAGGTCGCCACTTGGGCGCAGTGCCCCGTGGCGGCCTCTTCTATTTTGTGCCTTAAATGACTGCTCAGGTCGCAGGATTGAACAATCCCACGCTCACAGCGCAGCTGCGCGAGCTGCGCAACACAATTTGGCAGCTGCGCAACGGCGAGCTGGCCGCCGCCATCCAACGGGAAGACACCAGCTACTCGCAGGTGCTGGGGGTAGCCCTCCCGGCGCTCCGGGCAGTGGCCCAAGAGTACGCCCCCAACCAGCCCCTAGCCCGACTGCTCATCGCGCTCCCCCAGCGAGAGCCACTCTTGCTTGCCCAATTGGTGGGCGATGCCATGCAGTTTACCCCCGATGACCTCGTGCGCTGGCTACCCTCGTTCCGCCACCCCGAAGTGCGCAATGCCGCCTGCGCCTACCTGCTCTCTGCCTCGCCCCTAGCCGTGCAGTTCTCCAGAGAACTCGTCAGGGCAAACGACCCCATCCGTAGGGCCACAGGGGTTCTATTGCTCGCCCACGCGCTGCGGAGGGGCAACCGGCAAACCTGGCCTACCACGCCAGACCCTATGCCAATAGATTACTTCGAAAAACAATTCCTACCCCTTACGCAACTGGCAGGCCTCGTAGATGTCCAGGGGCTATTGCAGCCCATGCTATTCCTTGCCCGGCAGCTAGCACTTAGTCCCAAACTTCGCCACGTGGCTCTCTCTCTGGCCAACAGCCTGGTCGACCAGCCCGACACCACCGCCTCTGGCACCCCGCGCAACCTCCTCTACGAGGAGCTGGCCCAAGGGCTAGAGGAAAGCAAACTGGGCGCCCAAAGCCTCTAGGGCCTCAAAGCCCTCCTATGCCCTAGCCCCGAGCGTCCACGCGCTGTGCATTGAGTGCTTCGGGACAGCACAGCCTCTCCCTACCTACCCCCCTAACACGGACACAAGAGGGGCAACGCTGCTAGCAGCATTGCCCCTCTACCTAGAAATTAGAAATCGAGCGGGAAACGGGACTCGAACCCGCGACCCTCAGCTTGGGAAGCTGATGCTCTACCAACTGAGCTACTCCCGCCTTCGCCGTGGAGATAGTGGGAGTCGAACCCACGACCTCTTGCATGCCATGCAAGCGCTCTAGCCAACTGAGCTATACCCCCGCGCAAAAGCACGGCAAAGGTACTGCTATCCCCCGCATTCTCCAAATCTTAACCCTCGCAGTACGCAACAAAGCATTGATCGTTACCGCATTAGGAAGACGTAAGTAAGAGAAAAACGACCAGGCCCTCTCGGCATCTGCCAAGAAAGCCAACACCAAGCCCCATGCCGCGTGCAGAGCACTCGATATGACCGGCAATTTGTGTAGATTTGCAGGAGATGTTGCTGATAACCTATCGGAATATGCTGCGTAGCTTTTTGGTGATCCCTGCGCTGGTGCTGCTCGCCAGCCGGCTCTTCGGCCAAGGGTTGGATCTACAGGTCGACATGAATGGCCATGGCAAGCCAGGGGACACCGTGCTGCTAGCCTACTACTACAAGGATGGACGCTACGTGGCTGACAGCGGCTTTGTGGACTCCAAAGGGCACGTACGATACCAGCAAGAAAAGCCTTTGATGAAAGGCGTCTACCTACTCATTTGGGGCAACGACTACATCGACATACTCCTGGGCGAAGACCAAGACTTCAAGCTCAAAATCGGGGAAAAGGACTACTCGGGTGAAAGCACCGTCAAGGGCGCCCCAGAATGCGCCGACTTCCTCAGGCTCCAAGTTCACCTCCGCAACGCCCAGCAAGCATCCAGAAAGGCCTACCAACTCGATTCCCTCGCCCTCAGCGCCCTCAAGGCACGCGGCGACACGCTCGCCAATGGCTCAAAAAAACGCCCACCCCGCCCCGGCGACTCCCTACGGAAAGCCTCCGATGAGGCCTTCAACGCCTACATGGATACCCTGAAAGCCAAGTACAACGGCCATTTCCTCTGGGCCTTCGCCAAAACCCTCCTGCCCATTCACATCCCCACCCCGCCCGATGAAATCACCCATAGCCCAAAGGCCGACTCCCTCACCCTCGTCTGGCAATTCTACTACAACCTCCACCACTACATGGACAACTACGACCTGGCCTCCCCCGACCTCCTGCGCACCCCCAACCTCTACGCACGCATCAACTACTTCCTCGATCACCTCATCGCCCCCATGCCCGACACCATCAGCCTCTACTGCGATAGACTCATGGAGGCGGCTGCGCCCAACGACACCACCCTCGAGTACATGGGGCTCAACCTCCTCAACAAATACCAGCTCTCCGAAATCATGGGCCAAGATGCCATCTTTGTCCACCTGGCCGAAAAATATTTCCTCAATAAGCGTATCGATGTCCTCTCCGAGGAGACCATGGGGAAGCTGCGCGACAGGGTCGAAAAGCTCAAGCCCAACCTGATCGGGCAAACCGCCCCCGACTTCACCGTCGAAACCCTCTACCAAACCTCCTACACCCTCAGCCAAGATAAGGCCAAGGCCTTCGTCCTGGTATTCTGGGAGCCCTCCTGCCCCCACTGCAAAGTGCTGGTGCCTAAGCTCGACTCCGTCTGCCAACCCTTCGTGAAAAAAGGTGTACACATCATCGGCTTCATGACCCAAGGCGATGGCCCTAAATGGCTCGAATACGTCCAGGAACACAAGCTCAGCCAATGGACCCACGTCTGGGACCCCTACCGAAAATCCAACTTCTCCGATAACTACGACATCTACAGCACTCCGGTGATCTACATCCTCGACCAAACGCATAAGATCGTAGCCAAACGTATCGGCGTGGAGAACGTACAACCGCTCCTCGACATCATTTTAGAGGAGGGCAAGCCATAATGGCCTCCTGCGATCCGCTCACGCCACGCCCCCCAGCCCCGGTAGGCGTAGCCATCGTTGCAGGCCAACTCTCCACCAGAATACCCGACCTGGCGGAGCCGTTGCCCGCTGGCCAACGCGAAATCTACGAGGTGCTGCGCGTACACGCAGGGCAGGCTCTCTTCCTCAAGGAACATCTCGCGCGCTTTGCCGCCTCCTCCGCGCAGGGCGGACTCCATCTGCCAAGCCAAGCGCAGTGGCTTCCTCTCCTCCTACAGCTCATCGCAGCCCAAACGGGCACACAGAATATACGGCTATGGTATCGTGAGGCCCCCTCGGGAGAGGGCGCTCTCTACGCCCGCTACATCCCCAGCCACTACCCCACCGACAGCCAGCAGGAAAGGGGCGTAGCCGTCGGCCTACTCCAGGGCGAACGCCCGAACCCGCAGGTCAAAGAGGCCGGGCAAGCCATACGCACGGCCGCCGATAGCATGCTGGCCAATAGCCAGCTCTTCGAAGTCCTGCTCTGCAACCACCAGCAGGAAATCACCGAGGGCAGCCGCTCCAATGTGCTATTCATCCAGGAGTCCACTGTCATCACCCCGCCCAGCAGCGCGGTGCTGCTGGGCATCACGCGCACAAAAGTCCTAGAAGCCGCAGACCAACTCCACATCGCCGTGAAGGAAATGCCAATCCCTGTGGAGTCCCTTGGGCTCTTCGAGGCCGCTGCTATCCTTGGCACCTCCCCCTCCGTACTCCCCATCGCCCGCATCGCGCAGCACCTCTACAAGGTGAATCACCCCATCCTGCAACAGCTCCGCGCAGGATACGCCCAGCTAGCCAAGCTATCGCTCAAAGCCAATGACGCACGCTGAGAGGCAGGGCAAACAGGCAAAGCGCACAGACAACCAAAGGCCTAGGCAGGTCTCCCACAGCTGATAGCCCTCGGCAGCAGCAGTGCCCTGCCACACCACCACGCCAAACCTGCGCTGAGCTGCGCAAAGCCCCCATGCGCAACGGCTTTGGCATCATGAACCATCGCTGGCCACTAAGAGCTAGCTGCCTGTGCCCGCACATCGACTATATGCGTACTCCGTGGCAACGCACGGTAGCTACCCACGGCATACGGGCGACCCAACACTCTGCTTCCACTCCTTTGCAATACCCTACACCAAGCCTTAAGGCTCGAGGTCTCCCCGAGCAGAGGTAGCGACAGACTACCCCCTAGGCTAGTAGCGAGCTAGGTACTCAGCTTTGAACTTCTGGTACTCCGTCTTGAAATCCTCACCCGCAGGGCTGCCAAGCTCCTCATAGAGCCTATGAATAGCGCGGATGCG
Organism: uncultured Bacteroidia bacterium; assembly: GCA_947252645.1. Lineage (GTDB taxonomy): Bacteria > Bacteroidota > Bacteroidia > Bacteroidales > CAJPTX01 > Bacteroides_D. Next base: position 45,185 of record CAMXWF010000007.1, read on the forward strand.
ATCTGCATCGCACGGATGGGTGCTGAGAAACGTCGGCTGCGAGCTGCCCTTGCCTTCCGCCTGAAGCTTCTCGAAAAAGCCCGCTACCCCCAGCGCGTTGTACTTCGTCTTGGCAAGAAAACGCACGGCATAGGCATCGGCCTCACTCTCGTCGTTGCGTGAGAACTTCAACTCCACTGCCCCGCCCGCCAGCTGGGCAGCTATCTTGAGATACTGGTTGTCGCTTCCCCCCGTCAGCATACCTATCAAGGTCCGTATCCCGTATTGCTTTGTGAGCTGAGCGGTAGAGTGCCGCTTGTCTGCATGGGCCATCTCATGCCCCAGCACGCCCGCCACCTGCGCCTCGCTATCAAGATACTTGAGCAGCCCCGTGTAGAAATAGATATAGCCACCCGGGGAGCAAAAGGCATTGAGCACATCGGCGTGGATGACGTGCAGCTCCCAGGCAAACTCCTTAGGATAAGTCATCTCGCCCGAGGCAAGAATGGCATCGCGCATCTCCTCAAGCAATCGGTATATAGGCTCGGTGCTAGCATTGCGCGCCAGCAGAGGGTACTTCCCCGGATCGCCCGCAATGGTGGCTGAGAGCTGTTGCCCAAACTCCTTGTCCTGTTCCAAGGTGAATATGTTCACCTTCCCATCCTTGGTGCAGGTGTAAATGCCACCAAGCACCAGCAGACAGAGTCCTAGGACTACGCTAAATCGTCTCGATCTTCCCATCATAGCCTCCACGTATTCGCCACCGCCTCTTTTATAGCTCTAAGACCTCAAGCCACCTACGAACCCGCTGCCCACACACCTAGCGGACAAGGTCCATGGGCCTACCTAGCCCTCTCCTTGGCAGGCAGCTCGTCCGCCAAGGCATAGGCTCGCGCTCTTACCCAAGCAGCCCACTCGCGGGGGCTACGCTGCGTGTCCTCAAACGTCGTATAGGGAATAGGCGTACCCAGCTGGAGACGCAGGTGACTGCCGCGCTGCTTGAAGAACTCATGGACTAAGTAGAGCATCTCCACGTTGAACTTCACTCCCAAACGCACGCGCCCACGCGCCAAATTGTAGAAGCAATTGGAGTTGCGCCCCTCAAAATAGATAGGCACCACATCGCGATGCCACCGTTTAGCCATATCGATGAAGCTGCTCTTCCACTCCAAATCGAAAATGCCGCCCCGCCCCTTCCGGGAACACAGGCCCGCCGGGAAGTAGAGTATTTGGGCATCAGACTCCAGTGCCGCCTCCAGACGCGCCACCCCCTCGCGGGACTGGCGCCCCAGTTTGTTGATGGGCAAAAAAACATCGCTAAACTGCGGCAGCTCGGTGAGGAAGTCGTTAACGGGAAAATAGATCTTGGGGAACACACGCCCAAAGTAGGCCATCAACACCACCCCATCAAAGCCCCCCAACGGGTGGTTCGACGCGAGGATGTAGCGCCTCCCTGGCCGCAACGATGCCTCCCCGTAGACCCGATAGGTGGTCTCAAAATCTTGCAGGATATGCTCGGAGAACTCCACTGCGCCCTCCCCCTTGTGCTGCTGGATCACCTGGTTCACCTCGTCCAGGTGGAGTATGCGCTTGAGGTAGCGCAGCACAAACCGCGGGATCTTGCGCAGCAGGGCTGGGTCGCGCATCGCAATGAGCTCCTCGATGCTGATCGTGCCCTCTTTCAGCTGTTCCTCTAGCACTCGCACAGCCGCATCCTTAGGAGTAGCCCAACCGATAGCCCCCCACTAATAGCTAGAGGGGCACAATGGTAAACTCAAAGCCCTCCATGATGGGGTTGGAGAGGAGCTTCGTGCAGAGCTCATTGGCCTGCACGCGGGCCTCATTCTCGTCTTCCGCCTCTACCTGCACCACGATGTGTCGGCCTATCCGCACACGCTCCACGTTGCTATAGCCGGCCTGATGCATGGTCTGTTGCACCGCACGACCCTGCGGATCGAGCAGGGCCTCCAGCGGCATGACGTTCACCTGGATCTCGTATTTCATCGCGCTCTCCTTGCGTTCTTCTCTGCTCCGGCGAAGGTACACTTTTTACAGCTTTCGCCGCATGGGGTCAGCCACGTCACCACGCAATCGCACGGTTATCAATACCTTTGCCCCCATGCGGCTAGACAACTTCCTCGTAGCCCATGGCTTTTTCCCCAGCCGTACGCAGGCGCAGCGCGCCATCCGCGAGGGGCAGATCTCCCTGGACGGGCAACCATGCACCAAGCCCGCGCAGGATGTCTCCGCCTGCAACGCGCTGCGCGTAGCGCCACAGGCCACCATGCGCTTCGTCGGGCTGGGAGGCTACAAGCTCCTGCGGGCTGCGCAGCACTTCCACCTCAACTTCACGGGCTGCACTGCGCTCGACATCGGGGCCTCCACGGGCGGCTTCACCGACTGTCTCCTCCAGCACGGGGCCAACAAGGTCTACGCCGTTGACGTAGGGCACGGACAGCTCGCCCCGACCCTACTGGCCGATCCACGCGTCGTCTCGCTGGAAGGGCTCCACATCGCCAACCTGACCACTGCCCACCTCAACCATGATCACATCGACTGGGTCGTATGCGATGTCTCCTTCATCCCCCTTGAGCGCGTGCTGCCTCATGTCGCCCAGTTCCTCGCCCCCCAAGGCCAAGCTCTCCTACTCGTAAAACCACAGTTCGAGGTGGGGCCAGGGCATGTCGATCGACACGGCCTGGTGCTAAAACCAGCACTCCACCTAAAAGTACTCGAACGACTCCTAGCCTGCTGTCGGCAGCTGGCCCTCATGCCCCTAGGGCTTACCCATAGCCCCATCCGCGGGCCAGAGCACAACATCGAGTACCTACTCTACCTCAAAAAAGACGGGCCAACAGTAGGCATAGACCAAGCCCGCATCGTGACCCAAGCCTTCGCCTCCCTACACGACAACGGATCTGAACCCCTCGATAGGCAAACCCCTTGACCTCAGGCGATTACCCAGCAAATCATCCCAGCTCGCGCGGGGCGCCCACAGGAGTCCCCCTCCGCTCGCAAACAGCGAGAGACAGTCAATTACAAATTTCCTTACATTCGCGGCCAAATGGACAACGGACGCGAGCCTATCATCCGACTGACCGGCATCTACAAGACCTACGCAACGGGAACAACGCAGGTGCACGCGCTGGCAGGCGTAGACCTATCGGTCTACCGCAACGAGTACGTGGCCATCATGGGCCCCTCAGGCTCAGGCAAGTCCACCCTGATGAACATCCTCGGCTGCCTCGACGTGCCCTCCAGAGGCCAATACCTGCTCAACGGCGCTGACGTCGGCGGCCTAGGCCCCGATGCCCTAGCCCAAGTCCGCAGCCAAGAGATCGGCTTTGTGTTCCAAACCTTCAATTTACTCCCCAAGTACTCCGCACGGGACAACGTTGCCCTCCCCCTCCGCTATGCCGGCTGGCCCCGCGAAGCACGCATGCAGCGCGCCGAGGCCATGCTCGAAAAGGTGGGCCTGTACGCCCGTCGCCTGCACCGCCCCAACGAAATGTCGGGCGGGCAGCGACAGCGTGTAGCCATCGCTCGAGCACTGGCCAACTCCCCGGCCCTCATCCTCGCCGATGAACCCACAGGCAACCTGGACACCAAGACCAGCCAGGCCATCATGGAGCTCTTCGAACAGCTCTTCCTGCAGGGAAACACCATTATTTTGGTAACCCACGAGCCCGATGTAGCCGCCTACGCCCGCCGGTGGGTCAAGCTACGCGACGGGCTCATCGCCTCCGACACCCCGAACTCGCACCCCACGCTGGCCAAGGTAGACCTAGCACAAGAGGCCTGCGCGGGTTAAAACCAACCATCATGAAGATCTACACTAAAACTGGCGACAAAGGCACCACTGCCCTCATCGGGGGCGAGCGCGTCTCCAAAGCCCACCCGCGCGTCGAGGCCTACGGCACCATCGATGAACTCATGGCCCACGTGGGCATCTTGATCACATGCCCTGAGTGCACCCCATACCGCGAAACCCTCAACGTCATACAATTCCGACTCATGGAGGTGGCCTCGATCCTAGCTACCAGCGAAACCGCTGGCAAGGCAGCCGACAAAGTCCACCAACTCGATGCGCACGACATAGAAGAAATCGAATCAGCCATCGATGCGCTCTCCAACAGCATGCCCCAGCTTAATAGCTTTGTGCTCCCCGGCGGTACGCATTTTGTAGTGGCCTATGCGCACGTGACCCGCACCGTATGCCGCCGAGCCGAGCGGCGCATTGTAGAAATTGACCACGTGCCAACGCCTGTGCACGAGTATATCAACCGACTAAGCGACTATTTCTTCCTGCTCTCCCGGGCTCTGGCCCGCGACTGCCACGATCCGCAGCTACGCTGGGTTCCCCGCTAGCCTCGCTACGAACATTCATATGGGGTGTAGACAATTGCACATTTTACCATGTATTGGACACTAGAATTAGCTTCTAAACTCGAAGATGCCCCCTGGCCTGCCACGCGCGATGAACTCATCGACTACGCCCAGCGCTCTGGGGCACCGATGGAAATCATCGAAAACTTACAGGAAATAGAGGACGAGGGCGAGCCATACGAGAGCATCGAGGATCTCTGGCCCGACTACCCCACCAAGGACGACTTCTTCTTCGACGAGGACGAATACTAGGCCCACGGCCCGCGAGGCAGTCCTAACGGCAGAAGCGGCAGCCATCAGGGGATGGCTGCCGCTTCTGCCGCTTCCGTCTCACCTGGGCAGAAACCGGGTGCAGGCGCTAGAACGCTATGAACGCCCCTCCGCCGACTGCAGCATCGCTACCGACCTATGCAGGCCCTCAGCGAATTGCCGCACCTCGGCCTCCGTGCTATAGCAAGCCAACGACATACGCACCGTACCCTGGATTCCATAGTGATCCATGATCGGCTCCGTGCAGTGCGTGCCCGTCCGAACCGCCACCCCCATCTTGTCAAGCAGGGTGCCCACATCAAAATGGTGCAGCCCCGCAACATTGAATGAGAGGATGCCCGCATTATCCGCATGGTAACCGTAGAAGGTTATGCCTGGGATGTCGGCCACCAAGTCGTGCGCCAGACTAACGAGCCTATTCTCATGGGCCGTAGCAGCCGCAGGGCCTATGCTCTGGTAGAACTCAAGCGCCTTGGCCAGTCCCACGGCTTGGAGGTAGGCCTGCGTTCCCGCCTCGAAGCGGAAGGGCGGCTCTGCGTAGGTGGTGCCGCTGAACTTCACTGTCCCCACCATCTCACCCCCACCACGATAGGGAGGCATCTTGGCCAGCAGCTCATGGCGCCCCCAGAGCGCCCCCACCCCCGTAGGCCCATAGATCTTATGGCTCGAAAAAGCATAGAAATCGCACCCCATGCTCGGCAGGTCGATAGGCCCATGCTTCACCCCCTGCGCACCATCGACCACCAAGTAGATGCCCCTTGAATGCACCAACGCCGCCACAGCTGCCACGGGCGTAAGCGTGCCCAACGTATTGGACAGCTGCGACATGGCCACGATCTTCACCCTATCGTCGAGCAAGGGTTCGAGATCCTCAAGCGCAAGCATGCCATCATCGCGCATAGGCCACTCCACCACCTCAAAACCAAGGCGGGCGGCCGCCAACTGCCACGAAACCAAGTTGGAGTGGTGCTCCAGCTCGCTCACCACCACCTTATCGCCTGGCCTACAGCAACAGGCAGGCAGGCAGTTCGCCACTAGGTTCAACCCATCGGTAGCCCCCGCCGTGAACACCACATCCTTCGGATTGTCCACCTGCAGGTAGGCCGCCACCACAGCCCGAGCTTGCTCGTAGCGCTCCGTCATGGCTCGGCTCAAGGTGTGCACCCCACGGTGAATATTGGCATTGAGCGTCGTGGTCACCTCCTCCAAGGTCTCCAGCACGCACACGGGCTTCTGCGTGGTGGCGGCATTATCCAAATAGGCCAACGGACGGCCATTCACCTGCCGCCCAAGAATCGGAAACTGCGCCCGAATACGAGCCACATCGTATTTGTTCTCTGGCATGACTTCCTGGAATCTACTGACAAGAAAACTCTTTACCCATCAGCCGCTCCTGGAGCAACCGCTCGAGGTGATTACGGAACTCAAGACTGCGCGTACGCATGGCCAGCTCCTGCGCAAAAGCCAACAGGAGCATACGGTAGGCCTCCTGGCGGGGAATGCCGCGCGAGGTCAAATAGAAAAGCTGCTCCGCATCAAGGCGCCCCGTGGAAGCCCCGTGCGAGCACTTCACGTCGTCAGCATGGATAATCAACTGCGGCCGCGTACGCACCAAAGCCCCAGGCCCCAGCAAGATGTTGGCATTCTTCTGGTAGGCATCGCTCTTCTGCGCATCAGGGTGTACATTGATCACCCCGTAGAAATTGGATTGCCCATCCTGATCCACTATCGCCTTGTAAAGCTGATTGCTCGTACAGCTGGGCTGCTCATGGTGCACATCGGTATGCAGCTCCACCAGCTCCCCGGCATCTACCATAGACAGCCCGCAGATGCTCGCGCTGGCACCTGCACCCCGCAAATAGTCATGCACTACATTGCGCACTATGCCGCCGTGAAGCGTAAAGCTCAGCATGGAAAACTCCGAATCGCGCTGCTGCTCCACATACACGCTATGGAGATGGCGGCAAGCCGCATGCTCCGTCTGGAGCAGAGAGAGCTCAAGCCGTGCCCCTGTCCCAAGGTAAATCTCGCTGACTATATGGCTGAAAAAAGCCGTCTCCGCCAAGGCATTGTTCGTATGCAGCAACCCCAGCTTTGCATGCTCGCCTAGGATGATGAGGTTACGGTAGTTGACCATCAAGGGCGAGGCCCCATCGAGTAAAAAAAGCAATTCCAGCGGCATCTCTAGGCGCACGCCATCAGGCACGTAGAGAAACGTACCCGCATGGCTCAAGGCCGTTTGCAGAGCAACCAGCTCATCCGCATCGGCCTGCGACAGCTTACCGTAGTGCCTCCCCACCAGCTCCGGGTACGCAACCTCAGCCTCGCGTAGACTGCCAAACACCACGCCGTCTCCACGCACCGTAAGGGCTGCGCCAGCCTGGAGGGCGTAGCAACCATTGTAGGCATAGAGCTTCTCCATGGGCAGCTCAGGCACCTGGTCCACAGGCAGATGGAGCGCATCAACGCCCTGCACCACCCCGCACGTGGCCAGCTGCCATGGCCTATCGAAGAGCGGCTTCTTGGCAGCCTTAAACAGGCGATAGACCTCCTGGTCCAGGTAGGGCGGGAGACCTTGGCGCAAAGAATCGGCAGCCGCTCCTGCCACCTGCTCCAAATAGTGCCCCGCACCTTGCCCAGGCTGGTATGTCCCCGATAGTTGCTGGTAGACCTCCTGGGGGGTCGACCAACCCGCCGTAGCACCCTGCTGAGCCATCTAAGCCTCCTGCTCCGTCTTTATCCAATCATAGCCGCGCTCCTCCAGCTCCAGGGCCAGCTCCTTGGGCCCACTGAGCACTATGCGCCCACGGTAGAGCACATGCACCACATCGGGCACGATGTAATCCAGCAGGCGCTGGTAGTGCGTGATGAGCACTATGGCCCTATCGGCCCGCCGCAAACGATTGACACCGTTGGCCACTACGCGCAGGGCATCAATATCGAGGCCCGAATCCGTCTCATCGAGGATGGAAAGCTTGGGCTCCAGCATGGCCATCTGGAAAATCTCGTTGCGCTTCTTCTCGCCGCCAGAGAAGCCCTCGTTGACAGCGCGGCTCGCCAGCGAAGGGTCAAGCTCCACCAGCTGCGCCCGCTCACGCACCATCTGGAGGAACTCGGCGGCCTTGAGCGGGGGCTCTTGTCGGTAGGCCCGCTGGGCATTCACTGCAGCCTTCAGGAAATTCACCGTGCTCACCCCTGGAATCTCTACGGGGTACTGGAAGCCAAGGAAAAGCCCGCGGCAGGCCCGTTCCTCGGGCGGCATGCTCAGCAAGTCTGCCCCATCGAAGCGCACAGAGCCCCGCGTGACCTCCACGTAGGCTCGACCACTCAACGCAGCGCCCAGCGTGCTCTTACCAGAGCCATTGGGCCCCATGATGGCGTGCACCTGCCCAGCCTCCACAGTTAAATCTACTCCCCGCAGGATCTCCCGGCCCTCAATGGTGCCATGGAGATCTCTTATTTCTAGTAATGCCATAGCGTCATATTCCCTCTAAACTCCTCCCCCTCCACACGAGGGTAAATAGCATCCTCTTGGCCAAGCGCACAGGCCTCCCCCCAAGGGGCACGCTTGCGCCCCCCACTAGCCGACCGAGCCCTCCAGCGAGATGGCCAACAACTTCTGCGCCTCCACGGCAAATTCCATCGGAAGTCGCTTGAGCACCTCCCGCGCGTAGCCATTGACTATCAGCCCTACCGCCTCCCCCGTGTCGATGCCACGTTGGTTGCAGTAAAATAGCTGATCCTCGCCCACCTTGGATGTCGTGGCCTCATGCTCCACCACGCTGCTCGTATTCTCCACCTCCAACGAGGGAAAGGTGTGCGCGCCGCACTTATCACCTATGAGTAGCGAATCGCACTGCGAAAAATTGCGCGCATTCGTTGCCTGGGGGGCTACACGCACCAGCCCACGATAGCTGTTCTCGCTATGGCCTGCCGAAATGCCCTTCGAGACGATGAGGCTGCGCGTATTCTTTCCCAGGTGAATCATCTTAGTGCCCGTGTCGGCCTGCTGGTAGTTATTGGTCAAGGCCACAGAGTAGAACTCCCCCACGGAGTTGTCACCCCTGAGTACGCAGCTCGGATATTTCCACGTTATGGCCGAGCCAGTCTCCACCTGCTGCCACGACACTTTGCTGTTATTGCCCCTACACATGGCTCGCTTGGTGACAAAATTGAAGATGCCACCGCGCCCCTGCTTGTCGCCCGGATACCAATTTTGAACCGTGGAATACTTAACCTCGGCATCGTTTTCCACCACGATCTCCACCACGGCCGCGTGGAGCTGATTCTCATCGCGCATGGGCGCCGTGCACCCCTCCAGATACGACACGTAGGCCCCCTCATCGGCCACCAGCAGAGTCCGCTCAAACTGCCCCGTGCCCCGCGCATTGATGCGGAAATAGGTGCTAAGCTCCATGGGGCAGCGCACCCCTTTGGGCACGTAGCAAAAGCTCCCATCGCTAAAAACAGCCCAATTGAGTGCCGCAAAAAAATTGTCGGTATAGGGCACCGCCGCACCAAGGTAGCGACGCACCAGCTCCTCATGCTCCCGAATGGCCTCCTGCATGGAGCAGAAAATGATGCCCTTCTCGGCCAACGTCTTCTGGAAGGTGGTCTTCACCGAACTGCTGTCCATCACCGCATCCACGGCCATGCCCGACAAGGCCTTCTGCTCCTGCAGCGGAATCCCAAGTTTCTCAAATGTCTTGAGAATCTCCGGATCCACCTCGCCCTCCGAGCTCAGGCCAGCCTGCTTGGGCGCCGCGTAGTAGATGATGTCGTTGAAATCGATGGGAGGGATCTTCAGGTAGGCCCAGCGGGGCATCGTCATGCCCAACCAGCAACGGTAGGCCGCCAAACGCTTCTCCAGCAGCCAAGCCGGCTCCTCCTTGAGCCGCGAAATCTCCCGCACCACCCCCTCATTGAGCCCCTTGGGCAGCGTGTGCGTGTCCACCCGGGAAGTAAAACCATACTTGTACTCCTCGCGGATGACCTCATCTATAATCTGATGCTCGGAATTCGTCTCCTGATACTCAGCCATACCCTCCCCCCACGATTGCTCTACTATCCCAAAGCGTAAGCCGCAAAGTTACGAAACTCTAGCGGCTCTCCCGACCGTCACGCAGGTCCAACTGCGTCAACAGTGCAACGAATGGCCCAAGCCAATTGTTCACCCCAACTTCAAGACGAGGGGGCCTCCACATGGAAGCCCCCCACCCTGCTAGAGATAGGAAAGAAACCACATCACAAGTGCTATGACCACCGCGAAAGCCAAGAGCGAAAACCAGAGATTGGCCGTCTTCTTTTTCATGATTGACATCCCGTTTGATGGTTACTCATCGCTGCAGCTAAAACCGCTACAGCTTTTCCCCTCGTAGCCCCTTGCAAGAGACTGCGAGTCGCATGGCCCGGGACTATCAGAGCCGAAGACAACAGGTACACACCATGCGGCCTATCGCGCCGCCACCCTGGCTCCCAGTGCCATACAGACAGCTGGCTCGCAAAGCATGTAGCCGGAAGGCACCATTCCTATAGGACGATAGGTAAGTGGTGGGAACGGGTGGAAGCCCTGTGAAGCCCACCTTCTCCAGCCGCAATTGCGCAACGATAGTGCAATAGGTGGGCCCAGCACTAAGCAACTCCTGCTGCGGTGCGCCATGGCCATCGGGCAAAACAGAAACCTGCGCCCAGCGCACCGAAACCACCAGCAAAAGCTGGAGCGGCAAGAACAGCATCACCAGCGCAACCCGCTTCCACGCCTTCATACCGCAAAGTTATCCAGAATTTCCGTTTAGCCCACCGCTATCACGTACCATGGCACAGCCGAGGACAGGAAGCTCCGCCCCTCGGCATCAAACCCCTCGCACGGGCCGCGCAGCCATGTAGCCCACCCTCAGGTGAAGCGCAAGACTACAGCGTGCACACCGCAGTCAAGATATCTCTTCACCGTGTTGAATGGCGAATCCACAAAGAATGCCACACGGGGGACTTAAAAAAAGTGGTCCCATACCCACTCCGCACCATCGCCATACCATCGCCGTACCATCGCCGCTTATTTTCGCTTTTTTAGCGGAGAAAGAGCGGAGAAAGAGCGGAGAGAACTTCGTAGGGCGGAAGGTGCAGCCTCGCAGGGGCTGAGCCACCTTTGCAAATCTCCTAGATTTCAATATCTTTGTAAAGATGTAGTGCGGGCATCTCCTAGGATTCTCTGGGAGCCCCTGCAAGCTTGGGCGGATCATGAGGCGCCAGCTACTGCTCTACTGCCTACTACTCTGCCCCCTGTGGGTAGCGGGGCAGTCTGTGGGCGATGTCTTTGAGGAGGATCACGTGGAGTACCGCGTGATATCCATCGCCCCGCCCAAGGCTGAGGTGAAAAAAACTACCATCAATGCCCCCGTTACGCTCCGCGCCAGTGCGATGCACGAGGGGGTCGCCTACAGCGTGATCTACCCTGACGAGGCTCTTGAAGCCCCATACGACCTCTACCTTGTGCTAGACGAGCCCCTTGAGGGCCTCACGCTGGAGCGGCTAATGAAATCTGGGGACAAGCTGTACTGGCTACAAACCAACTTCCCGCTCATTCCCACCGCCGATGCACTTAAAACGCTCAACGCCAACACCCCAAAGCTCTTCAAGCTTACAATGGCGCAATTGCCCGAAGGCGTGATTGAGCGCGATGGATCATTCTACTCTGCCGATGGGCTGGAGCTACTCCGCTACCAGAACTCTGACCGTATTGCCATTCTCCCCTACCACCTAAAACGCATAGCTGCCTACGCTTTCCCCACACGCACTGACTCACATATCATCGCCCTGCCGCGCGGACTAGAAGAAATCATCCTACCCCAGCGAGACGCATTCGAGGGCACATACAACACGATGAGCCTATTCCACACCAAAACGGTTCTCGGCTACACGGGCATGTCCACTGGAAAGGCGCAGCTACACGCCCGCTTCGACGCGGCGTACCCGGGCGCGGCTACAGCTAAGATCCCCCTGGGAATTACCCAAACAAGCACATCGCGCCAGAAGGTAGAAGATCTCATAGACACCCGCTTCTTCTCTGTCACCACCAGCGCATCAATCTTAGGCAGCAAGGTAACGCTCACCTTAGCATCGCAAGGCGAGGGCACGCTCTATGCTGAAGAATATCTCGACGGTGAGCGACACTCCTATAGGGATAGAGTGGTGGGGCCTGGGAGTAGCACTGTATTCTACCCTAACATACAGGGGGGCTCCGCCTTCAACATTAAAGAGTCCGCAACATCAAAAACCCGGTGCGCAGGCTTTGTCTACTACAAAGACACAGTGCGCACGAATGCACTAGAACTGGCTATATGGGAAAAACAAGACAAGGCCACGGTGGTATGGTGCAACAAAGGGGAATACCTGGAAGAGTTTGACTACCGCCTCTCGCCCGATGGCACTACGCTGACCCGCTTTTGGCACCACACAGACACGAGTCTTACGCTCCCCGCCATAGGTGCGGCCTCGCGACTAGGACAAGCGTTCCTACGATGCCCAAAAGAAATAGAGGAGCTCACCATCCCGTCGTGCTACAAGGAGCTTGCACCACACGCCCTGGCTGCATGCCCATCCATAAAACGCTTGGCTCTAGAAAAGGGCGATGTGGGCCTAGCCCCTGGAGCCCTGAGCGACTGCAGGGCCCTAGAGGTAGTCTACATAGCAGACGAGCAACCACCAAGCCCCCAATCATTCAAAGATGCTTTTTCCCCTGAAGGACCCCCCAAGGGCTTGAGCATCTGGGTGCCAGCAGAAAAGGCCACGCAGCGGTGGAAAGATTTAAAGTCTAGCTTCAGCTGCCCTGTCTTCTTCGTACCAAAGCAGATCACCATCACCAACAGCAAAGAAACCAACGTGTCCATGTCCGTGCGCTGGCATCCACAGGACGACACCACCCACCAAGTAGCGCGCGGCGAGAAAGTCACCCTGCCGCGCTTCGCACGATACACCGTGGACTTCCACAACAGCCCCAGATACGACTTCATGGAGCAATGCGACAGCGCAGATAGCCCGCGGGAGTTCAAGTACTACCAGGAGCACATCGCCTACCAAGACCTTACGCTTACCCCCCACGCCCAGCTGGCCACCTATGCCATTGTCTACAGCGAGCCGACAGGTGGGCAGATCGTTGTAACCGATGCCACTGGAACAGTCCGCGGGCGCGGAGAACGCCTACCACGGGGTACCCAGGTAACCTGCAAGGCCAGTTTAACCCCGGGGAACGGGCTTGAACACTTTCTAGTCAACGGGGTCGACTGCCCCCTGCTCGACACAACCTTGACATTGCACCGAGAGCTGAATTTGAGTCTCACTACAAAGCCAAAAGTCATCACGCCCATTCGGTGGACTGTGCGAAACCTCCAGCCCGACCCCTATGCCCCCAAGAAGTCACCCATTCTCATAGCTGGCCATGAGGGTTCGTACGAATTCACGGTGGCCGATGGGGAGATGATCCACATTGAAGCACAAACCCAGCCAGACATGCGCCTTGCGTACATCTTGCTGAACTATGAAGACGGGCGCACAGTGCAATACGCCTCTAACGGGGTCGATGTGGATATCACGGGCCACGTATCCATAAGCAAGGTCGAGCTCCCCCGCTATACGCACTTCAAGTTCAACCAGGCAGCCAAGCAGCGGATCGTTATCATCGACAGAGATCTCGAGGTGCAATACGAGGATGGCGACAGCTGCCGCTACAACACCAAGCTCGAGGTCTACCACATTGACGCAAAGTACGAGGATCTAAAATCGATAAGTCTCGTTGGGCTCGAGCGCTACGGCCAAAAATACCTGGCGGCTAGAGGCGACACAGCCTACATTAGCCTTGAGGTGGAGCCCATGCTAACCACCCTCACCATTCCTCCCACTGAGGGGTGTAACGTGACCCTTGACCCCCTGCCTACCCTCGTAGATCCCGAAAAAGGCATCTACACTATGCCACTAGACACCAGCCTGACGATTGCGGTCACCCCGTGGGCCGGCTGGGACTACGAACACTGTAGCGTACCTGGCACTACGGGCAAAATCAAGCCTGCTAAATTCACCCTCTATGTACAGGGCCCCACCCAGGTCAACATCGCTGTCAAGCCGCGTACCTATACGGCCGAAGTGGAGAAAAACAACCTCCCGGGCACTCTGTCAGTAACGCACAATGACGACCAAACCATCTCAAAGCGCACAAAGCTCAAACACGGCGAAGTCATTACGGTGCGAGCCAAGCCAGAAGAAAATGCCCGTGCGCTCGGCATCGTGGTGAATGGGAAATTCCACCCTACTAAGCACCTTGAGGTCACAGTGGATACAGACTTACAGCTCGCCGGCGTTTTCGCCCAAGGGCCAGCTCTATGCCCCTACGAATTCTGCCTCTCCCCGCAACAGGACACCCTCCTGCGCGCATGGACTAAGGCATCCGTCATCAACTTCGCCGCCGAGCCGCTCTCCAAGGTCAAGGTGATAGCACCCTACGCATTGGCCAACAACCCCTACATCGAGCGGGTCGCCCTCAATGGGCAAGTCCATGAGCTAGCCGACATGGCATTCCAACATTCCGACAACCTCTGGGATGTAACGCTCGGCCCGCAACTCCAATGCGTCAACGTCCAGGCCTTTGCCGATCTGAAGTTCCTGCGCTACGTCGACCTGACTGGCACGGCAGACCATATTCCTCAGTTCGTCCATGGAAACTTACTGAGCACCACCGATACCTATGGCCCCCTACGCATACGGGTGCCAGAAAATGAGCTCGGCGCCTTCCTTGCGAGCCCCAGCCTAGTAGGCTACGAGGTACTCCCCCACCGCGTCAACATTACCGTCTGCGACGTGCCACAGAAGGGCGCATTTGTCCTCACTTGCTACGGTGACAGCGTCCGCACCGAGCAGCAACTCGAACCTGCGCAGACTCTAACCCTGCGCACGGATGGCGGGGCCTGGTTTGCGCTCCACAACCAGGCGCAAGCCAAGAAACAGATCGACTCCGTAGTAGTAAACGGTCAGGTGCAATACCTTCCGCTCGAACTAGAGGCTTGCGAAGACTTAACCATCTCCTTCCGCCACGCAGCACCCTCTGCTGACAAAGAAACAGCCGTGGAGAGCCTCCTACCAAACGTAAAAGTGCGCCTTGCGCCCGAAGGCCTCCTAGTACGCAACCATGCGCACAGCACGCTGCTGTACTCCATCTACTCTCTTCTGGGCCATGAGCTGCAATCGGGAAGCTTAAGCGCAGGCGAGACAACAATAAACCTACAGCAACTCCCGCCAGGCCTCTACTACCTACGCCTAGCAGACCACGCTACAGGGCGCGCTGCCACCTACCCCGTGGTTCGATAGGACAAGAAAAACGCTACAGGAAACTACTTAATCTTGTCAAACTGGTAGCCTAGCACCAACTCGTGGGTACCGTAGTTATACCGCAGCAGCGAGGTGTAGCTGAAGTCAAAGCTATAGCCAATTAGCACCCTGTTGTTCCACTTGTAGCCAGCCATCACGGCCACCGCATCGTTGAATCGGTACGCCAGTCCACCCCACACCATGTTGTCGTAGGTCAGCTTGATATTGACCTCAAATTGGAAAGGCGAGGGATATGAGTACTTGAGCAGAACGGCCGGCTCAAGCTCCAGGTAGTCGTAGAGATATACCATGTAGCCCGCCATGACATAGACATGCGGCTTGAGTCCTATTCGACGCTTGGCCTCGGCATAGAACCTTGTGGGCAGCATGAACAGCTGGTGCGCCGATAGACCCACGTAGAAAAAAGTGGCATAGAGATAGACCCCAAGCGAGGCATCGGGGAGTACTTGGGTCTTACTCGTATAGTTCATCAAGGCAGGGTCTACTACCCCCTCAGCATTGAAATTGTCGCCCAAATCAAACTTGGTGGCATCTATGGTATAGGCCGTGAAGCCCAAGGAGATGGCCGCTGAAAGACGCATCTCATCGTTTAAACGAAAATTGTAGGAATAGGTACCCATAAGCCCGTTTCGCAGTGTCGGGCCAGTCATGTCATTGTAGAAAATGCCCCCAAAGCCCATAGGTTGCTTGGCATGCGGCCCATAGACTGAAACCGAATTGGTAATGGGCGCATCTTCTATACCAACCCACTGAAAGCGGGAGTTGAGGCGTATCTGGTAGTAGTTGTAGGTCCCCACTATGGCCGGATTAACCAGATAGGTGTTGAACATATATTGCGAAAACTGGTACATCTGCTGCCCCAAGGCCGCAGTGTCTACAAGCAGCACGAGGGTAAGTAGTATGGCCCAGAGGTATCGTCTCATTGCCTGTTGGGGCTTACCGCACTATTGTCACGGAGCCTGTCTTGGGGCGCCAGCCTTTCTGGTCGTCTAGGTTGAACCTTATAACGTAGTAATATGTCCCTAACGGGAGCTCGGCGTGGCCAGAATAGGCAGTGCCGTCCCACCCCTTGGCTATCTCCTCGCCGTGCGCTTTCCACACCAACATGCCCGTACGGTTAAAAACCTCCACTTGCATATCCGGGATAAGCTTCTGCAGGTCGGTGTAGAGGTTCCTGTATTCTGGATCCCCATTGCAGAGCCAACGGTCGTTGACACCATCACCGTTGGGCGTGAACACATTGGGTATTCGCAGCTGCTCTAGAACATTGAAGTAGACATCCACCGTCTCCACGCAACCATGGTTCTCCACGCTCACCCGCGTGCGCAGAAGATTCCTACTCCTGCCCGCAAACTCCCGCTTGACTACGTAGCCCCCGGTCCTATTCTCCTGGCTATAGAGCGTATTGGCATCCACTAGCACAAGAAACTTGTTCGCCTCTCCTTCTACGGGCTGGTATATCCCCTCGGGCTCAAACTTATAGTCCCTCGTCCCCAGCGCATCGGATAGCGAAAAAGCCACTGTTGACGGTACGCCCGGCATCATGGCAAACACGGTGTAATCGCGCTCTGGGACGTACTCCTGCCCCCGCTTATCCACATAGCGCCGCGACTCTTCCGGCCAATGGGTGTAGGCAAAAATATTCACATCGCTCGAGGGTACATCCACTGCCAGACTGGAACGTATGATCTCACTCGACTCCACGATGAGTGAATCCTTGGAAATGCAACCCTGCTGGCTCTTGGCCGTCACATGTACCATTGTACGACCTATTAGACCATAGTCGGTCCTATAGTTCCCCGTAGACCCATCCTGCTCCAGTACCCCCTCCAACTGGTCAGAGCTCCCATATCTATAGAACACCTTTGCAACCCTATCCGCTCCTGCCGCCTCATTGGTCAAAGCCAATTTCACCTTCAGTGGCTGCTCCGCACAAATCTGGGGAATGGGTGTGATTGCAATACCCACTTCGTGATCCGGGTCTCCCTTAATGGTAAACGGCTCATCGTACTCACACTGGCGCTTCTGCGGATCCTGTATCGTGGCATACGAACGGATATAATACTCACCTGCAGGCAGGGTAAGGGAGAGCGTCTTGCCATTGGCAAGCCCCCCCAGCAATTGCGTGGGCTCCGCCAACGGTTTCACGGTGTCTAGCACTGAAAACAACTTCACTGCGTAATCTATATAGGCTCCCTTCCTGACGGTAATGTCCACCGAGCTACTCGGCCGCGTCGGAGCTGACATATCCCCCTCCCAGCTGCACGAAGCCAGCTTGGGAACAATCGCGTAGGAAGCTGGGTAGCTAGAAGCCACCTCCAATTCTCCACTTTCGCCCCTACAGCCATGGGCATCTATTGCTGTCACAGTGTACTTACCTGCCTGCGCACCCTCCAAGGTCGGCACCGTTGTCCGTTGTAAATCAAAGCGACGCGATGATCTCCACTCAAACCCACCAAAGGGCTCCACCCCTCCCGACAAGTTCGCAGTCAGCGTAACCTTATCCGAGGGACAACCTAACTTCTTCCCCCCATTAGAAGAAACCAGCTCAACAACTATAGGAGCCGGACCCTCAACCGTCACTTGCCTCGGAGTAGTCAAGCAACCACTACCATATGCGCACACAAGCTCATACGTGCCCTTAGACACCTGGAAATGCCGCTGAGGAAACTTATCCACCACCGCATGGGTCGCAGGATCCTGTAGTATGTAATCCACACCAGCCTTATCCGCTGGCCTCACCTCCACCTCTATCACCCCGCTCCTATCGTCTGCGCACTTAGCTGCCTGCGTAGCAACCCCCACTACCTCTAGACTCTCTGCAGCTGATACTTCAACTTCCTGCTTTTTGCTCACACACGTACCTCGAGACACCTGGAATGTATAATGACCCGCTCTTAACATCGGCCAGCTGTACGAAGGCTTTGCGGACGTTCGAGTCCCAGAAATCTCCCCCTGCACCGAAAGAGAATACAAAGCCACAGCACCTGTAGGAAGCTCCTCGCCCGTCCACGAAAGCTTCGCCACCCCATCGTCCCTCCCAGGGCAGCTAACTGCTGGCACATTGTCTAGCTTTAGCTCAAGCTGAGGCGCATCAAAGGTAATCACGGGTGTCGCCTCCACGCTGCACCCATAGGCATCCACCACCTTTACCGAGTATTGCCCGTTGCCTAAACCAGGAAAATTAACCTTGGGAGCCGTACCCGTAGCCCAATTCTTTACTGGCTGTTCAGCACAAGCCACGCCATCCTTCATTAGCTGAAGCCTCAACGGTCGCTCCGTAGCATCCACACTAGCGGGCGGCTGCGCCGGCCAAGTGCTACCATCGTAGCCTACGGTGCCCACCCCCGTGACCTCCACACCTATCCTCCCCTCTGTCCCTCCCGCGCAGTAGGGCAGATCCTCCTTCGTCAACGTAGCAGACAACGGAAGATCCTTCACGTACTCCACAGCATTGCTAGCCAACGCGCAACCTCCAGACTTTACCAATCTCCTGAAAAGCTTCCCCAACACCAAGGGCCCAGCATAGGTGTCCGCATTGGCTCCCGACAACGACACCCCATCTATGGACCAACTATAGGTCAATGCCCCATCCCCCCCCTCAAGCGCTGGTAGCTGCGCACTGGCTGTCTTATTGCTCCCCGATATCGACACCACTTCGTCCTCAGGACAAACCACCCCCTTTAGTGAGACTAAGCTACCTGAGGCCCACGAGGATGCCGTGATCCTCTGCTCGGCCCTACCGATTAGTCTCTCTGGCAAGATGCTATTGCCCCCAAGTTGTGGAGTTACGCGCACCTCGAAGTCTTCCTCCAACACAGGGCATACATCCGTCCCATCGTATTGCATCTGCGTCTTGAGCTTATACACGTGACCCAGCTTCGTTGTATTTCCCCGTAACTCCGCAAACTGCCCGTCCATCGCAAGCGTTGGCATCGACTCACCAGCAAGCAAAGCCCCATCCAGCTCCCAAGAATAGTTCAAAGCCACATGAGCAGTAATCCCCTCGACCGGCATCGGGGTATTATAGCCTATCTGCGCACCTACCAACGATGGCTCTTGCTGCGCATCCTCCTGGCAAACCGAACTCCCCAACTCCTCCCTAGCACCAAACTCCACCCGCGGAAGCGCCTTCACCGAAAAGGGTACTCTTTTAAACGCACACGCCACATCGGTATACCGGGCAACCAGCACCATATCCTGGGAATAGCCTGGAGCTGAAGCTTGCAAGTCTGGAAAGCTCACCGCATCGGCATTCGCAACTCCTGACACAGAATCTGACACCTTGGGGCGCTGCTCCTCCAACTGCGGATCATCAGCATTGAAAACACCATACCAACTATTTTTACCCTGCGATTTAAACGATACACTCGCCCCTTTGCTGGCATGGCAATATGCACCCTCTAAAGGCGGATCAAAGGAAAGAACGGGTAACTCTACAGCCTCGGTGACATACAAATCCTTTACGTCCTCGGAAAGCACCACGCCAGACGTACCAACTTCTGCCAGCGTGACGCGCAACTCGTATTGACCAGGCGTAGAAAGGTAAAAATTCTCAGGACTCTTCTTTGTCCAACTGGCACTACCACCCTTCTCACGGTAGTAGTACTCAATAATGTAGCCCGACTTAAAGTTACACGACAACGTCTGCGGATAATTCACACAGACACGCGGCTCGGGCACAGTCAAACGGACCTGCTGGCCCCCTGCAAGCGTCGGGACAAACAACCAGAGCAAGCCAAGCAAAAACGGCAATGCGTTAGCAGATCCACCGCCTGCCGCCGACATACGCCTTCTCTGCGCCAAAGCAAAAACACGCAAAGGCCCTACCAGCTCAAATCTCATATTCTCCTGTAACGGACTCTCTACCGTTTAGGTTACATCTCAATGAAAACGGAGGAGATGCCCATTAAGGTTACCTCCTCCGTCACATCCACTCGCCCCACTCCTATGCGTGGAACTCTATTCCGGCAGCACCTCGTTGAGCCTCAACTGTGAGAGACACCTTAGTACTCCCACAGATCATGCTCCTGGACAAAAAGGGTATTCTTTACCCTATCTGACTCTCGCATCTGCGACACACCATCCTTCTTGTACTCCGATATCGCACGGTTGTCATATTCATTCGACTCCCGAGATATATAGGAATCGAAGCGTCGCATGAAGAAAAGATCATCATACGACACCACCTGCGCATCGTTCTTCGGATTATACGCCGCTGTACGAGATAGCACCTTCCGACACTCAGGATAGTAAACCCAAAAAACCATCGCCTTCTGGATCTTATGCGTCAGCTCATCTTCAAACACACGCACGGGGCATAGGCCGATGATCCTAACCTGCAAACGCGAAGACTTCGAATCAAAAAACCACTCCTCCTTGATATTCAACTCTCGTATCTCCGCATAGTTCGCCTCGCTCTGGATGACTATCGTGGTATCGGCACCAGTCGTGATACTCGTCTGCTGGCGCACCTCCGTCTTCGCCCCAAGCTTCTCCATCACCTGCGCTGGAGTCATCCTGGCCACAAACTCATCCCCAGGATACGTCATCGAACGCGTGGGATCATAGGCGGAAATCTCGCCATCCATCACGGCCGCCACCAAGCATTGCGTAAGGCTCTTCCTATCCTTCATCGGATTCGTAGGATAGTAGAGGGGCAAATTTATCTTCTGACGAAGATCCACCGTCCTCCATATTATCTTCGACCACAATACATCGGCCTCGCGAACATACGCATACGGTATAGGGGTCGTCTTCTCTGGAATGGTCTCGCGCTTATAGACCCCCTGGGGGGGCATGTTGGTGGTATCTATTGTCGCCGTGTCGCGCCCCGCACCCGCCGGCGCACCCGGCTGGCCCGCATTCATATCCTGGGCCGACAGCAAGACGGGGAAGAGCAGCATCACCCATCCCATCACCATTTTGCGCAACATACTCCTGCCCTCCCTATTTTATCTTGTAAACCTTCGACTGCAGCGTCCTCGTCACTCCATCGGGCCCCTTGACCTTGATGTTCGTTATGGTCATCTGCGAACCTATGGTCAAATTCTTGATCAGCTGCTTCTGCTCATTGGTAAACTTCATGCTGCTGGAAGTCTGCTCGGTCAAGTACTGCCCTATCGTTGTGCCCACCGTAAAGCCCAAAACCTGGAACTTCATGTCGAAATCAAAATCATCCGGCATCTGCGCCACCACGCCCTGGGCCGATGAAAGCTCGCCCTTACGTATACTGGTAGCCTTCGGATCCACACCAAATATCGTGGGTATTGGATCTGGCACCGCCTTGATTCGAAATGTCTTCGAACCCATGCTCTTAGTCGCACCACCATCCTTGGCGGCCACCGAGATTTTGCACGTTGAGTTCGGACGTCCACTAGGCTTGGCAATATAGCCCTGCCCCGACGGACGAAGCGTCCCTCCAGTCATGGTAACAGCTATCCTATCCTTCGACACCCCAGACACCGACACCTCTATCGGGTTGTCCACTCCAAGGTACAGCACGTTCATCTTCGTCGCCGAAACCGCAAACGAGGGCTCCGAGACTGTATAGCGATGCTTGAATGGCTTCCGGATCACACCACCCTCGGGTCCCTTGATCTCGATCAATCCTCCCCAACTAATCGACCCATTCGTGCCGCATACTCTACGCAACATCCCGCGACCAGACTCTGACACCGGCACCGTATCGTAGTGACCCTTCATCTCGTAAGACCACTCGCCCGTCCTCTCATTGAGCGATGAATCATACTGCCCAATATACACCACTGGCTTCTGTGTCGTATCGCTGGCCGCCAAGAAAATCTCCGCGGTGAACTCGCTCCCCCGCATTACAAAATCCGACCTGGGAATCACCACCGCATTGATCTTATTGAACTTGAAGGCACCCGCATCTATCTTCCCTAGCAGAAAACCTGTTATATCCGCCTCTGCATTCAGCACATCCACCTGAACCTTCGTCAACTGCGGAAGCGTGGCTATCAACGGTATGTGCTCAAACCGATAGCTCTCCCATGTGTACACCTGGCCGTCCTCACCTGGATCTGGATCCTTGGTGTCAAGCATCAGCGATACTGCATCGTAGAGCTCCTTATCCTTGTCCGGATTCAGCATGCCCTGGATCGTCGTCCTATACTTTACCAGCATCTCCTTGAGCTTCGCACCGTTACCTTCCAGAATCAGCACCTGCGCCGGCACGTCCGTGTTCGTCTTGAGCGACACCTGGCCGCCATCCACCTCGCCGTTCTCCAGCAACGCTGGGCTATCCGACCCATCTGCCGTCTCTACCACCCTGTACTTCAGCTCTTTTACAAACTTGTATATCGCCTGCGACTGTTTGTGTATCTCCTCTGCCTTTGCCTTCCATGGCCCCACCTTCTGCGGATTCAACAGCTCCGCCTGCTCAAACTTATTGAAGGTCGTGGCATTCTTGTTGGCATAGTTCCGGGTCGTCTGCGACAAACCCCCATCTACCAAAACGAATGCATTCAGCAAATCGGCAGAGACATTCAACGCAAGCATCGCCGTCAGAACAAGATACATCATCCCGATCATCTTCTGCCTCGGGGTCTCTTTCCCATGTCCCATCGCGTTCCCTCCTTCTGCCTCTGTCTCTCCCGTGCGTTAGCGCTGGCTACTCATGGACCCCATCGCCGACAGCATGTTACCGTAGATCGTGTTCAGCTTCGACACGTTCTCATTCAGCCGCGACACCGACTGGCTATACTGCTGCGACTCCTTGATCGTCTGCTCGATCTTCTGCAACATCTCTTCCACTCCACTACCCAGCTTCTGCGACTGCTGCATGCTCTTCTGCATCTCCTTCACCTGCAGCTCGTGGGCCGTCGTCAGCGCCTCAATATTCTTGCCCAAGCCCTGCAGTTGCACGCCCGTCGAAGCTATCCCCTTGGCCACCGAGTCGCTCGCCCCCGCCAGGCTCGTCGACATCTTGGACACCACTTCGTTCACCTTGGCCGCAAACTGCTTGCCGGTCTCATCCACCTGCTTGGCCGTACCCTCAACGCTCTGCGATAGCACCTGGGCTGAACGACTCACCAAGGCACCTGAATTCTCGTAGCTCTCCGCAAACTTACCCACTGCGCCACCTGCACGCTGCATGTTCCTAGAAAACTGCTCAGTCGCGGCCACGGCCTCGGAGATCCGCGCAATCCCATTGCTGGCATTACTCAGCTTATCCAAACCTGCCCCTACCTTGGCAAAAAGCTCTGGGCCCACCTCGGCCTTCTCGAGCATCTCATTGAACTTCTGGGTAAACACAAAACCAGCGTTGCCCCCTGCGCCTGCCTGCACACCCGAAGCTCCCCGTGCGGATACCCCAGACGCTGAAGCCAAACTCCCCGCCGCCACCTGGCTACGCGATATAGCCGACACAATCGCATTCTCTAGCACCAACGGATCCATCGCGCCGCCGTGCGATGCACTACTCTCATCCGTAATTCCCGCCAACTCCGGGTACACTATAGTCCAGTCATACTCGGGCACCAACGGCTCAAATGCCGAAAAGAAAAAGATGATGGCCTCTGTACACATACCTATGATCAGCATGATACTAGCACCTGGAAAATGCTCCAGCTTGAACAAAGCACCCAACAACACCACCGAGGCACCCCATCCGTATAGGTACTTCATGAATACCTTATACCCGGTGCTCTGCACCATCTCGTCAATGCTAAATCCCATGATCTTTCCGCTTTTGCTGAACTATTCTATCTATGAATTAACCCCGCACCTAGCGATTATCTCCAAACATCGTCGAACGCACCGTCCTAAAACCTATGAACGACTTCGAGGAATCCTGGTACTCAAACGCTCGCGTGCCAACCTGCAAGAAAAAAGCCACATCCTTCCACGATCCGCCGCGTATCACCTTCCGCTTCATCGCCTGCGGATCGTCCGAACGGGCATTGTACTGATAGTCTGGGTTCAAATCATGCGTGAACATATACGAACTCTCATCATACGCACTGCAGGTCCACTCCGCCACGTTTCCCGACATGTTATACAACCCGTAATCGTTCGGCTCATAATGATCCACAGGCATCGTCGTTACTCCTCCATCCTCTGCGTAGCGACCGCGCATCGGCTTGAAGTTCGCCTGAAAACAACCCGCCAAGCTCCGCGTATCGTAGCTGCCCCAAGGATACATGCTCGCAGTGTAGCCACCGCGTGCCGCATACTCCCACTCGGCCTCCGTCGGCAAACGAAAATCATGCACTGTCGCCTGGCCCTGCCGCAACAAGGCCGCATTCAAATAGTCCGTACGCCACTGGCAAAACGCCCGTGCCTGCTTCCACGACACTCCCACCACCGGGTAGTTGTCATAGGCCGGATGCCAAAAATAAAGCTTCGCCTTCGGCTCATTGAACGAGTAGCTGAAATCATGGATCCACACCAGCGTGTCCGGATAGACGTTCACCTTATCCTTGATGATGAAATCCTTACGCTTGGTCACCTTCACATACCGACTCAAAGGATAGTAGAAAACCTCCGCGCTATCCTCATACCGACCGGTATCCAAGTTGAAATTCCAGCGGTTCTTCACCATAGCCGCCTGCTTCAAATCTATCCACTGGTACTCATACATCAGCTTGCGCGTGTCGATCTCCTTCGAACCCTCAAACTGATTGTCCTCATCGTAGTACAGATTCTGCACCGCCTCGTACTGCTCCTCATCCGTCAGGTCTATCGGAACACTCCAGTCCAAAATCGGCCGAGGCAACGGATTGTCAAATTCATCCTCCGTGCGCGCAAACTCATCGTGACCACTCTCAAATATCGCCATCCGCATCAGAGAATCGCGCACCCAGAACACAAACTGACGGTACTGGTTATTGCTGATCTCCGTCGCATCCATCCAGTACGACTCCAGCGTCACCGTCTTCGACGGCGCTCGATGCGCCCACGTCACGTCCTCATCGTTGCGCCCCATGGTGAACGCACCACGCGGAATATGCACCATCCCGTAGGGCTCCACCTCCGCCAAAAAGCTCCTGCCTGGAACTCCGCGCAACTCTCCATCGTCCACTGTCGCGCAGCCGCTCAATGTCCATAGCAACAGCAGCACGCCTATGCCTACCAAGCTCTGCCTTCTCATGCTCTTCCTCTTTTCTAGCTTCTTCGTCCCCTACTTCTCCTACTACGCTCTACAGATATCGTACCGTCTTGTACTGACGGGTCACCTTCTCGCGCTTCAAACTAAACGAATAGCCCAACACCACCTCGTGCGAACCGCTCGTGTAGCGACCTAGCGCACTCGTCGGATAATCATACTGATACCCTATCCGCAAACCATGCAACACATTGAAACTCAATAGACCACCTACCGACTCCAACAAACTATAATTCACACCAAACCACACCAAATCATTGTAGCTCGTCGTCAACGTCAACGTCAGCTGATGCTCCTTTAAATTCGTCCGTATCAACGCACTCGGCTGCAGCGCCCAGCGCCTAGGCAAACGCGCATCATAGCCCGCCACCACGTAGAACTCGCGCACGCTCCCGTAGGCATCAAGCACCTTCACCTTCGTGGGCGTCAGCTTCTCGCGCAAACCATGGCCCAGCAAATTCCTACCAGAAACCCCAAAATACAACCGCGGCGTATTGTAATACAAACCAAACGACACATCAAAATTGATGGCACTCTGCCTAGCACTCGGCACTGCCGGATCCCCCTCCGCACCATCTACCGCCCTCCACGTGGCCTCGTAACGGTCATTCATCACCGAAAAACCTACCCCCAGCGACAACGAACCCTTACCTCGCAAATGGAAACGACCCGCATACGACAGCTCCGCCACAATGCGGGAACCATACCCCGCCGCATCACGGCACGCCGACAAACCCACCCCATGCGAGTACTGCATCTTCAAACCTGGTGTCATCGTCGCCGCCGTCCTATAGTTGAAGGGCACATCTACGTTGAGGAATAGTAGCTGCGGCGCTCCCTGACCAAATCCCACCCACTGCTGACGACCCATCACCATCACATTCATCAAACCCTGGCTCCCCGCATAGGCCGGATTGAAATCCTGCTGCGTATACATATACTGCCGCACCCTCCCCTCGCTCTGCGCCCGCACTCCAAGCCCGCTCATCGCCAGCACTAACAACAACCCCACGACTCTCCACTTCATCGCCTATGCACTACTCGCCTTTCCACCCCTAGCCACGGACCCTACTCCGCACCGCACTCCTCAAAGTAACGATTTTTCCACCGTCCTACCAAATACTAAAACTCGACTCTGCATACACGATGCCCATCCCAACCCCTTCTGTCACCTTATACTGATTACATGAGAAAAATGTTTCGTCACCACTTTTGCCCCGTTCGTCAAAACCCAAAAACTCTTCTGCACACCTCTCCCCACGCATAGGGCCGCTGTACAATGCTACTCTCACTGCTCCACGGAAAAACGGATGCTGATCCCTCCGCTCGTATTACTCGTGGGGAAGCTAAAAGAAACCAATGGCGTATTGACCACCCTGTCAAAGTACGCTCGCACCGTGATCTGCTCCGTCAGCATGTAGTCCGCCGACAACTTTATCGTGTACCCCCGCTGGCCTGCCATCGGCACATTAGCACCCTCCGACAGCTTATGCAGAATCGTCTGCGTATCGCGCCAACTAAAATCCGCCTGCAACCGCAACTCGCTCCGCTGCACTTTCTTCCCGCCAAGCTGCGTCTTCATCAGCAACGGCAAGTTCTCAAACCTATATCCTGCACCCACCACAAACTCCCAGCTGTCCTGATCCGAAAGCTGATTGTTAGAAAAACTCAAGCTCAATGCCCGCGATTTCCGAACCTCTAGCTTGGTCGTCAACGAATTCACCCACCCCATATCCACACCAATCAGGGGACTGAATTGCTCCGTTAGCGACACCGTACCCAGCTGAAACTGCGGCACAAAATTCTCCTGTTGGTCGCGCACATACGAGAACCCATCCGCACCCGCTTCATACGCCTCGTTGCTCACATAGCCACCTATCACGTAATTCGCTCGATACGCATGGCGCAGCGTAAGCTGGCGCAGCACAGACTTCACCCCACGCAGTCGTGAAAGACCATCGTACGTTATCGACCAGTTTGGCAGCGGAATTCGCAAAAAAGGATACAGCGGCACCCGACCCTCTTCTACCCCCATGTACGACGAAATTATCGCCGGCACCAGCACCTCTTGCGACAGGGCCCCATAGCCTGAGGGATACACCCCATCGGGGCCCAACGCACTAGCACTATAGCGACCACCTTCTGCCCTAGCCGCTGCCAATCGCCGCGCCACTGGCAAACGATTCAACAGAAACCGCGCATACGCCTGCGACTGATACCCGCGCTTGAGGCTACTCCTATCGAAGGCCGTCCCTATCAGTATCGTCGTCAGGTTCAAACTACCTCGTATTTGCGGATTCAGCAGCCTGAGCTGCCCATCTGCACCTGCTCGATAGTTGCCCGTCTGATCCCGAGAAAAACTCCGCTGACCAGTAAGCTCGATGCGAAAATAGGGAAACGGCTCCAGGCTAACCCTATAGCTCCAGGTTGTAGTGCTGGTCATCTTACTCACATCCTGCATGAACCCATCGGTCGTCAACCAACCACGCTCCGCAGCACGCAAACCAAACGACTCGTCCTGCCACCCCAGCACAAACGGAAAACCCGGCGCCGCGTGCGGCTTGAAGCTCTCCATGCCCAAAAGCATGGTCCCAGGCAAATAGCCCGGCAAAAAAGTCCCACCCGTTGACACCCACGACACCGACACATCCTTCAGCATCATCAACATCCGCAAGCCACCCTCCGCCAAAAGACGACCATTAAACGTACGCTCCTCCTTCTTGCCCTCCACCACGATCCGACCACGGCGAACACCACTCGGCACCGTGATCCGGATCTTATTCACCCCCAGCAACTCAAAGCTCAACGGCATCTCGCGTCCCCCCTCATCGTAAAGCGTCACCGTCTCCGGCTTCACCCCAAGGTTATGGGTCACCGTCCTGCTCCCACCTGCCTTTACCGTTATCCGGGCCCCCTCATAGCGCACCGTCTTGTACTGCGGCTCCTGCGTAAGCGACTCCCCGTTCGCCAGCTTATCAAACCGCTCCAGCACTCCCCGCAGATACCCCACCTTCCGATAGAGTGAAAAAAAACTCATTTGGCCATTCAGCTGAACCGTCCGCGCATTCTGCACCGTGTTACCCACTGAAATCCGGACTGTATCCGAAAAAACCGGCGATGCATGCCAACGAAACTCCCCACGATACGACGCATTCCCCGTCACCCAATCCAAAAATGGCAACTTATTGATTGGCACTGCGTAAGTCGCATTGATCGTCTGATCATACTGCGTTGTACGCCCAAAGCGCCCAAGCTCCCGCAATACCATCGCACGCCAAGCAGACCGTGCCTCCCCTCCCATGACCCCATTCACCGCGCCCAGCGGCTCATCGATCAACGCCAGATTCGTCGCGCTGTAATCCAGGTGGAGCGAACGCATCAAATCCCAATTAAAACCATACATCCGATTCCACTCCCAACGCTTGATATACGTGGCAGGCATGTGGAGCTTGGCACTCTTGATGCTACGCAGCTGCTGCTCCTGGTAGTCCCGCTGCATGTCCGTCTTAAACGTCATCTGGCGCGGGTAGAGCGTGAAGTTTATATCACGTATCAGCGCCAGGTAGTCCGACTGCAGCCAACGGACCTGGCGAAAAGGCTCATAGCTCCTAGGGTGACCATTGTAGGCATACGCCAAGCTACCCCGATGTGTACGCATATTGCGGTATTCCGTCTTCACGTTCCGTGCGTTCTCCCCAGAGTACGCATAGGAAAGCGTCACATTCCCAGGATCGTATACCTGACCCCGAAAACCCTCCGGCGCCACTCGGATGTTCGTCACATTCACACCCTGCCGCTGCGTAAAATCCAACGCCAGCGACCTAAGCGAATCGCGCAACGGCCTGTCGGGCAAATGCGACAGCGCCTCCTCAAAAGGCACATCCTCATCCAGCGGATTGTACTGCGGACGAGCATAGTGCTGACCAAAGGTGGCATACAGCGGAATACTCACTCCCCAACGCTTCGGGAAAAAACGCCCAAACTCCAAGTCGCCGCTCAAGGTGTACTCGTAGCTCATCTCCTTCACGCGACCATTGATCCTATCCTCCAACGCACCAAAGCCCGGCGACTGCAATCGCCCATTTACAGACAAATTCCCCAAATCCGCCAAATTCGCCGAGGCACTCGCAATAGCCGCCACCCCTCCTCGATCCGACACCTTGCTCAACCGAAGCTCGTTCACCCATACCTCCGCCGACTTCGGATAGCCATCATCTACGCGCGCATCCCGCTGCTTCGGATTGCGTATCCCGATCATCAGCACACGCACCGAAGAAAAACTCGGATTACCCACCACAGACAGCCTACGTCCTCCTTCCTCCACCGAAAACGGTGTCTGAAGGCTTATACCTCCTCGCCTGAGCGCATTATTCCGCAGCAACTTCACCTCGCGAAACTGCTTAAGCGTCACCTCTATACGATTCTCCTCGGGCCATACCAACGCACGATCCGCATCCAAATCATTGCTATAGACACCTGGCGACGTCAAATGCAACGGCACCTCACACTCATAGTAATTGTCCGTGTAGTCCGACCCCAAACGGAGAAACACCGACAACTCCCCATCCAAAAGCTTCTCCGACCCCACCTGCTCCCCATGGACATCCATCGCTATGCGCTCATACTGCCGCATATCGTATCCCACCATCTTGTAGGCCGCGCGGGCATCCCCATCCCCCAAATCCTGCACCCGCAGCACCATCGATTGCTCATTGAGCTCATTCTCCACCGTCTGCGATGCATCGATCTCGCGCGTCACCCCGGGTGGCATAACGTAGTTCACCGGACTCTTCCGACTGTTCTCCTCAATGTTCACGGCCGAAACCTCAAATGTCGTCGCACCACCGGTCGCACCACCTAGGCTCTCCTGAGCCGAAAGCATCGAACGATCATACCGACGCCACTCCCCACGCACCAAGCCCAGCGTGGCAAAACGAAGAACTATCGGCGCGCTAAAACCATGCAGAAACAAACGGATAAAACGTATCGACTTGAAATCCTCTATGTGCCCCACCCGGCGCTCCCACTCCTTCACGGGAATCTTAAACTGATACCACGACACCTCCGACGTCTGACCATTCGCCAGTTCCACTCGCGATACTATCTTATCCGTCACGTAGTTACGCCCCACCAGCATATCCCCAGGCCGAAGCGATACCCTGTACTGGTAGTAGCTCTCATTGTCGCTCAGCGTATAGTCTTTATTCACATCCTCCATGTCTGGCTGGGTCGTCGCGGAGGTCGGGTACGCCTCCGTCGACTGCTCTGAGGTGGGACTATTACCCTCCGGCCCATTGAAGTGCTTGTACCGGTCAAGAATCCCCGTACCTGCCTCATCAAAGGCTGTCGAACGGAAGTAACGAAAATCATCCGATGAGGGATCCTCCTGCGCCCGCTCCAGCGCCGCCGGCGACAGCTTCGCCCTTAGCGACCCTATGTACGCACCAAAAAAATCCTGCTCCGCGGCACTACTCAAACCATCCAAACCCACATCCTGCTTAGCCCTATTGGCCGGATCGTTGTCAAATGCCATCACCGAATTCTGCACACTCGGCACCAGACCCCACGCACTACGCTTCGCGGGCGGATCCTCAGGCCGCACGGGGAGACCATTCTCGTAGCTCTTCTGACCATCGCGTAGAATGTCCTCCGACACATTCCCCAAATTCACATACAAATCGCCCCCAGACCCGCCCTTGCCCTCCACGAACGGATCCATCAACCAAAACTCCAAGTACTCGATGTTAGAACTCTCAAAATCCGTCACCACCAGCGAACGCATGATCCCTCCCCAGCGATCCGAAGCATGCTGCAACGTCCCGTCCGCATTCACAGCCTGGCTATCGTAGTTGTACGGGCCACGCTCCGCGGGGTAAAAGGCCACATTCAGCACCGGAAGCGTGCTAGGCATACCCTGCGGCGTATTCCGGTTGGGAAATATCTCCTGCTCCACCACCTCACGCACAAAATGGCTACTCTGCGCATCCGGATTATTCCGGATATGCGGCGGAGTCAACGACGAGTTCCGCAAAAAAAGCGGGTCTATGCTGTACCACGCCAACAAGGCGCGCTGCTTACCATAGTCCAAATTATTCACCAAGCTGGCCTCCGGGAATAGCTCCGGCTGCCCCTGCGGCACACTCGCTAGCGACCACGCATTCCACATGCGAAGGTCAATATTCGTCTTGTTGGCCTCAAAATCATCCAAATACACCGAACCTCGACCTGCCAGATAGCGCGACTGACCAGGAATGAAATGCGCAAACTCCGCCTCCACATTCAAATGCGAGGGCGCCTTGGTGTCTATCAGCGGCAACGCATCCACGGCCCGCGTCAACCACGGAAGCTCCGACGTGTAGCGCATATCCAAGCCCCATATCGTATTGGAAATCGCCTCCTGACCATACGACACCTTCTTCGTAAAAGGCCGCTCACTCAAATTGAGCACCGTGGCCCCCAAGTCAAAACCATCCCAAAAATGGTAGTTCATGTGCGTACCAAGCAAACGCCGCACCTGCAAATTCAAGCCCATATCGCTCTCAAGCGACACCTTGATCGGCGTACCCGACTCCAGCAAACCCTGGTTGATGATCCGCACCGTGCCCAGCAGGTAGTCCACCACGTAGTCCGTGTTCTCCACCAAACGACGTCCCCCCGCCGTCACAAGCACTGAGCCTCGCGGCACATTCGGCGCATTGAGCTGGATCTCCGAGCTGCTCGACGACTTGTACTCCCCCTCGAGGTAAAACTTATTCTTCTCCGCCACCTGCTCTGCCTTCGAAAGCGTACTGTCGTATAGCTCCGTGTAGGCCACCTGGCGCGCCACCTCCGGATCTCCAAGCTTATCCGCCAAATAGGCACCAAAGGGCTCCACCACCGGGAAAATCACCCGGCCGCCGGCACTCTGCACCGTCACTCCCTCCACGTAGTCAAACACACCATCCGACCCTGCATCCCCCTGCGCATTGAGCCTATCCAGCGATAGCAACGTGAGCAATGGCACATCCTTGGCCGCTCCTCGCGTCATGTAGTTCACCTTCGTCCCTACGTCATCATCCTGATAGACCACATCCAGCTGAAAACCCTGTGAACTCACCTGGTAGGTCCCCAACGAGTAGATGTTCTTCATCATCAAACGCCACGTCGGCATGCTGGGCGAAAGCTCCGTGCCCTTGAGCAGCTTCACCAGCAGCACCTGCGGCGCCGATACCCCATCACTACTCAACTCACCTACCTTGTACGTGCGACCCTTGTAGGTGTATTCATACGCCACGCACAACACCTCATCGGCATTCAGTGGCATCTGCAACGATATGTAGCCCAACTTGCTATTTAGCGTGTACTCGCTCGGCTGAAGCAGACGGGCATTCTCCAGCTTCTCGTAGTCGCTGCCATTCCGGAAACCACTCGGCAAAAGCCCGCCCAGCGCCGCCGTGGCACTCGACAAATCGCGCACATTCCCGTAGACTCCCCCCGTCATCTGCGCGTAGAGGCCATTGCTCCCATTGCTCGGATGGTCAATGCCCGTGGGCGGAAAAAGTACCGGATTATAAATATCGCCTGCCGGCTCGCCCAAATCCACAAAGGCCAGCACATCCCGCGCATTCTCAAACTTCCCACGACGATTGGTAACCCATACCTCCAGCTTGGTCACCTCCACTCCACTATTGATCAGCGGAAGATAGCGCAGCGACTCATCGTAGTGATCGTAGAAAAACTTAGAAAGAAAAAAATGCCGGTTGGCCTCATATTCATCTGCACGCAAACTAAAGGACTGCGTCCGCGCGCCACCACGAACCTCTATCGAACGCGACTCCCCCTTGCGCTGCGAAAATATCGAAGTGATCCCTAAACGCCCAAACTTCAAATCCGTCTTAAACCCAAAAAGATTCTGACTTCCCGTAATCAGCGTCCCAGGAAGCGGCATGCTCACATTACCTGCCTCTATCTTCTGGATTATCTCATCCTCCGTCCCCGTGTAATCCAACCGGATATTCTGCTCAAAATCAAACGTGGCCTCCGTGTCGTACTTCATGTCCAGGCGTACCTTCGTGCCCACCTTGCCCACCACATTCACACGAAGCTTCGCCTTGAAATCAAAGGTCGTGCTGCTACGCATCGCCTCCGGCAGCGTGTAGTTCTCCGTCCGGCTATTGACCACACCAAACTGCACCTCTGCCGAACCCTGCGGCACTATCTCTATCGTGTTGCTGCCAAATATCCGGTCAAACGCCTCTCCGCCCACACGAAGCCGCGGCAACACGCCACCTCCCACCGTGGTCTCCTGCTCTCGGCGCTTCTCACGCCAGTAGCTGCGGATCAGCTCATTGCGCCGAAAATCCAAGTACTCCCCTGGCGCCAACACCTGCGGCATACCCACCCTATGGCCGTTGACCGTAGGGTACAGCACATACCGATCGCCCACCGCATCGTACTCAACCTCGTAGCTCCGCGCAGCCGCATGGAAAAAATCCGACAGCCCACCGCCGGACTCCTGCGCCCGCAGCGAACCCACCAACAGCACCAACACCAACAAGGCCCACGCTACACGTCTCAACTACACCCTTCTCCGCTATTACAAAAGTCTCGCTCGCCTCGCCAAAATCACCCAAGCCTGCGGAATACGAACACAAAACTCCTACAGCTCCTTGAGCGATGCCTTAATAAGCTGCTCCACGCTCGGCACCCCTCCACGCCCCAACACCTTATCCACCACCTTCTCGCTCGCGCCACGATTAAAACCCAGCGTCACCAAGGCCGACAAAGCCTCCTCACGTATGCCCACACCCTGCATCACGCCGGCGCCCAGGCCCTGAACCTCTCCAGTACCCACCTTGCCCTGCAAATCCAACACTATCCGTTGCGACGTCTTCTGGCCTATCCCCTTCACGCGACGTATCGACGCATCATCGCCGCTATTAATCAAATCGCAAAGCTCCCCGCTCGCGTAGGCCGATAGCAGCATCCGGGCACTCGATGGACCAACACCCGACACCGTGATCAGCTGCCGAAAAAGACTCCGCTCTGCCTCCGTCACAAAGCCAAAAAACACATTGCTATCCTCGCGAAGCACCTGATGCACATAGAGCTTCACCTCCATATCCGGCCGCAACGCCCCATAGCTCTGCATGCTCAGCTCCAGACGGTAGCCCACGCCTGCAGCCTCCACCACTGCGTAGGTGGGCGTGAGAAACACTACTATGCCGCGGATGTACTCGTACATACCATGCGCTAGCGCGTGTCGACCGACTCTTGACCCACTGTCTCCTCCCGGACGGCATCGTAGGCCGCCCGATGGCGTATCAAATCCTGTAGCAAATACACCGCATCGCGATACGACTGCAGCGACGCCTGCCCCTTGCCCGCTATCTCGTAGGCCGTCCCATGGTCGGGCGATGTCCGCAACAATGGCAAACCCGCCGTGAAATTCACCCCTGAACCAAACGACAAGGCCTTAAAGGGCGCCAAGCCCTGGTCGTGGTACATGGCTAGCACACCATCAAAATCCCGCCAACGCCCCGACCCAAAAAATCCATCCACTGCGTAGGGCCCCGATACCAGCGCCCCAGACAACACCGCCTCCTCTATCGCCGGCGCTATCTCCTCTATCTCCTCCTTGCCTATCAATCCACCCTCACCCGCATGGGGGTTCAGCCCAAGCACCGCCACGTTGGGGTTCTCCAGACCAAAATCCCGCTTGAGGCTCTCCACCAGCAAATGGAGCTTCTCCCCTACACGCGCCCGCGTGATCAGCGACGCCACGCGCGCTATGGGCTCATGGTTCGTCACCAAACCTACCCGAAGCTCCCCAGACACCAGCAGCATGAGCGAACCCTGCTGACCCGTGGCCGACTCAAAGTACTCTGTATGGCCCGGAAAACCAAAATCCACAAGCGACATGGCGTGCTTGTTGATCGGGAGCGTCACCAGGCCATCCAGTCCCCCACGATGCCAATCGGCCACACTGGCCCGAAGCGCATCGTAAGCCGCCCGGGCCGAGCCGCTCGTCACTTGCCCTAGCTCTACCGTGGGCTCCTCCGCGCTGCACTCCACCACATTGAGACGATGCCAGCGAGCCTCATCTGCATGCTGCACTACGTTCAAAGGCTCACCAGGCAAACCTAGAAGCTTACGGTAATAGCCCACCACGCGACTCGAACCGTATAGCACCGGGATGAAGCTGTCCATGAACTGCGCATCCTGCAGCGAACGCAATAGCAGCTCATAGCCCACCCCATTGATATCCCCCTGGGTCACACCCAACACGTAGTGCCCCTCTCGCATCACTCGCCCTCCTAACTCCCGCAGTCCAATAGGGCCACCAACTCATCCACTATGGCCTCGCTCAGAGACTGCTTACTCTCTAGCGGACGAAGCTCACCCTCTCCACTCGAACCGCAAATGCGCGCCCTATTCGTGGAACAGCGGAAACCTGCTCCCTCGTCCTCCAAGCAATTCACTACGCAAAGCTCCAAACCCTTACGCACCATCTTATCTCGCACCACCGCAGAGCTATAGTGACTCTCCAAGGCAAAGCCCACGAGCACCTGCCCCGCCCGCTTCCGCTCGCCCAACGTGGCCGCAATGTCTGGATTCTGCACAAGCTGGAGCGTCAAGCCTCCCTCGCCGCGCTTGATCTTCTCTCGAGCAGCACTCGGCACCCGGTAATCCGCCACCGCAGCACTCATGACCCCGACCTGACACCTTTCCCAATGCTCCAAGCACGCCGAGAGCATCTCACTCGCAGTCCGCACCTGGTGTACATGTAGCCCCTCACGCGCAGCCGGGATATGGGCCGCCGGCCCCGCCACGCACTCCACCGTGGCCCCTCGCGCCCAAAGACTCTCCGCCAGCGCGCTGCCCATCTGCCCCGACGAGCTATTACTCAGAAAACGCACCGGATCTATCGGCTCCTCCGTCGGGCCCAACGTCAATAGCACCCGCACACCCGTTAGCGCACCGCGGGGCCGCAACGCCTCCACAACACGCAGGAAAATCTCCTCAGGCTCCGGCAAACGACCTGCGCCCTCTAGTCCACTCGCCAGAAAACCCTCCCCCGCCGGCATCACCTTGACACCTGAAGCCTCCAGCAACCCAATGTTCTTCTGGACTACCGGGTGCTTATACATCTGCAAATCCATCGCAGGTGCCAGCAGCACAGGACAACGAGCCGATAGGTACGTGGTCGTCAATAGATTATCCGCTATCCCCATGGCTAGCTTGGCCAACGTATTGGCCGTACACGGGGCTATGACGAAAATATCAGCCCACATGCCAAGCTCCACGTGGCTATACCACGTGCCATCGTGCGCATCGTAGAAGTCGCGCAGCACTGGGTGCTGGCTCAACGCAGAAACACTCAGCGGCGTGACAAAGTCGCAGGCTCGCGCCGTCATGACAACCTTCACCTCTGCACCCGCACTCACCAGCAAACGAATGAGGTGCAGCATCTTATAGGCCGCAATCCCGCCCGTAATCCCTACGAGCACATGCCGCCCCGATAGCCCACCCATAGCCCTCTGCTCACGCACCCGTAGGCAACTCACCCGCGGCTGCCTCGACATCAGACGCCTCAGTTGCCTCCGGCGCCGACACCTTCAAGGCCCCCTCGAAAAACTCCCACTGCGCCAGCATCACCGGCTTCGGCAACCCCTCGTAGGCCCTCGATAGCTCGATCTGGTCATCGTCCTCAAACACCTCATCGAGCGAATCATCGGCCAACGCAAAATCCGACAGCTTATCGTCCAGCTCCTCCTTGAGCTCCTTGGTGATCTGGTTCGCCCGTATCGTCATCGCCATCGTGGAAGCATACACATTGCCCGTACCCTCCATCAGCTCAGACACATTGTGCGTCTGCGTATTCACTGGCGCCTTCAGCTTCCGGTATTTCGTCAGGTAATCCATCCTCTCTCCTTTTGTTTCGCCCGCGCTCGCTGCACGCTAGCGCAAAAATTCCGCATTCGGCTCTCGATCCAAGTACGCCATCGCACGCTTATAGTACCCACTCAACTCGTGGAGATACCGCGAAT
Source organism: uncultured Bacteroidia bacterium (assembly GCA_947252645.1). GTDB lineage: Bacteria > Bacteroidota > Bacteroidia > Bacteroidales > CAJPTX01 > Bacteroides_D. The sequence continues at coordinate 82,352 of CAMXWF010000007.1, forward strand.
CGGGAAACTCGCTCAAAAACGACAAATAGGCATCCACTGCATACTGGTAGCGCTCCTGCTTCCTGCCCTCCACGCTCTTACACGAAAGCAAGTAGGCACTCTTGGAAAGCATGTAGAGCAAATCCTCACGATAGGGCGTACGGGGATACTCCTCCAGCGTATAGCGCAGCGCCGCCACCGCCGCCCGATAGTCGCGCTGATGATAATACAACTTGGCCGATAGGTACTCCTTGCGCATCAACTTGGCGTGCAACTCCTCGGTTAGCTTCACGGCCTCGGCCACGTGCTCTCCCTTAGGATACGTCTCCACGTAGCGCTGGAAACCCAGTATGGCCTTCTTTGTATACTCCTGATCAAGATCCGCACGCGGCGAAACCGCGTAGAGACTATACGCACTCATGTAGCACGCCTCGGGCGCAAACACACTGCTCGGATAATTGGTCGATACCTGGTCAAAAGAACTCGCCGCCAGCACATAATCCCCGCCATGGTAGTAGCAGTTCGACAGGTAGTACCCCAACGAATCGGCGCGACGCGACACCCGGTAGAGCGGCGCACAGCGCTCAAAAAAACTCTGCGCCCTACTATACTTACCCCGCTCGTACAGCTGCACCCCCGTGGCATACTGCGCCGCCACATCCGTCCCCCGCAGCAGCTTCTCATACTTATTGCAGCCCACCAACGCCGACAACAACAGCAGAACGCCCACCAACGCCCCAAACGGCCGACTCCCACGCACCACGACTCCCTTTAGCATCTCGCCTCCCATATGCACGCCACCCCACTACTCCACGCAGCGCAGCCGCAAATATAACCATTTCCCGCACCTCGCAATGAAACCTCCAGACCAGAAAACCCAACGCACCGAATACTGCACCTCCCTATCGCTACTCCCACGCATATCCTGAAACGCCCAAGGGCTAGGCCACTACAGAGCCTACCGCACGCTCCTGGCCGAGCCAACAAACGAAACGTACCAAGCATACCCCAAGCACACAACCAACCTGCTCGCATCAACCGACTGCGGCGGCAGATTTCTGTAGGAGCAAAAACTGTTGCCTGTATACAGCTGACCGGAAGGAGATTTTTACTGTAAACTGCCTACTGGCAACTATTTCAAAAATCCATATTCGTACACCTTGGGCACTATCCTCTCCCCCAAAAAACGCATCGACTCCCGCAGCGCACCTATCAACTCATTATACTGCGCATCCGCACTCGTGGCATTCATACGCCCCTTCTCGTTGCGCCCCTGGAAATGCTCGCGGATGTCGTAGTAGCTCGCGTTGGCACTTGCGCCCGGCTGGGCGTGGTAGTGGCGCCAGAGGGCGCGGCCGGCATCGAGCACGGCCTGGGCAGCGGGGGTGAAGGCGAGGGACGCATTCGGAACCCAGGCGGCCTGGGCCTCCTGCCCCTGGAAGAGGTCGGCCCGAGGCGCGCCCTGGGCATACTGCCCGAGCTTGCCAGCCATGAAGTCGGCCATGAAGTGGCTCTGGAAGCGGTGGCTCGCCCCCACCTCCATCTCGGAGAAGGGGATCCAGTGGTTGACCCCCTCGGCCGATTTGATGTTGTTGGAGCTGTGGAAGAGCGTGTAGACCAGGCAGTCGGCCTGGAATGCGCAGTCGGCCTGCCAGCCGTCGTGGGGGTAAAGGAACTGGTCACGGTCGTTGAGCCAGGTAGGCGCAATGCACATACGCACGGCAAAATACATCGCCGCGCGCAGCAAATTGGCCGAGTTTATGAAAACGCCCCGGGGATATGGGATTTGACTCCTTGAGTTGACAATAAAAATCATCCTGTTGTTTTGGAAGTCGTTGCGATTAACGCCTTGCAACCACCCGATGGTATTCTGTTGCGCTGGTCGGTATTGTGTAATCCAGCGATTGATGTATCTGTCAGACGGTGAAATCCCAATGGCTTTAACGCCTATATTCTCCCCATCGGCGTTATATACATCCGCAATTATGCTGCAAAAATCCTCTTGTCGTCTTGTGTCCCAAATAAAAAAGCCGATAGGGAACTGACCCCGTACGTTGTCGAAGGTATTGCCTGGCACGATGAATAGCCTCTCAAGCGATGCGCGGAAAACGGAGCGAAATTTTGAAAAATCACTTCCTTGCAAATTTTTCAACTTTGAAAAATTTGCAAGGAAGCAACCAGGGATTTCCATGTAGACACGTACCAGGAATTGGGCAAATAGATCTCGCATGGCATCTCCCACAGCTGGCCAATACCTGTCATATATTACCGAGAGAGCCACCCCTTCTTTATTTTTGCCTAAGCGTGCGATTTGAAGTTTATTCCCAACAGATGCGTAGGGCGGGTTGATGTAGACCACCAGCCGCTCTCGCTTCGCCTCATCGTTGATTATATCGTACAGGTCATCGGGCAGCTTGCCCCCCTGCGACTGGGGGATAAACGGGTCGTTGAGGAAGTCAAACTGGAAGACGTTGCCACGCAGGAGGTTGGCGCCCTTTTCGATGCGCTCGTGCATGACCTGGACGTCGGCCCTGTCCAGGGTGCTGGCGTAGAGGTTGAGGGCATTGGTCAGGCCGGCCAGCAGGTTGCCAGTGCCGGCGGCGCAGTCCCACACGCAGTACTCCTCCTGCCACCCCTCGCCGAGGTAGTCGGCCAGGTAGCGCTGGGAGAGCTCCACCCACTGGCGAGGGGTGAAGAAGGCGCCCTTGCGCTCGCGGAGGTCCTGCGGCACCAGCAGGTCGCGGCGGGCGATGATCCACTCCTGCGCCGCGGCGATGGGCGGGCGCTTGTAGCGGGCCCAGAAGGCCTGGTAGGCCGCCTTGTCCTTGATGGCGATGATGGCATCGAAGACGGAATCTAAATTCTCCTTGGCGATGCGGTAGCCCTCGGCCTCGAAGGTGACGAACAGCTCCTTGCGCACGGCCACATCATCCGCTATGGCCACCGTATCCTGGTCGTCGACGAAGAGGTCGGCCAGGAAGAAGTCGCTGTCGAGGATGCCCGCGGCGCGCAGCTGGTCCCAGTCCACGTCGACGCTGGGCCTGACGGCATCGAGCCAGCGGAGGTAGATGGGGTAGAAGTTGCTGCGGTCGATGGCGAGCCGCGCCGAGCGGGCAGGCGCCGCCAAGGGGCCGGCGATGAAAGCCCGCAGCGCGGCCGCATCGGCCTCGTAGTCGAAGGTAGTGGCCTGGGCCGTGAGGCTTCCCGCAATGCGCGCTCGCACGAGCTGGAACTCCCTGGAGGCGTGGTCGCTGGGGGCGGCGTGCCAGTTGAAATCGTTCATGGAGAAAACATCCGCCACGCTCGCCCACGGCGCGAAGGCGATCTTGCGCCCATCGAACGCCCCCAGCCACGCGGGGGGCATGAGCCTGTCGAAGGTGCGGGCCCTCCCTATGGTGAGCACCAGCTGCACGAAGGCGGCCGCGAGGTCGTAGTCGCCCGTCTTGGCCTCCGCCCAGAGGAGCGGCCGCCGCTCGCCCACGCCGCTGGCCTTGGGGTAAACCGAGAAATCGATGTTGCCGGTGATGGTAAGATGGTCAAACCTAGAGAACCAATCTTTTCCGACTCTCCCCTTCAATTCCTCCTCAGGTATATTCTTGTACTTCATGTCTTCGCCACCACCTCTGCCCACCGTCTACTGCTCACCGGTAACTGGCAACTGGTAAGTTGCAGTAGGGGATACAAATTCAGTGCAAAGAAACCTATGATACATGGGTGTAATACAAATAAAGAAAGCAAAATGCCTCCTCTCCCTGCGCTGGAAATGTATCCGAACCTTCAACACCTACATCAAATGCCATACGACTATTGGGGCACAGGGTACATTACCCTGTGGGTAAAGGTATACAATTCCCACGGCGGACACACTGGCCTATCGCGGCATGCCACGAGTGCGTATGGCGACGCGCAAGCGGTTGGCCACGCGGCGAGGCTCGCTAGTCTACTTGACCCTCCCCTACTGCCCATGGGCGAAGGGGCGCACAGGGTACACCAACAGGCCCTTCAGCCAGTACATCCCCAAGAATAGCCAATTCCCTCCCCTTACCAGGGAGCAGACCAAGCAAATGCAGAATAAAATCAACACTATGCCCCGAATGAAGCTCAGACACAAAGCACCTAAGGAAATATTGTATGCATCTTTGCAGTCAAAACCGAAGTTGCATTTACTGGTACAATCTGCCAATTCTACAGCTTTTTCTTCGCCAAATAGAAATCAATCACGCCGTCCTGCGGCCCACTCATACGCTTTTCCACCCCTTCGAGCGTTTCAGGGCTGTGCAGCACCACCTCACAACCAGGCTGCCAATCGAGTGGGGTGGCAACCCCATGCTCGTCTACAGTCTGTAGTGCCTTAAGGCAGCGAAGGATTTCGTCCATATTGCGCCCTACATTCAGCGGATAGTACATGATAAGCCGCACTACCCGCTTAGGATCGATGAAAAACACCGCGCGCACCGCTGCTACGGATGTCTCCCCCTGGATCATGCCGTAAAGACGGGCTACCTCCATCTTAATGTCCGCTATGATGGGGAAATCCATATAGACACCGGTCTTCTCCTTCACGTTCTGCACCCACGCAAGATGCGATGAAATACTATCTACACTCAACCCCAAGAGCTTGGCATTGAGCCTTGTAAATTCACCTTTACGTTGCGCAAAACCACTCATCTCGGTGGTACACACTGGGGTAAAATCAGCAGGATGGGAAAAAAGCACCACCCAGCTCTCCTTGCCGTAGTCAGAAAGCGTGAGCCACCCCTGGGTCGTCTTGGCCTTAAAGTCTGGCGCTTGCTCTCCAATCAGGGGCATTGGGCTGCACTGCAGCTCGCACGTTTCCTCGATACAGCAATCCGCTTGCCTCTTGCCCTTACTCTCTTTGCTTGCATTCATATACAATACTCATTTAAATAGTTGGAAACTATCACCTGTATTTACCTAACTAACTATTTAAGAACGCAGTAAGTCTATTTTTGTTTACTCGCAACCGCTTTCCCTTGCTCCTCACTCGACCCCAAAAAAACTCAACTTGTTAACCCTCTGACTAAATAAAACTTACAATGGGCCGATGCACAAATATGGACGCAAATATTTTTCCGCTCAGTTCTGTTCCCTATATTTGGCTAGAAGAACAGCTTCTACCGAAGAAGCTAAAAGCCCTGTAAACCATGACATTACATAGCAAAACGGCAGCTATACTCCAAGAATCACAAAACCCCATCGAGCTGGAGGTAGATGCATCGCAATCCCTAAGCCCTTGCCGCGTGGAAAAGCGCGATGGCTCGTTCGAAGAGTATTGCTCCAAGAAAATTCAAGCTGCCATCGAAAAAGCATACTGGGCATCCGGCGTAAAGGTGCAACAGGAGGTTATCTCTGCAATTATCCTTGATATTGACCGAGCCATCACGGAACAACGTACGCTCTCGGTCGAGGAGATACAAGATATGGTGGAAAACGGCCTGATGCCGCGCAACCCTTTCATCGCCAAGCAATACATCCTCTACCGAGAAAAACGAACCGTAGAACGTGAAAAGCGGACTCAACTAAAGCGCATAATGGACGGCATCGTTGGGGTGGAGGTAAACGATATCAACCACAGCAACGCCAACATGTCATCGCACACCCCAGCCGGGCAGATGATGACTTTCGCTGCCGAGAACGCCAAAGACTATGCAGCCAAGTATCTCGTCTCGCCGCGCTACGCTAAGGCACACCTGGAGGGCGATATCCACATCCACGACCTCGACTACTACGCCACCAAAACTACCACCTGCATTCAGTACGACTTAAAAGACCTTTTCGATCGGGGCTTCCAAACGAAAAATGGCAGCGTCCGCACCCCACAGAGCATTCAAAGCTACGCCACCCTCGCTACCATCGTTTTCCAAACCAACCAGAATGAGCAGCACGGCGGGCAAGCCATCCCCGCCTTCGACTTCTTCATGGCCGACGGCGTGCGCAAAACCTACTACAAGCACCTCGCGCGGCTCATGGACCTCCAGCATAGCTTTGCCAATCATAGCGCTCCTGCTGAATCGCTATACGAAAAGCTGCATACGCTCGTCAAGGAAAAACAGCCCAAGCTCGCTGACTGCCAAAATACCCTAGATAGCCTCGCGGCGCTCGCCGAGCAGGCGGGCATCTCCATAGGCTCTCCCGACCTGCAGATAATCCTCTCCAAGGCCATTAACGCCACGGCAACTGACACACACCAAGCCATGGAGGGCTTTATTCACAACCTAAACACCATGCACTCCCGCGGGGGCAACCAGGTAGTCTTTAGCTCTATCAACTACGGCACCGACACCTCGCTGGAGGGACGCATGCTCATCAAAGAACTCCTCAAATCTACTGAAGAGGGCCTGGGCCATGGCGAGGTCCCCATTTTCCCCATCCAAATCTTTAAAGTAAAAGACGGGGTCAACTTCTCTGAGCGTGATTACCAACTCGCTCTCGCCAATTTTGACGATGCTCTCGCCGGTAAGCTCACCTACGAATGCCCAAACTTCGACCTCCTTATCGAGGCTTGCAAAACTACCGCCACGGCGCTCTTCCCAAACTTCCTATTCCTCGACTCCACCTTTAACCGCAATGACGAGTGGCGCCCCGATGACCCACTGCGCTATTTCCACGAAGTGGCCACCATGGGCTGTCGTACCAGAGTCTACGAAAACCTCAATGGCCCACGTACCTCCATCGGACGAGGCAACCTCTCCTTCACCTCTATCAACATGCCGCGCCTGGCCATCATCGCTCGGCAACAGGCCGAAACTCGCCTCTACAATGCAACTAAAGAGGAGATTCAGGAGGAGGCCAAACGCCTATTCCTCAACGGACTAGAAGAGATGTGCCGCCTGGTGGCCAATCAGCTCTACGAACGCTACAAATTCCAGCGATCCGCCCTCGCCATGCAATTCCCCTTCATGATGGGCAACAACGTGTGGAAGGGCGCTAAAAACATCCGACCCAATGAGGAGGTCGGCGACATCCTTAAGCAAGGCACCCTCGGAATAGGCTTCATCGGCGGACACAACGCCATGGTGGCCATCTACGGACAAGGCCATGCGCATTGCGACAAAGCCTGGAAAACCCTCTACGAAGCCCTGCAACGCATGAACGGCGTGGCCGAAGAATTCAAAAAACGCTATTCCCTCAACTTCTCCATCCTCGCCACCCCTGCCGAGGGCTTATCAGGCCGATTCACTAAAATCGATAGAAAACGATTCGGCATTATTCCTGGCGTCAACGACCGGGACTACTACATCAACTCTTTCCACATCGATGTGGCTGAGCCTATAAGCATCGAGGACAAAATACGCAAAGAAGCCCCCTTCCACGCGCTTACCCTGGGCGGACACATCACCTACGTTGAACTCGACGGGGAGGCAAAGAAAAATGTACGCGTGATCTTAAAAATCGTGCACACCATGCACGATGCCAACATTGGCTATGGCTCTATCAACCATCCTGTCGACACATGCAAACAGTGCGGCTACAAGGGCGTTATCTACGATAAGTGCCCCGTGTGCGCTAGCGACCAAATCGCCCGACTACGGCGGATTACTGGATACCTCACCGGCACGATCGACGGATGGAACTCGGCTAAACAGGCCGAAGAACGCGATAGGGTAAAACACTCCTAATGGCCAACTACAACGGGAAACGTACCAATAGCCCGCCCGCTATCGATACGTTCAACCTACACATTCTTCGTACCTACCCTGAGACCATCGCCGATGGCGATGGTCTGCGCTACTCCATCTATTTAGCCGGATGCCGCCACGCGTGCGCAGGATGCCACAATCCCGCGAGCTGGCTACCCAACGCCGGAAAACTCCTTAACGAAGCGCTCCTCTGCAACATCATCCAAACTATCAACGGCGATAGCATGCTCGATGGCATTACCATCTCGGGCGGCGACCCCTTCTACAATCCTATTGGACTTGCTGAGCTACTGCAACGTCTTAAACATGCCACAAATGCCAACATCTGGTGCTACACAGGCTACACTATCGAAGAAATTTTAGCCAACCACACCCTCTCCCGCCCGCTCCCCTACATCGATGTTCTCGTAGATGGACCCTTCGTCCTATCTCACCGCAACCTGGCCCTGCCCTTCCGCGGCAGCAGCAACCAACGAATTATCAAAAACCCCAGCAATTGGAATAAGTAAACCTACTTGCTGCTACATCCTACACGCAACAAGCAACTGTGAACGGTAGTACGCCAAGATGTACGTATGCGCATCGCGTGCGCTCGTGCACAGTTAAAACAGCTTTTCTGCTCACGCCTGCCTGAAGAATGGCTGCACCCCATGCAGATTGCACCCGCCAATACCACTGTCGGCAATAGGCCTTCCGCACGCTACGCGCAGAGCCAACAAACGACCCACCCCAAGCATTACTCCAAGCAGACAACCAGCGCGCCGCTAGATCAAATACCCCCCACAGGGCGAAAAGCGCCAGGGATCAGCACATAGCTACGCATCCTCTCTAGCTGCCATCCCCCCCATTGGTCGCCCGGTGCTGGGCTAGCCCACCTACCCAACCATCGCCCAGGAAAGGGGAACACTCCTGCGGGTTACCTCCCCACGCAAGGAACACACCGCATCAAGCCCCATACCACTACCCCCACCAATTCTGCGGACTCTGCCATATTGCACCCGAATAGCTAACTCACCGCGCTACTCACCAAACAAAAGTGCGGCCCCACCGCCGAGGTGAAGCCGCACTAAGACAGCAAAACAGGATCGCCGCGCTAGTCCTTCTGCGCAAACCAATCCTTGATCTTATCGTTGAGCACCATCTCCTCCTTGAAGTAGTAGGCCCCCGTCTTAGGCGACCTGCACATCTTGATACACTTGGTCTGCGTACGCCCCTCGCCCTTCTGGAGCGAAGCCACTGCTTTCTTTGCCATGGTCCTACTTTATTTCACGGTGCACCGTCACCCGCTTGAGGATGGGGTTATACTTCCGCCGCTCAAGCCGATCCGGGGTGTTCTTCTTATTCTTGGTGGTGATGTAGCGCGACATGCCGGGCAGCCCAGAGGCCTTCTGCTCCGTGCACTCCAAGATGACCTGGACGCGCGTATCCTTATTCTTCTTCGACATGACCTGAAATATTCCGCTATTACTTCATGTAACCGGCCTTGCGGGCATTGCGCATGGCGGCATCTAGGCCTAGACGGTTGATCGTCCGCAGTCCCGCCACCGACACCTTCAGGGTGATCCACTTGCCCTGCTCCTCGCTGTAGATACGCTTTACCCTCAAATTGGGCTTGTATTCCCGCTTCGTGGCGCGCTTGGAGTGGGACACTTTGTTCCCCGTCCCCACCCTACGCCCTGTAATCTGGCATCGCCTCATCGCTCGTCCTCTCGCTTAATTCCCCGCGAAGGTACGCTTTTCCCTCTTTCTACCAAAATCATCGCGCATGCCCACCCTTACGCATCGAGTAGGCGTAGGCGCAGCGCGTTGAGGGCTTCTGCCACGGCCTTCTCCATCCCAAGCACCCGATCGGGGAGCACCACGCACTTATGCGTCGTCGTACCACTAGGACCGCACACACCAATCCAAACTGTCCCCACGGGCACTGCGCTCCCATCCCCCTCAGGCCCCAGCGCCCCGGTGGTGGCTACCGACCACGTAGTCCCCAGAAGCTTACGCACCCCCTCGGCCATGGCAGCTGCCACCTCACCACTCACTACCCCCCGCTCAGTTATCAACCGATCCGATACGCCCAGCACATCTTCCTTTACCGCAATGCTATAGGCCGTCACGCTACCCCGAAGGTAGCGCGACGCCCCAGGGCACCTGACCAGTTCCCCCGACAGCATGCCCCCTGTGCAGCTCTCGGCCACCGAGAGCGTGGCATCACGCGACTCCAGCAGCTCAGCCACCGCCTGGCCGAGCGTCACCTCCCCCTCGCCAAAGTAGTAACTCCCCAGCTCACGGAGCAGCACCTGGGCCTGCTGCTCGCAACGCGCTCGACTCGCCGGCGTGTCGCCCTGCACCGAGGTCAACCGAAGCCTTATGCCCTGTGGCGAAGGCAAGTAGGCCAAGGCAAACTCTGGAGACAAACCCGTCTCCCACGCCTGTAAACGGTCCGAAAGATCCGACTCGGCTATCCCATAGACGTGGAACGTCCTATAAAAATTCCGCACTGGCATACGGGCCAAAAGCTCCAGCCGGATCGACTCCTGAAACATGGCCTGCATCTCGAAAGGCACCCCGGGCATGGAGTAGAGCACATGCCCCCCGCGCGCAAAGCGCATCCCTGGCGCGGTGCCTCGACGGTTGATGAGCGGCCTACAGCTGGAGGGCACATCGGCCTGCGCCCTGTTGGTCTCCGTGAGCTGATGCCCACGCGCAGCAAAGTACGCCTGGATCAAAGCCAGCTGCTCGGCATTCTCCACAAGCTCACCCCCGAAGATCTCCATGAGCACCTCCTGGGTAAAATCATCTGAAGTGGGCCCTAGCCCGCCCGTGACCAGCGTGACATCGCTCCGCCCCAGCGCCTGCTCAAAGCTAGCCCGCATGGCCCTACGATCATCGGAAATCACCGTGATATGGTGAACGTGAGCCCCCAGTGCCTCCAGCTCCTCCGCCAGGTAGTGCGAATTCGTATCGAGAACCTGACCTATCAGAATCTCAGTACCTACTGCAATGATCTCAGCTTCCATGATCCAATCACCCCTTTCACTGCCCCTGCTGGGCCTCAGATGCCATGAAGGCGCGCCATGATGCCAACTGACGAAGCATCCCCTCGGCTCGCCGCAACGGCAGCATGTTGGCCCCATCGGATAGCGCCCGCTCGGGGGCCGGGTGCGTCTCAAAAAATATCCCATCCACGCCTGCCGCCACGCCCAAGCGCGCCATGTACTCTATGAGCGCCGGACGCCCCCCCGTAACCCCCGCACCCTGGTTCGGCTGCTGGAGCGAGTGCGTAACGTCAAGAATCACTGGCACACCCAGAGCCCGCATGGCCGGAAGCCCCCGGAAGTCCACCACAAGATCCTGATAGCCAAACATCGTGCCCCGCTCGGTGAGCATGACCTTTTCATTGCCACCCTGCTGCACCTTCTGCACTGCAAAACCCATGGCCTCCGGGGAAACAAACTGCCCCTTCTTGATGTTGACCACCCGCCCCGTAGCCCCTGCAGCGCGCAACAGATCCGTCTGGCGACACAGGAAGGCTGGTATCTGCAAGATGTCGGCCACGGTCGCCGCCCGCTGGGCCTCCTCCGCAGTATGAATGTCCGTCACTATGGGTACCCCCACCTGCGCTTTGATTCGCTCGAGAATCCCCAACGCCTTCTGGTCGCCTATGCCCTCGAACGAATCGTTGCGCGAACGGTTGGCCTTCCGATAGGAAGCCTTAAACACAAAGGGCAACCCCAGCGCATCGCAGATGCCCCGCAAGGTGGTAGCGCACTCGTAGGTCACATCCCAATTCTCCACTACGCACGGGCCCGCCAGCACTAAAAAAGCCCCCGCGCGCCAAGCGCCCGCCCCGGGCAACTGCTCCACTACTGCTCGTATATCCATTGCCTGTGGTCTAGATGTCGTACTTACCCTTCCAGTTGGCCTGTTGACGCCTACGCAGCTCAGTCTCTATCGGATTGGGCTGTGGACGATAGAACACATGGCGCTCCAAGCCCCTAGGCAGAAACTCCTGCTCCACAAAATGCCCCGGGTAATCGTGCGCATACTTATAGCCCGCATGGTAGCCTAGCTCCTCCATGAGCTTGGTCTCCGCATTGCGCAAATGGAGCGGCACCTCCCGGTCGGCATCCTTCGCGGCCAAGGCCATCGCCCCATTGATGGCCAGATACGCCGCATTGCTCTTGGCACTACAGGCCAAGTAGATGGTCACCTCCGAGAGGGGAATGCGCGCCTCCGGCATCCCTATGTTACGCACGGCCTCAAACGCCGCATTGGCCAGCAGTAGCGCATTGGGGTTCGCCAAGCCGATATCCTCGGCCGAAAGAATCACCAGCCGACGGGCAATGAATACCGGATCCTCCCCGCCCTGGAGCATGCGCGCCAGCCAGTAGACTGCCCCCTGCGGATCGCTTCCTCGAACCGACTTGATGAAGGCCGAGATGAGGTCGTAGTGCATCTCGCCCCGCTTATCGTAGCGGTGCGCATGCACCTGCAAGAGCTGCTCCACCCGCGCATTGCGCACCACCACGGTGTCGCCCTCGCGCGTGTTGTACAGCAGCTCCACGATGTTGAGCAAGCGCCGCCCATCGCCCCCAGCATAGCCATAGAGGGCGGCCGTCTCCTCCAGCGCAAAATGCACCTTCCGCAGAAATACATCGTGCGTCAAGGCGCGCTGCAGCAGTGCCTCTAGCTCCTCCTGCGCAAGCGAGGTAAGAGTATATACTTGGCAGCGCGAAAGCAGGGGCGATATCACCTCGAAGGAGGGATTCTCCGTGGTAGCCCCTACCAACACCACTATCCCCTCCTCTACAGCCCCCAGCAGCGAGTCCTGTTGCGACTTACTGAACCGGTGTATCTCATCAATGAAGAGCAGCGGTGCCGGCAGCCCCAGGCTCCCTTGATGGCGAGCCTCCTCCAGCACCTGGCGCACCTCCTTGACTCCAGCACTCACCGCGCTCAGCTGGAAAAAGCCCCGCTTGGTTTCCTTGGCCACAATGCGCGCCAACGTCGTCTTACCTACGCCCGGCGGCCCCCAAAGAATGAAAGGCACCAAGCCCCCCTGCTCAAGCATCCGACGGATAACGCCCTCTGGGCCCACCAAGCTGCGTTGCCCCACATATTCATCCAGGCTCTTAGGGCGCATGCGCTCGGCCAGCGGTATGTTGACGTTAGCCATGGTGCTGCTCCTCGGGCACCGCGCCCGCCGCACGCTCCTGGAAGGGGTAGGCTATCCGCAAAACGTTGACCACCGCACCCGACTCATCGAGCACGGGCGCATAGGTGTCTACAAAGCGGAACGACTCCCCTCCAAATGTCACCTCCGTCTGCACCCGATGGCTTATCTGCCCATCGAGCACAGACTGCCAAAACTGCGGAAAATCACGCACAAACGTAGTACGCGGATCCATGCCCTCCGTCAAATGGGTGCCTATCAGTTGCTCACGCGACGCATGAATGGCCCCCAGGTAGACATTGTTCACATCCACCACCCGCGCCTCCAAATCGTAGGTCAGCACACTGCAAGCTGCCTGTAGTGCCCGGTTCAAGCTGGTCATCAGGGCCTCCTGGTGCCTGGCCGACTCCTGGATGGCCTGTAGCTCCTCCAGGTTCTGCTTCAGGACCTCCTCCTGCGTATGCTGGGCCTGCTGGCGCAACCGGGCCTCCTCGAGCAATTGCTTGGTCTGATGGTGGTTGCGCACTGTCAGCAACGTAGCCCCAAACATATTCACCACCTGCTCCGCAAACTGGATCTTGTACTCCGGGAAAAGCATGAAAGAGGCCATTTCTACCACGCCCACCACCCGGTCGTTAACCACCATGGGCAGCAGCAAAAGGGCCTTAGGCTTCTGTTCCCCTAGCCCCGAGCTGATGGTCACATAGCCCTCGGGGATCTCCGTCAAGTACACCCGCAGGCCCTCCTGCGCGCAGCGACCCACCAGCCCCTCGCCAGGCATGATCTGCTGCGCCCCATACTTGCGCACCTGATAGGCATACGAGGCCACCAACTTGTAGTAGGGAGACTTGCCCGACTCCGCCTCCTGGAGAAAAATAGCCCCCACGTTGGCATCGATATACTGCAAAAGCTCCCGGAGCACCGCGTAGCTGAAGTCCTCCACTGAGCCGCTCGACTGCCGGAACAGCTCCGAGAAACGAGCCACGCCGCGCGTACTCCAAGCCTGCTGCTCCTCGTACTTACGCTGCTGCTCCGAGCGCTCGTTCACCGCCTGCAGCCCGCGCTGCATGGCGACCAGGCTCTGCCCAAGCACATCGGCCTCACCCACCTGCAGCTCCACATCCAGCTGACCCTTCCCTATCGCCTTGGCAAACTCCGCCTTCTCCCGGAGGCTGTTGAGCAGCCTGTTAGTCGAAGCCGCTAGGGCCCCCAGCTCATCCCTTCGCCCAGCCTCCAAGTGCTGCGAATCGTCTATAGCCCCCAACGACAGCCTGGCTAAACTCGCACTGGCATTCACCAATGGCTGCGTAAAGCGCGTAGCAACGATGAGGAAAAACACAAACAGCGCAACCAACGAGAAGCCCATAGTCGTGTAGACGCACAGCAGGGTGTCCTCCGTGGAGCGGGCCAAAGTAGCCAGAGGCACCACCATGCAGTAAACCCACGGTGCGGTCTCCGGGATCAGGCTCACAGGGTAGGTGAAAAAGCACATGGGCACCCCCTGCGGATCCGCGTACTCTAGGCCAATGGTATCGCCCAGGGCAATGCGCTTCATAGTGCTCTCGGGATCCTGCAAGTCTGGCAGCACACTGCTGATGTGTACGCCCAGATTCTCTGGATTGGGGTAGGCCACCAGCGTCAGGTCGGCTGCTGCCAACATGGCGTACGCCCCGGGGAGCGGTGGCACCGTGTAGGTGATATCGTGCCAGGCCTTCAGGGGCAAGTCCACGGTCAACATGCCCACGGCCGTGTCACCGGCGCCCATGATGGGGGCACACGCGCTGACCACGTACTCCTGTTGCCCCTCTAGGCCACAGCTCACGAAGTGCGGATCGAGCACCACCGGATGCCCTGCGCGCATGTATAGCTGGTAATCGGGTCGGGTGCTTACGCCGTTAAGGTCGTAGAGACTGTCGCGCAGAAGCGTCCCCTTGCCCCACCGGACGAGCTGCGCCTGGCGATAGCCGTAGGGGTAGGGGTGCTGCGTATTGAAGTAGCGGTAATCTATCGTGGCCGCAATGGCGTATATGGCCCCCCCTCGCCCCAGGATGGCACGGGCATTCTCCTCAAAGCGCCCGAGGGTTTGCGCGGCGTTCTGGGGCGTCACGCCCACCATGGCGTCGGCCAAAACCTGCGCTGTCGTCATGGCGCGCTGGAGCGGCTCGGCCGCCAACTGCGCCTGGTGGGCTACCACCAAGCGTCCCTTGGCCAGCGCATCGGTGGCCGGCTGACCCTGTAGCTGCACCGTTACGATCAACGTGGCCACTACCAGCACCAGTAAGCACACCCCAAAACTCGATACCAGGAGTCTATTCCTAATGCCCATGGCTGCCCTACTGCTCCCTAAGTGCAACAAAGGTAAGAAATCTATACCTTGTCATTGGCCCGCCCGCCAGCTACCGGCAGGGCCGGCCGTAGATGAGCGTATACATGCGGGTTGGCTCGAAGTAGTGCTGGGCCAGCTCGAGCAGCTGCTGCGCAGTGACCGCGTGCACCTCCTCCACGGCCTGCTGTAGGCTCACCATAGGCAGGGCCTCGAGCACGCGACGGGCGGTGAGCAGCATGGCGGCCTCTATATTGTCGGCCCCCATGTAGAGCTGACCAATGTATTGGCGCTTGGCTTGGGAAAGCTGCAGGCACCCCAGAGGACTTTGGCAGAGCGCATCAAACTCCTGGGCCACCAAGCGGAGTGCACTCCGTAAGTGCCGGGCCTCCGTGCCAAAATAGATGGCGTAAAAGCCCAAATCCATGTAGGTAGTCAAGGCCCCATCCAGCTGGTAGATAAGCCCCCGATGCTCGCGCAGAATACGGTTGAGCCGGGCATTGGAGGCATCGCCTGCCATGACGTTGAGCAGCAGGGCCAAGGGCGTGTAGTGCGGGTCGAGCATGCTGATAGCCTGCCCACCCACCACGCAGTGCGCCTGCGTAGTGGCCTTCGGGTGCCATTGCACCCGGGGACAGGTAAACTGCGCCTGCGGGCGCATGGACGGCAAGCTCCCGGTGGGTACAGCCGAGAAATACTTCCTGGCCTGCGTAAACACCCGCTCGGCCTTCAAAGGCCCCGCGGTGGCCAGCACCATGTTGCCTGCCCGGAAAAACGCAGCGTGCAGCCGGTGCAAATCCTCCGACGTAAAGCGCACGACGCGCCGCCTATCCCCCAGGATGGGGTGCCCCAAGGCGGGCGTGGCGAACAGCATCACCTCGAAGTCATCGAGAATCTGTTCGCTCGGGGCATCGCGATAGGAGGCGATCTCCTCCAGCACGACATCGCGCTCACGGGCCAACTCGCGCGGAGGAAAAGTGGGGTTGACCACTACATCCGCCACCAGCTCCAGCCCCCGCTGCAGATCCCGCGGCAGCAAGGCAGCCTGCACCACGAGCTCCTCCTTCGAGGTGTAGGCGTTCAGATCGCCCCCCACCGATTCCAAACGATTAGAGACCTGGTAGGCACTACGACACTGCGTCCCCTTGAAGAGCATATGCTCCAAGAGGTGCGAGAGCCCGTAATCCTCGGGCTGCTCATCGCGCGAGCCCAAGCGCACCATCAGGGCTATGTAGCATACGTGCCCCTGGCTCTCCAGGTGCACCATCCGCAGGCCATTGGGCAGCTGCTCCAGCGCTAGCTCCGTACCTTGCACCATGCCAAGCTATTGGAGCGCTATCCCCACGGCAAACCGCCCCGCGTCGCCCCGCCGAGCCGAGTAGTAGCTCGGCCACGTACGGTACGTGCAGCTCGGCATACGCTCAATATGCTGGAACTGCACCCCCGCCCTGACCAAGGCGGCCTCGTTGGCCAAGGGCAGATCCACGTACCACTGGCCCCGCGCCGGATGCGTCAAAAGCGGTATCTGGGGCTGCTCCGCCCGGAAAATGTCGGCCACGTCCTCACGAATCTCAAAAGCAAAGCGACCTATGCTGGGGCCTAGCCCCACCAGCACCTCATCGGGCCGCGTGCCAAAATTAGCCGACATGAAGGCCACTGCCTTCGGGAGAATATCCCGAATGGTGCCTTTCCAGCCACAATGCACCGCCCCTATGGCCTCGTGCCGAGGGTCAAAGAACAGGGCCCCTTGGCAATCGGCCGACAAGGCAAACAGGGCCACCTGGCGCAACTGTGTGAACTGGCCATCCGTGGCCTCTAGCGCATCCGCCGATGTAGTAGCCCCTCGGCCCAAATCGGCCTCGGTCACCAGATGCAGCCGATCGCCGTGGCGCTGCTGCATGAACACCGCGCGAGCCAAAGTGGTCCCCAAGTAGGCTGCCACCTCCGCCCGATGCGCCACCACCTCCGCCTCGGGGCAGGGGCCTCCAAAGCGCAAATCAAAGCCCGCCTGCGCCCCAGAGGTGCGCCTCGACGCCGTCACCACGTGACGCACCGCCGGATAGCGAGCAAAAATAGCAAACCGCGCCCCGTGCTGCTCCATCATCTCAAAATAAAGCACCCACCCCTGCGTCGTGCGCGAGGGGTAGGTGCGATAACGCTCTCGGTCGCCTAGCGCGCCTCAAACTGGGTACCAGTGCTCTCGATCAGGGCCTTTTTCCACCAATCAGGGTACTCTGGGTTGAGCACACGCACGGGGATATCCTCCGAGTCCTTCGTGTGCTTGAACACCCCGTTCTCTTCCACCTTGATGTTGCCATCGATATACTTTACCATGAGGAACTCGAAGAGGTTTTCCCAGCAGGTCATGGTGTTGGCCACGTTCTTCAGGGTAATAGCCGTCAGGGCATCGCGGCAGGCATCTGGATTGCTGCGGCAGAGGTCGGCAAACTTCGCGTCGTTGGCCAGCACTTGCGCCCGATATTCGTTCTCTAGGCGCAGCTGTTCCTTGCGCACATCCTGCTGCATGACATCGTAGCGCAGGTAGGTGAAATTACGCACCTTATTGAAGAGCCAAAAGCCCGAGGTCTTGGAATACTTGAGCAGCGAGCCGTTGCCGCGCTCGATGGACTCTGGCACGCGCTTGATGCCGCAATAAATGGGGTTAAAGACCGTGCCGCCCGCGTCGTCGAGGCCGAACCAGAACACCCCCCCCACCGGGTCGGGCAGCCAGCCACGGCACTGCCCCACGAACACAAAGCCCGTCTGCTGAGTAGCCGTGCAGCGCTCGTGGAGATACGACTTCCCCTCATACTTCCAGTTCATGGGGCGCCAACGGTAGGGGCAGGCAAAGGGCCCAGCCCCGAAATCCTTGCTCATGTCGAGCTCCGTGCCCTCAAAATGATCGCGCATGGCCTCCTGGACATCCTGCAGCGTCACCTTGCGGCTCGGCTTGATCCACAGCGGCATCCGGCTCGAGAGGTCGTAGCCCTTGGCATAGTTCCAGTACTTCTCCATGCCCGAGGCCACGCGGTTGAAGAAGGTCCACACGCGGGCCTCGCAGGCCCGCGCGGCCCCAAAATCAACCGGGTTGAAGATATCCGAGAAGCTGAAATCCTTGTCTGCCCCCTTGAAGTAGCCCTTTTCCTTGGAGAAGGAGATCAAGTCGCTCACATAGACCGTGGTGACCTCCGGGTTGTAGAGCTTCTTGAACTGCTTATCGGTGATGGAGGTCTTCCCGTTGGCCAGGGGAAAGGTCTGGATGCGCGCCTGGTTGGCGTGCCCGCTGACGTAGCCATCGGGTATACGGCGCGCCACCCAGAGGGCGCCCTTGTTGACGTTCTCCTGCCGCTTGGTCTTCTTGTTGTACTTCAGCTCCACGCCGCGGCCAATCATCTCAAGAATCCACACCTCCTTGGGGTCGGCTATAGAAAACGACTCTCCCTCGCTGGCATAGCCGTAATCGCGCACCAGGGTGGCCATGACCTCGATGGCCTCCCGGGCCGTACGGGCCCGCTGCAGCGTAGTGTAGATGAGCGTGCCGTAGTCCACAATAGCCGTGGTGTCCACTAGATGCTCCAGCCCCCCGTAAGTCGTCTCCCCTATGAGCAGCTGGTGCTCATTCATATTGCCCACCACCTGGTAGGTGCGCTCCGCCTGGGGAATCTGCCCCATGTAGCGGTTCGTATCCCACTCGTAGACCTTCATCAGCGTGCCCTTGGGGTACACGGCGGCCGGCCAAAAGTAGAGCTCCCCGTAGAGATAATGTGAATCGGCCGCGTAGCTCACCATGCTCGAGCCATCGGCCGAAGCCCCAGGGGTGACCAAAAAATTCGTGCAAGCCCTGCTGCTCGCCAATCCTAGCAACAGCATGCCCACCGTTGCCGCTAGTATGAAAAATGCCTTCCTCATAGTCCTCAAAAACGCTTTCTATTGAACATCCAGCACCTCAGCCCTGGTCGTAAAAGTCCCCAGCACTGGGCCTGTTGACAAAGGTACGAATATTCCCCCTTTTCCCACACCCTGCGCCCACCCCTGCTCCATCCCGGCTCGTGTTGTATATCCTGAGGGGAAAAATGCTAACTTTGGGGAGTGATCAAATACAGAGGAACACTATGGCAATTAGAACGGCTGGCCATCTCGTAGCATGTAGCCTGGCGGTACTACTGATGGCTCTGCCCGCCTCCACCGAGGCCTTGGGCAATCAGGGCGCCCAACAGCGCGTAGCCCCAACATCCACAACGCCCCCCAAGCAGGGCCAAGCAAGCAGGAAGGGCGAGAAAACCGCCGGCAAGCAAACCACCATGGATAGCGCGGACTTCGATAAGCTGATGCGATCCATGGAGGCCCTGGGCGGACAAATCGAGACCATGGCCAAGAAGGTGGCCACCGTGTCTGCCCAACTGGCCGAGAAATACATGAGCATGACGGCCCAGCAGCTCTCCGACCTGGCCGACATCCTGAGCAGCTACCCGCGCGACATGTACCAAGGCGACGCCCCCGATGGTCTCCGCCCATTGCCCACGGAATCCCGCGTGCGCGAAGCGGACACGCTGGAATCTACCACCGTGCAGCGCGAGACCCACACAACTACCAGCTGGAATAATGGGTACTCCAACACCAAAACCACTATCCGAGAAATAGGGCCCGACACGACCATCGTGCACCACCTGAGCCAGCATGAGACCTTCACGGTCAACGACAGCGCCGAGATCCGGAAAATCGTCATTATCCGCGACGGCGACACCATCCGCCAAGAGACCATCACCCCCCGCATGCGGGACAAGAAGGGCAAGCACCCCGCATGCCCACGCTAGTCCAGTGGGGCTTTAGCTACCAGGTGTTCAGCACCCCCGGGGGGGACACTCTACCCGACATCTGGCAGCCCCTAGTGACGGCCGCGCGCCGCGCCGCAGAACAGGCGGCCTATGCGCCCTATTCTCGCTTCCGCGTGGGGGCGGCCATAGAGCTGGCCAACGGGCAGATAGTCGTGGGGGCGAACGTGGAGAACGCGGCCTACCCGAGCGGTCTATGCGCCGAGCGGGTGGCCTGCTTTAGTGCCCGGGCGCAGTACCCCGGGGTGGACTGCGTGCGCATGGGCCTAGTGGCCCACGATGGCCACGCCTGGCTCAGCGTGCCCCCCACCCCCTGTGGGGCCTGCCGGCAGGTGCTGGTGGAGCAACGCAGCCTACAGGCAGTTCCCCTGGCCCTTCTCCTGGCGGGCAGCCAGGAGCAATGGCTCATAGACGACGCGCTGGCCCTGCTCCCGCTCCGCTTCAGCATGGACGGGTAAGGCTACACCCTAGAAGCAATTGGTCCCTACTCATAGGTCTCTCGCAAGCCTCGAGACTCGCAAATGCATAGCGTCCCTGCGTAGGGGCGTCATGCTACCTCGTCTACGCAGAATCTGTGCCCCAACCCTCTCCGTACCAACGCCGTACCAACGCCGCATATTTTCGATTATTTAGCGAACCCCATGCGGACCAGATACGGAGCTGGCACAGAATTTGGGTAAGAATACCCATCCCATGTTCCTATAGGATCTGCCGGTGCGCAGCGAGCGACCAGGAAGCGCGCAACGACCCGCAAGGCCCCCTGAGTGCCTGGTAACGCACCATTCCTCCGGGCTATTCGCCCACCCCTAAGGCCTTGGCCACCTCGCTGGCCGTGGGTACATGGCCCCTGAGCACCACCTGCCCGTTCACCACCAGGGCGGGCGTGCTGACCACGCGGTAGCGCATGATCTCCGCGAGGTCATTCACTGCGCGCAGCTGGCAATCGAGCTGGTACAGCCCCACCACTTGCCTAACAAGCTCATAGGTGCGCTTGCTCTCGGCGCAACTGGGGCCCAACACTAACACTTCCATGGTATCCGTTCTTTATTCGATTAGCTGGCTTATTCTCACGGGCCTTGGGACCCTGCCAAAGGTCCTCAAAGAGCACCTGAGAAGTCCCTCACGCCGTCTGGCAACCTGCTCGGGGCTGTGCACTCTCTTTGGCCCTTCAATGGAGTCTCCGGATAGCTCTGACAGCCCGAAGCAACTTGGGAAGCCGCGGGACCTTGGCCATGGCTTTGGGCAACTCTCGGCGAATAGCCCAGGAATAGCACTGGCTCCACTCGGCAAAAAGCAGCAGGGTAGCAAAGCTCACCGGATGGACAAGTGCCTTGGACAGCGAGACTGGGTGATGCTGCTGCGCAAGGTATAGCTTTTCCTTATCCTCGGGGAGATGTTGCTGGAATTAATGTTCACAAATGTACGAGCAATATTTCCCGCGAGGAGTCTGTACGGGGCGCAGGGGGAGTCTGGAGGGTAGACCGTTGCGGAGAGCCAAGTTTGGGTGGCAAACTCCTTCTGCGCGCAGGCTAAGGGGGAGCACCCGCTCAAAGACCTTGGGCTCGTCATGCCCTAGGGATGGGGCTTTGTCCCCTGAAGTCGGAGGCCTTGCCAAAAGGTAGGAGTCCGTCCATTGGGCCCGCGGGGCTAGGCTGTGGGCGGATGGTCCTTCTGGAGGTAGGCCGATAGGCTATCGACATACTGGCGGTCGTTGGAGAGTCTGGGCACTTTGTTTTGCCCGCCCACCTTACCTCGACTGGCCATCCACCCCACGAAGGCACCCTGGGGTACTGCGTGGACAAGGGGCATCCGGAGGGTAATGTCGTTGTGGCGCTTGGCCTCGTAGTCGGAGTTGATCTCGGTGAGTGCTTGGTCGAGGCAGCGGGTGAACTCGGAGAGGTCTTCGGGGGCGTTGGCGAACTCAATGAACCACTCATGGCAGCCCTTCTGCTTGAGATCCATGTAGCGCGGTGCGGCGGTGTACTCCTGGACGATGGCCCCGGTGCGCTGGCAGGCCTGGGCTAGCGCCCGATCGGCGTTGTCGATAATGACCTCCTCGCCGAAGGCGTTGATGAAGTGCTTGGTGCGCCCCGTGATGAGGAATTTATAGGGTTTCAGCTCGGTGAAGGTGATGGTATCCCCGATAATGTAGCGCCAGAGACCGTTGGTAGAAGAGATAACGAGGGCATAGTTGACGCCTTTTTCCACGCCCTCCAGGGGGAGCACGGTGGGGTTTGCGGAGTGGAAGGAATCCATGGGGATGAACTCGTAGAAGACGCCGTAGTCGAGCATGAGGAGCATGTCGTGGCGGTTGGGTTCGTTCTGGAGCCCGAAGTAGCCCTCGCTGGCGTTGTAGCTCTCCATGTAGCGCATCTGGGCGGAGGGGATGAGCTGGTCAAACTGGGTGCGGTAGGGGGCGAAGTTCATGCCGCCGTGGAAGAAGACCTCGAGGTTTGGCCAAAGCTCTAGGAGGTTGCTTTTGCCGCTCACCTGGAGCATGTGCTGGAGCATGAGCAGGTTCCAGGAGGGCACGCCGGTGATACTGGTGACGTTTTGGTGGAGGGCTTCCTTGGCGATGCCCTCGAGCTTTTGATCCCAGTCAGCGAGCAGGGCCACAGCCCGGGAGGGGGTGCGGACGAAGTCGACCCAGGTGGGTACGTTGCGCAGGAGGATGGCCGAGAGGTCGCCTTCGCGCACCCAGCCTTCGGGGCCAGAGGGCTTGTAGCTCCCACCCAATGTAAGGCCGCGCCCGCTGAAAACGCGAGCTCTGGGGTAGTTGTGGAAGTAGAGGGCTAGGAGGTCGTAGCCGCCCCGATAGTGACATACCTTCAGGCACTGCCTAGTTACTGGGATAAATTTGCTCTTGGTGCTGGTGGTGCCGGAGCTTTTGGCATACCAGCGATGAGCGCCGGGCCAGAGGACGTTGGCCTCTTTCTGGCGCATGCGCTCGATGTAGGGGAGCAGGTCATCGTAGGTGGCGATAGGTACGCGCCGAGCAAATTCGGGGTAGTCGGTAGTGGGGGCGATATGGTACTGCTGGCCGTATTTCGTTTTGGCCAGGTTTGCCATGAGGAGCTGGAACATGCGGTGCTGTATGTCGAGGGGATGTAAGCACATCTGGTCGACTCGGGAAAGGTGCCCCCGCATGAGGTACGCAAAGGCTCTGTTGATAATTGACATCGCTACGGTGTTATAGGCCCCAAGTTAAGCTGAAATGCTGCTCCTGCAGTCGAGTGCTTTCCGTGCCGCAGCCGAGCAGGAGCCACAGGCCTCGATGGCACGGGGTTTGTAAATCAAAGGTACAGTACTTTGCGTAAAACACCTAAGCGATGCGCTATACCTGTGCGATACTCATGCTGCTTCTAGCAGGTCTACTGCCCACTCTGCCTACTGCCTTCGCGGCTAGCCCCGCCCAAGCGTTGGCCACCTCGATCAAGGAGGATGGGGCAGCTATCCGTCTGGAGCGCGACACGGTGGATCTGGGGGAGGTGGCCGTGCTGGACGTGGACGACAACACGGGACGCCTGGCCCTGACGGTGTACAACGATGGGAACAAACCGCTGATTCTCCACAAGGTGGAGGGCTGCTGTGGCACCAACATTCCGGACTACACTAAGCACCCCATCCTGCCAGGCAAAGCGGGGAGCGTTAGCGTGTACTTCCGGGTGGAGCCCAAACCCCAGAGCATTAGCCGAACGGTGACCATCCATTCCAACGCCAGCAACGCCCCCGTGGCGGTGATCAAGATCGTAGGCACGGTCATCCTCCCCAAGGAGCGGGGAAGACTCTAGCCCTAGACCCTCGGCAAGGGCGCATAGGGGCACTGCCCTCCTCAGCCTCTCCCCGCAGAGAGGGGCGAGGGGCGTAGTGCAGCTCTAATATTCTAGGAGCCTGGGCAGGGTTTTAGCCTCGAGCACCCATTTTTTCACGCTGGTGGCAGGGGGCGTACGGCGGACAAGGCGCTTCTCCGCGTTGACCTCCTCCATCTTGGCGACGAGGTTTTCCGGGTTGCGGTTGCTGAGCTCGACCACGGTATCCACGCCCGAGGCCTCGAGGAGCTCA
This sequence comes from uncultured Bacteroidia bacterium, assembly GCA_947252645.1. Lineage (GTDB taxonomy): Bacteria > Bacteroidota > Bacteroidia > Bacteroidales > CAJPTX01 > Bacteroides_D. Next base: position 106,379 of record CAMXWF010000007.1, read on the forward strand.
GCATACTGGGCACCCACCCCGGTGATACGGAACAGGTCGACCATGTTGGCGAAGCGGAGGATGAGCTTGTCGCTGATGCCGGTTTTTTTGGCTAGATCGGCCCGCATGGCGGGGGTTTTGCAAGCAGCCAGGAGTTGGTCTGTGTTCATTATGCCGGCCTCGTTGAGCTTGACGGCCATCTGGGGGCCAATGCCCTCCACGTTGATCACTTGATAATTAGCCATGATTAGGTAGATTTAGTTTGTTCAATCCATCCGCCATAACAAAGGTAAGTAGAAAAATCCAGTCGCTTGGCCTTGCCGCGACCGCCAGTTGGGTACAACGGTTGGCACAGGATTTGGGCTATAAGCTTTATATTTGCTGCGGTAAGACGATGAGGCGAGAAGTGGTATGCATGCTGCTGATGCTCATGGCGGCATCGGTGGGCTTTGGGGGGCGCACAGCGCACGCGCAGAGGATCAGCAATAAGCAGTATGCGCTGATTCAGTACACCTTTACGCTGCACCCCGATATACGGAACAAGATCCGGCCCTTCGAGGGACTATTTCCCACGCCGCCCTCGCAGTACGCGAGCCTGGATCCGGTGTATTTTCGGCTCAAGGGGCTCTGCTTCGAGAGTCTGAGGCAGCGGCTAGAGCGCGAGTGCAACATGTACATACTTCCCCTCTTCACGTATGGGCGCCGCTTCACGTATGACAACGAGGGCTACCCCTCGATGCCCATTGAGCGTGCGCAGCGGAGGGGGTCGGCCAAGTACTACATGTCGATAGATATCGCTATACAGACCAGCCCCGAGAGCTCGATGTCGGTGTCGGGGGAGAAGTACCAGGATTCCATTCTCTCGCCGCGGGAGTACCTACGCCCGAAGGTGGTGGTGGGGGTGACGATCTACCCGCGGCTCGGCATAATTCCCCGGGCGCAATACAGGACGGCGGTGCAGTGGATGACCCCGATCCGCATGGAGCCCACGATGCTCGATGGGATAGTGAACAGCAAGCCCCGGTATGACCGGACCTCGCTGCTAGAGGCGATCAACCTGGGGATAAGCGCAGTGATAGAGGAGATCAAATAGCACATTTAGTCCAGTGGAGCAGAGAGAGAACACCGCGGCTCGCAGGCCGCGAAGCAGAGTAAGAGACCTCCTAGAGGCGGGGGCCCCCGGCAGCATGGTGGAGGTGAAGGGCTGGGTTCGGTCGCGCCGGGGCAATAAGCGCGTGGTGTTTGTGGCCCTCAACGATGGGTCGACCATCCACAACCTACAGCTGGTGCTGGATCCCAGTCGTTTTGAGGCCGCGGAGCTTGCGCGCATCACCACGGGCAGCAGCCTGCGCGCCTACGGGACGCTGGTGGCCTCGCAGGGCCGAGAGCAACGGGTGGAGCTGCAAGTGGAGGAGCTGGAGGTCTACTGCTCGGCCCCGACGGAGGACTACCCCCTGCAGAAGAAGGAGCACTCCCTTGAGTTCTTGCGGGAGATAGCCTACTTACGGCCTCGGACCAACACGTTTTCTGCAGTGCTGCGCATACGGCACGCCATGGCCTACGGCATCCACAAGTTCTTCAATGACCGGGGCTTCTACTACCTGCACACCCCGCTGATTACCAGCTCCGATGCTGAGGGCGCGGGGGCCATGTTTCGCGTGACCACGCTGCCGCCCAACAATCCGCCGCTGACGGCCGAGGGGCAGGTGGACTGGAGCCAGGATTTCTTCGGGAAGATGACCAGCCTGACCGTTTCGGGCCAGCTGGAGGGGGAGCTGGGGGCCTTGGCCCTGGGCGAGATCTACACCTTTGGCCCCACCTTCCGTGCGGAGGACTCCAACACCCCACGCCACCTGGCGGAGTTCTGGATGGTAGAGCCCGAGATGGCCTTCTACGACATCTACGACAATATGGACCTGGCCGAGCAAATGCTCAAATACCTCACGCAGTACGCGCTCGACCATTGCCTGGACGATCTGGAGTTTCTGCAAAGCAAGTGGGACCCCGACCTGCTCGAGCGCCTTCGGTTCGTGCTGGCGCACGATTTCGTCCGCATGACCTATACCGAGGCGGTGGAGATCTTGGAAGCGGCGAACGTGCAGTGGGAGTTCCCAGTGTCGTGGGGGAGCGACTTGCAGAGTGAGCACGAACGCTACCTGGTGGAGCAACATTTTCACCGCCCCGTCATCGTGACCGGCTACCCCAAGGACATCAAGGCCTTCTACATGAAGCAGAATCCCGATGGGCGCACGGTACGGGGCATGGACGTGCTTTTCCCTAGGATAGGGGAGATCATCGGGGGGTCGGAGCGCGAGGCCGACTACGATAAGTTGCTGGCGCGCATCAACGAGCTGCACATGCCCCCCAAGAACTACTGGTGGTATCTGAACACGCGCCGCTTTGGCTCCGTGCCGCACAGTGGCTTTGGGCTGGGCTTTGAGCGACTGATATTGTTCATCACGGGGATGTCGAATATTCGCGATGTGATCCCCTTTCCGCGCACCCCGGGGAATTGCGAGTTTTAAATCACAGCAGCTATGGCACTACAGGCAGGCGATAAGGCCGTGGACTTTACGGGCGTGCAGGACGATGGCCGCACGGTTTCACTCGATAGCTTCAGGGGCCAGAAGCTCCTGCTCTACTTCTACCCCAAGGACAACACGCCAGGCTGCACCGCTGAGGCCTGCAGCCTTCGCGATGGCTACCAGGCCATACAGGCCCAGGGAGTCGCGGTGGTGGGCGTGAGCCCCGACAGTATTGCCTCGCACCAGGGGTTTAAAGCCAAGTACTCTTTGCCCTTCCCGCTCATAAGCGATGCGGATCACACGATTTCCATGGCCTACGGGGCATGGGGCGAGAAAAACCTCTACGGGAAGAAGACGATCGGCATGATACGCAAGAGCTTCCTCATCGATGAGCAGGGGGTAATCATGCATGTCTTTGGTCGGGTGAAGACCAAGGAGCATGCCGCGCAGGTGCTGGAAAAGCTAGGAGAGGGCAAAAGCCCTGAGGGGCGGAAGGAAGCAGGGAAAGGGGCGTAGGGACGGCCTGGCATTTGGTGCTGCGTGGGAGGGAGTGCTACAGCGCGATGAGCAATCCCTGCGCACGGCTGGCGTAAAGGTATCTGGGGTATTGCTGCTTGCCGCACCGTGTGGCCGCTGCGCCGATGGCAACATCGCAACTGTCGGGCTAGCCTAGTGCCTGGGCGCCTGAGCTGGAAGGCACGGGGCGACGGGGTAAACGCCCCGCCCGTGGTGGCATGGCATTCGATGCCGGGTGGCGAGGGTAGGCACGAAGTTCTCCATAAAGCCTTAACTTTGTAATGTTGCGTGCGCTGGCGCGCAGCCTCGTGCGCCGAGAGGTCAAAAAAAACACTATAAGACTATGGTTAGAATACTTCGTTCGCTACTTGCCCTGGCCCTGCTGGTATCCATGGCGGCCCCGGGAAGCTTTGCCCAGGACACGGCAAAGGAGGAGAGCTTTAAGTTTACCGACGACATACTCATACCCGTCACCTCGGTGAAGGATCAGAATCGTTCGGGGACCTGCTGGAGTTTTTCCGGCAACGGGCTACTGGAGGCGGAGCTGCTGCGCATGGGCAAGGGCGAGCACGACCTTTCAGAGATGTACATTGTGCGGACCAACTACCACGACAAGGCCGAGAGCTATGTCCGCTACCACGGCACGGTGAATTTTGCGGGCGGGGGTTCGTTTGAGGATGTGCTCTATACGCTGGGGCACTACGGGCTAATGCCCGAGGAGGCCTATCGGGGGCTCAACTACGGGGAAGACAACCACGTGCACGATGAGCTAGACAGGGTGCTCAAGGGATATCTAGATGCCCTCATCAACGGGCGTGTCAATAAGCTCACTACGGCGTGGCTTCAGGGCTTCGATGGGATACTCGATGCCTACCTGGGGAAAGTGCCGGAAACGTTCACCGTGGCTGGCGTTAGCTATACGCCGCAGAGCTACGCCAAGTCGCTCGGGCTGGATGCGGCGAACTACGTCTCCATCACCTCTTTCTCGCACCACCCCTTCTACCAGAAGTTCATCCTAGAGATTCCCGACAACTGGCGCCGGGCTACCAACTGGAACGTGCCGCTCGATGAGCTGATAGCCATCATCGACAACGCCCTCAAGCAGGGCTACTCAGTGGCCTGGGGCAGCGATGTGAGCGAGCGGGGTTTCAAGTACAATAAGGGCGTGGCCTTGGTCCCCATCAAGCAGGGTCAGGAAGTGTCGGGCTCGGAGAAGCTCAAGTGGTCCACGCTCACGGAGGCGGAGCGCAAACGGCTGCTCACCGAGGTCAATGGCCCCGTACCCGAACAGACCATCACGCAGGAGCTACGCCAGCAGGCCTTTGACAACTGGGAGACCACCGACGACCACGGCATGCTCATCATGGGCATCGCCCACGACCAGGATGGCAACAAGTACTACAAGGTGAAGAATAGCTGGACGAGCGATGGCATCTACAAGGGCTACTTCTACGCCTCGGAGGCCTTCGTGCGCTACAAGACGACGAATATCACCGTCCACAAGGACGCCCTCCCCAAGAATATCCGCAAGAAGCTGGGGCTGTAGTCGCCAGCCTAGATGAACCAACGGGGGACACCGCACGGTGTCTCCCGTTTTACCATAGCGCATGGAGCACGATATGCAGAGCCCACACTCCACTTGCTATTGCGAGAGCTACTGGTATCCAGCCCGCCGGCCGACCCACGGGGTGCAGGTGCACCAGGTGGAAATAGGGGGGCGTAGCCCTGTCCGTCTCCAGAGCATGACTACCAGCCGGGGCGATGACCTAGAAGGCTCGGTCAAGCAAGCCCTCGCAATTGCCCACGCAGGGGGCGACCTCGTGCGGATTACCACCCCCACCCTGGCTCAAGCGCGGGGGCTAGAGCAGGTGGTCAAGGTGCTGCGGGCGCAAGGGTGCATGGTGCCTATCGTGGCCGATGTGCATTTTACGCCTAAGGTGGCCCTCATGGCGGCGCGATTCGCCGATAAGGTGAGGATAAATCCAGGGAACTTTGGGCTTGCAGCCCAGCAGCTCGAGTGGTCGCCTCACGAGGCCCAAGCGCGACTTCTAGACGACCTCCGGCCGCTGCTCGAGGTATGCAAACTACGCCGCATCCCGCTGCGGATTGGCGTGAACCACGGGTCGCTCTCCCCGCGCATCATGGCCAGCTACGGCGCAGGCCCCGCGGGCATGGTGGCCTCCGCCACAGAAATGCTAGCCCTCTGCCTGGCCGAGGGCTTCGACCAGGTGGTGGTGTCGCTCAAGGCTAGCACCCCGCGGCTCATGGTGGTGGCCAATCGTCTTTTCAGCGTGGAGCAGTACCGGCGGGGCTGGACCTTCCCGCTCCACCTAGGGGTCACCGAAGCTGGCAACGCGCTGCAAGGGCGCGTCAAGTCAGCTGTCGGGATTGGGGCTCTTCTGGCCGATGGTCTTGGAGATACCATCCGGGTTTCCCTCACCGAGCCGCCCGAGCGCGAAATACCCGTAGCCAAGCACTTGGTGGACTACATCGCTAGCTGGCCACGCCCCACGCATGCCCCTTGCTATCCTACAAGCCTTCCCTACGATCCGCTAGCACCGCAAAAACCTAGCTGGACGGGGCACCGTCTTTACGCCCAACGCCCCCATGGCTGGCTCCTAAAGCGTTTGTCTCAATGGCCGGAGAAGGCAACTGAGAATCTGCTTGCTTTAGGCTTTCAGCACGATGGGCAGGGGAATTGGAGAGCCACGGGGCGTTCTGTCGACTTGGTGCTACTGCCTGGTCAAGCGGAGGCCGCCCGCGTGCCCCAGAGCCTCTGGGATGCGTTTGCTGTGCCTGACGATGAGACTAGAAAGAGCTACCGGGCACTTTCGGGCCTTTGGCGACTCCACGTCATATCGCTCGATGGGCATCCACTGGCCTTGCCAACGACCCCTGACCCGCGGCGCGACATCCTTTACCTAGAAAGCCACGAGCCCGGGATAGCGGCCTTTCGGCGGGCTGCTATCCTCCTAGGGGTGCAGGGCATACGACTGCCCATCGTGGCGGGATATGGTGTAGAAGTGCCCTTTGACCCCGAGTGGTACAGCGTGGAGACCGCGGCGGCCTACGGCGCGCTGATGGTAGATTATCTTGCGTGGGGACTCGCACTGCCCGCGAGCGCGCTGGTGCTACGGGAGCAAGTGCAAACGGGGCTGACGATCCTCCAGTCGCTGCAAATGCGGCAAACCGAGGCCGACCTCATTGCGTGCCCTGGTTGTGGCCGCACCCTCTACGACCTACCAACGACCCTGGCCAAAGTACGCGCCGCTACCTGCCACCTGAAGCACCTGAAAATAGCCGTCATGGGGTGCATAGTCAACGGCCCCGGGGAGATGGCAGATGCCGACTACGGCTATGTGGGCGCTGGCCCCGGGAAGATATCCCTCTACAAGGGGCGCGAGCTCAAGGTTCAGAATATCCCCACGGAGCAAGCCGTGCCGCAGCTTATTGCGCTCATCAAGCGTGAGGGAGACTGGGTTGAGCCGTTGTAGGCACAAAAAAGAGCCGAGGCCTGGAGGCCTCGGCTCTATAGCCTGTAGCTAGGAATCGGCTAGCGGGCTGCGTAGCGCTTTTCTACCACGCTCCAGTCGAGCACCTGCCAGAAGTTCTTGATGTAATCGGCCCGGCGGTTCTGGCAATCGAGGTAGTAGGCATGCTCCCATACATCGCACGTGATGAGCGGCGTGTGGCCCTCACGAATGGGGTTGCCAGCATTGGAGAGCATCTCCAGGCAGAGCTTACCCGCCTTGTCGACCGCCAGCCATGCCCACCCGGAGCCAAAGAGCGCCGTGGCTCCCTTGGTGAACTCCTCGATGAACTTCTCCACGCTGCCGAAGTCATGCGCTAGGGCCTCGGCCAGCTTGCCTTCGGGTGCCTTCTTAGGCTTCGGGGAGAAGGACTCGAAGTAGAAAGTATGGTTGAAGGTCTGCGCTGCGTTGTTGAATATACCGCCCTCGGCCTCTTTGATCATGGTCTCCAGGGTGGCGTTCTCAAACTTAGTGCCCTCAATCAGCTTGTTGAGATTGTTGATGTAGGTCAAATGGTGCTTCCCGTGATGGAATTCCAAGGTCTGCTTTGAGATGTAGGGGCTGAGCGCATCGAGCGCATAGGGGAGATCTGGAAGTTTGAATGCCATAGCTTTGTCTTCTTTGTTTATTCAGAATTATCGTACGGCATGCCCATAGGACTGCCTCGCTAGTAGAAACGCATGGGTGGGTATTTTGTTGCATGGCAGTGTAGCCAAAAGTAGGGATAGATGGGGGGTGTGCCAGTTTGCTGGGGCCTTGGGGCCTGGTGGGATTACCGTTAGCCTTAGACCCGCTAGGGGCAGCGTAGCCAGTTCCTGACGTAGATAGGAGGGGCAGAGATTCTGGAGCTGGAGGGGCTGGTGATACGCCTGGACTGCCCGGCGTTGCGGTCATTGGCACTACTGGCAGTTCCCCTGGCTGGGCTAGCTTGAGGCAGCGTGCCATGAGAGTTCACAGAGAAGCGCAGCGGGGATGAGGTCGCCAACGCACCTCGGGGGTCACTAGGTCGCAAAAACGCTCCATATCGAAGGCCCCCTGCTTGGTGAAGCATCCTGGGAAATCACGGCGCAGCAGCTCCAGGATGGAATCGTTGGGCTTGACGGAGTCGTTGGAGTCAATAACGTCCCTAACCATAGATCCAACAGTGTAAAAGCAGTGGTTACAAAGGTAGGGTAAAGCGCGAAAAGCTTAGGATGCCACAAGCACTTAGGCGCAAGCCAGGAAGGCCATAACAGCCCAAGCTGCGAATCCGAGAGTGCGGATGCGTAATGGTAGCAGCCCCCAGGAGGGGAAGTCTAGCCGGGGGAGAGGCCCGGTTTTGTTTTTAGTGCAGAAAGCACGAATTTTGCGCATCTATTGAGTTGGGGTTAGTGTGTGTTCAAGGCGGCTACGGCGGGCCGAGCAGGGGGCTTCCAGAAGCGATGGGGAACGAAGATAAGCGCATCATACACAGAGCGTTAATCAGTGTATACAGCAAGGATGGCCTACTTCCGCTAGCCCAGGAGCTGGCCGCGCGGGGCGTGGAGATTGTATCCACGGGCGGCACGGCCAGCTTCTTGGAGCAGGCCAACATTGCGGTGCGGAGGGTAGAGGGTATCATCGGCTTCCCGGCAATTTTCGGGGGGCGTGTCAAGACGCTGCACCCGAAGATCTTTGGCGGTCTACTCTACCAGCGCGAGCTAGCCAGCGACTGCGCGGAGGCCGCTGCGCAGGGGATCGAGGCGCTCGACATGCTCGTAGTAGACCTCTACCCTTTTGAAGAAAGCTTGGCCCAGGAGGCCACGCACGCAGAGCTCATAGAGAAAATCGACATCGGGGGCGTAGCGCTGCTGCGGGCTGCCGCCAAGAACTATCGCGATGTCCTAGTGGTCAGTAGCCGGGAGCAATATGCCCGAGTACAAGCGCTGCTAGAAGCTCAAGAGGGCAGTACGCAGCTGCGGCAGCGCCTGGAGTTCGCTGCGGCAGCGTTCCAGCGCACACAGCACTATGATGCCCTCATTGCCAGCTACATGCTCAGCTGCGCCTCCGGGCAATCGTCAGCTGTGCTCCACGAGGCCGAGCAGGCCTGTAGCCAGATTGCCAGCGGCCTGACTGGGAAAATCCACCGTTTGCGCTACGGGGAGAACCCCCACCAGCAGGGCGTGTTTGTTGGGGATCTGGAGTCGTTTTGCACGCAGCACCACGGCAAGGAGTTGTCGTACAACAACCTGCTCGACCTCGACGGGGCCTTTGGTCTGGTGAGTGAGTATGAGGAACCGACCGTGGCGATAGTCAAGCACGGCACACCGTGCGGCCTGGCCACGGGTGCTACCATAGCCGAGGCTTGGGCGCGCGCCCTAGCCTGCGACCCGCAATCGGCCTACGGCGGCGTGATCGTGGCCAATCGCCCCATCGATGAAGAGGCCGCCCGGGGGCTCGATTCCATTTTCTTCGAGGTGGCCCTGGTGCCCAGCTTCTCCGAGGAGGCCCTGAAGATCCTGCAGCGCAAGAAGAATCGTATACTCCTGACACGCGGCCAGGCTGGCGTGTCCGTCTACCAAGTACGGAGTGCCCTCAATGGCTACTTGGTGCAAACGCGCGATGGATTCGCCGTGCAGCAGGAGCATTTGCAGTGCGTTACCCAGACCCAAGCCACCCCCGAACAGCTGGCCGACATGCTATTTGCCATGCGGGCGGTGAAGTATTGCAAGAGCAACGCCATCGCCGTGGCGCACCACGGGCAGCTCATAGGCGTAGGGGCAGGCCAGATGAATCGGGTGGATGCCGTGCACCATGCCATAGCGCATGCGCAGGCCTTCCACCACGCACTGGCTGGCAGCGTGCTGGCCTCAGATGCTTTTTTCCCGTTCTCCGACTCGGTGGAGACAGCGATCCAGGCAGGCATCAAGGCCTTCATCCAGCCAGGGGGCTCTATCCGCGATGCAGACTCCGTGCGCGTGTGCAATGCGCACGGCGTGCCGATGTACTTCACGGGCCACCGCCATTTTCGCCATTAAACCAGGAAATCCTTCATGGGACTATTTTCGTTCTTCACGCAAGAGCTGGCCATCGACCTAGGAACAGCCAATACTATCATCATCAGCAATGACAAGATAGTAGTGGATGAGCCATCGATAGTAGCTATCGACACGGTGGACAAGAAGCTGATAGCCATAGGCTCGGAGGCGCGCATGATGCTCGGTAAAACGCACGAGCACATCCGCACCATACGCCCGCTGCGCGATGGGGTGATTGCCGATTTCGATGCGGCCGAGCAGATGATTCGAGGCATGATCAAGATGACCAATCACCGCAAACGGCTCTTCTCCCCCGCGCTGCGGATGGTGATCTGCGTGCCGAGCGGCAGCACGGAGGTGGAGCTCAGGGCCGTGCGCGACAGCGCAGAGCAGGCCGATGGGCGCGATGTCTACATGATCTACGAGCCCATGGCGGCCGCCATGGGCATCGGCATCGACGTGGAGGCCCCCCAAGGCAGCATGGTGGTGGACATCGGGGGGGGCACCACCGAGATCGCCGTCATCTCCCTAGGGGGCATCGTGTGCAACAAGTCCGAACGCATTGCGGGCGATGGCTTCACCGCGGACATCCAAGACTACCTGCGACGGCAGTACAACATCAAGATCGGCGAGCGCACGGCCGAGGACATCAAGATCGCCGTGGGCGCCGCGCTGACCGACCTAGAGACCCCACCCGACGCTTTCATCGTGCATGGCCCCCACCAAGTCTCCTCACTGCCCGTGGAGGTGCCGGTGAACTACCAGGAGATAGCCCACTGTCTGGAGCGCTCGCTAAGCAAGATAGAATCGGCCATCCTCAAGGTCCTAGAGATGTGCCCCGAGGAGCTCTACGGCGACATCGTCAAGCGGGGCATATACCTCACGGGGGGCGGGGCCCTACTGCGTGGCCTCGATAAGCGCCTCTCCGACAAGATACGCATCCCCTTCATTGTGGCCGAAGACCCGCTGCACGCGGTGGCCCGCGGCACCGGGATAGCACTCAAGAGCATCGACAAGTGTCCCTTCCTGATGCGCTAACCCACCCAGAGCAAAGCCCCCAGAGCCAGCGCAGGAGTCCCCGACCAAGGCTCGCCTAGACTTCAATCGTATGAACACGCTCCTTCGCCTCCTGCAGCAGTATAAGCACGTCCTACTATTCCTGCTACTCGAGGCGGCAGCCTTGGTGGGCTACTTCAACTACAGCTACGAGCAGAAAGTCCGGGCGGGCTTCTTCTTGCATCGCCAGGGAGCCGTCATCTCGCGCTGGCTCTCCTCCTGGCGCAACTACCTATCGCTCGAGCCCACCAACCAGCGGCTGGCGCAGGAAAACGTTGACCTACGCAATCAGCTGGCCCGCTACGAACTCGCAGCCGGCGGTGCGCGCCCCTGGCGCCCCTCCGACGATAGCACACGCAGACTCCACTACCTAACGGCCACCGTTGTAAGCAATAGCGTGGCGCGGCAACGCAACTACTTCATGCTCGATGCCGGGCAAGCGCAGGGCCTTGAGCCCCAGATGCCCGTGCTCAGCCAGGGGGCAGTGGCCGGCTTTACCGTAGCCATCTCGCCCCACTACGCCATGGTGATATCCCTACTCAACACCGATTTACGCATCTCGGCCAAGCTGCAACGCTCAAACTACTTTGGCTCCCTGCACTGGGACGGCCTGCGCTACCGCGAGGTACTGCTGACGGAAATTCCCCACCACGTGTTCGTGGCCCCAGGCGACACGGTGATGACGAGCGGCTACTCCAACATCTTCCCGGCCGCCCTGCCCATCGGCATAGTCAAGTCGATAGAGAACCAGGGGGGCGATTTCAACACCTACCGCGTGGAGCTGGCAGTGGACTTCCGCAAGCTCCACCACGTCACCCTGATAAAAAACCCCACCCGGGCGGAGCGCGACTCCCTCCAGCAAACCCTCGTGGAGCATGTCCTCTAGCGTGCTAAAAAGCGCTGCGCTCTTCCTGCTCCTCACGCTGGCGCAGATCGTCCTGTTCAACAACATCGAGCTCTGGGGCTACCTCACCCCCTACGCCTACCTACTGTTCATCTTCCTGCTGCCCGCAAGAATCTCCCGTACCCTGCTGGTATTCCTAGGATTTGCCCAAGGCCTCATAGTCGACCTCTATACCTCCACCCTGGGGCTCCACACCGCCGCCACCACCCTAGTAGCTTTCTTGCGCCCACACTTCCTGCTGCTCTTTGCCGAGCAGCGTAACGGCAAAGAAGAATGGACTCCCTCCATAGCGCAGCTTGGCGTGGAAAGCACGCTGAAGTATAATGGGACCCTCATCGCCATCCACCACCTGGTACTCTACTTCTTGTCCGCCTTCTCATTCGCCCACTTTGGTGCCTCGCTGCTTAAAGCACTCCTCAATGCGCTCTTTACGCTGGCCACAGTGCTCCTGTTGCAGTACCTGTTCTCTGGGCATCACCAAGGGCATAATCGCTAGGGGCAGTGCTATTTAAAGCTGGTAGACCGCTTGTCATCACAGGGGGCATAGTGGCAGTCTTCCTGGTCATCTTGGCCAAGCTTTTTTACATCCAGGTCATCGATGATTCCTACAAGCTCTCGGCCGACAACAATGTGCTGCGCCGCATTACCCAATACCCTGCCCGGGGCATAATCTCCGATTGTCACGGCGTGCCGCTGGTGACCAACAAGGTATGCTACGACCTGATGGTCATCCCATCGCAGCTCAAGCCCTTCGACACCCTCCTGCTGGCCCAGGAGCTGCATATCAGCCTCGAGGACATCCGCACCACGCTCCGACAGGCTAAGGAGTACTCCTTCTACAAGGAATCCCTCTTCCTCAAACAGATAGACCCCGTAGAGTACGGCCATTTCCAAGAACGACTCTACCAGTTTCCCGGCTTTTACGTGCAGCCCCGTACTCTACGCAGCTACCCCCGCCCCATTGCCGCCCATGCGCTGGGCTACGTGGGCGAGGTGAGCCCCGCGACCATCGCCCAACGACCCTACTACAAAATGGGCGACTACATCGGCATAAGCGGCCTAGAAAAACAATACGAGGAAATCCTCCGGGGGCACCGAGGGGTAAGCATCTACCTGGTGGATGTCCACAATCGCATCAAAGGGCACTACGCCGACGGGCAATATGACACCGTGCCCGAGGCTGGCAGCAACATGCAGCTGACCCTCGACGCCGAGCTACAGGCCTATGGGGAGTACTTGATGGAGGGCAAGGTGGGCAGCGTGGTGGCCATAGAACCAGCCTCTGGCGGCATTCTGGCCATGGTGAGTGCCCCAAGCTACAACCCCAACCTACTCGTAGGCCGACCACGGGCTACCAACTTCCGGGCCCTCGAAGCCGACACCCTCAAGCCCCTCTTCAATCGCAGCATCATGGCCCTCTATCCGCCTGGCTCCACGTTCAAAATCGTCAACGGCCTCATAGCGCTTCAGGAGGGCGTTACGTGGCTGGATAGAGGCTACAGCTGCCATGGTCGATACACGGTAGGTCGCGGCGTGGGGTGCCACAGTCACCCCCCTGCACACTCCCTGGTCGATGCCGTCCGTATGTCGTGCAACGCCTACTTCTGCATGCTCTTCCGCGACATCATGGACAACAGGAAGCAATACGCCAACATCGAGGCGGCATTCCAAGCTTGGGCCAATTATCTGTATGCCTTCGGGTTCGGCCACCAGCTGCATGTAGACCTCCCAGGCGAACTCCCAGGCAATGTGCCCACCGTAGACTTTTACAACCACTACTTCCACAAGGGGGCCTGGAACTCTCTCACCATCATCTCCTTGGCCATAGGACAAGGCGAGCTGGGAACCACACCCCTAGAAATGGCCAACCTGGCCGCCATAATAGCCAATAGGGGCTACTATAAAACGCCACACCTCGTCAAGCGCATCGAGGGTAACCAGACTGCCCAGAACGAAGTGAAAAATTACAGCATCCCCATAGCCAAAGAGCATTTCGAGCCCATTATCGAGGGGATGTACCAAGCCGTCAACGGGGGCTGGGGCTCTGGTGCCACCGGCTGGCGCGCCAAAACACAGGGACTAGACGTGTGCGGGAAAACCGGCACAGCCCAAAATCCCCACGGGGACGACCACTCGGTCTTCATAGCCTTTGCTCCACGCAACAACCCCAAAATCGCCATCGCCGTGTTCGTGGAAAATGCCGGGGCGGGGGGGCGCTGGGCTGCGCCCATTGCGGGACTGATGATAGAAAAATACCTCAACCGGGAGGTACTCAACGCACCCATGGAAAAGTACGTCAAAACGGGCATCTACGACTGGGGCCTTCCCATGGCCACGCCCAAGGCAGAGCAACGCGATAGCCTAGCCCTGCCCGAAAGACTGCCCGCCGAGCCACTCCCCCTCAAGCTACCAAGCCTCATTCCGCGCCCCACCACCATCAACCCATAATCAAAATTCAAGGATGGATGATGCAACATATCGACACCGTGGCAACAACTATCCTACTCTCCTTGCTAATGGCTGGACAAGCAGTGGGGCAAGTGTTTTCCTCAAGCACCCCCAACGGGGCAACGCTCTCCTACAAGGTAACAAGCACCAATACCTGCGAAGTCATAGCCTGCACAGCCCTCAGGGACGGGAAGGCGGACATCCCCAGCTCGGTAACCAATGCAAACACGACATACGGGGTAACAGCCATAGCGCAGGAAGCCTTTAAAGGACTGAGTGAACTAGAGCAGCTCTCAATCCCCGCCAGCGTGCTAAAAATCGGTGCCAAGGCCTTTGCCGAGTGCCGTAACCTAAACAGCGTGACCCTAGGAAAGCCGTCCTCCGCGCGTACACTGGGCATCGAGGCCTTCAAGAATTGTAGCGCCTTGAAGGGCGTTGTGCTCTATGGTAAAGTCGGCGACAGAGCCTTCCAGGGGTGCACAGCCCTCGAGAAGGTAAACATCAGCTCACAATATGTGGAACTCGGCAACGAAGCCTTTAGCGGCTGCAGCGCGCTTAGCACAGTATCGTTCTACAAAAGCCTGAAGGAAATCAAAATCGGCAACCTCTGCTTTGCTAACTGCACCGCCCTGCAAACCATCACATTCCCGAAGCTCAAGGGTCATAGTAAAGCCATAAAACTACCGTGCCTCGGGAAAGAACTCTTCGCTGGCTGCACCAACCTGCGAATCGTCTGGTCCACCAACAAAAACCGATATTGCATCAAGGGCGACGAGTTCCATGAATTCCAGGGACACGTGATCACAGCCGCACAAAACTCCTTCATCGATCACGCCTGGCAAGAGGCTTTGCCCCCCGGCCGACTCCACCTCTGGATTAACGCCCAGGTGTCAGCCGGTAGCAACGGAAGCGTTAAGGCCTACATATGCGGACTAGAAATACAAAACAACAACGCAGGTAAAGGCCTAGAAATCACCTGCATCGCTACCCCTGCCACGGGCTATAAAGTCAAAAGCTGGAGCGTCGACGGCTCTCCCCTACCCGCCGCCACTAGCACTACCTTCCAGCGCACCCCGCAGAGCGATGTGCAGATAGCCGTGGAGTTCGAAGAGAAAAAGCAGGCCAACACCTACCAGGTCTCCTTCGGCGCCCAGGGCGGCACCCCTGCCCCGGCGCCCGTCAGCGTGCTCCACGGCGAGAAG